>NZ_JBEPDU010000020.1:0-107959 GCF_040300525.1 Saccharopolyspora sp. NPDC000359 | reverse complement strand
CGCAAGTCCACCCTGGTGGCCTCGCTGCTGACCATGGGCATCTCGACCGTGGTGATCGGCCTGCTGCCCGGCTACGAGCAGATCGGCGTCATCGCGCCGCTGCTGCTGGCGCTGTGCCGCTTCGGGCAGGGGCTGGGCCTCGGCGGTGAGTGGGGCGGTGCTGCGCTGCTGGCCACCGAGAACGCCCCGCCGCGCAAGCGCGCCCTGTTCGGCACCTTCCCGCAGCTGGGGGCGCCGATCGGGTTCTTCTTCGCCAACGGCCTGTTCCTGCTGCTGTCCGAGCTGATGGACGACCAGGCGTTCCTGTCCTGGGGCTGGCGGGTGCCGTTCCTGGTCTCCGCGGTGCTGGTGGTCGTCGGCCTGTGGGTGCGGTTGAGCATGCACGAGACCCCGGCGTTCTCGAAGGTCGTGGCGCGCAACGAGCGGGCCAAGGTGCCCTTCGCGCAGGTCTTCCGCAGCGACTTCAAGGCCCTGGTGCTGGGCACCTTCATCATGCTGGCCACCTACGTGCTGTTCTACCTGATGACGGTGTTCTCACTGTCCTACGGCACGGCCGACACCGGGCTGGGCTACGAGCGCTCGTCGTTCCTGGTCATGCTGATGATCGGGGTGGTGTTCTTCGGCCTTACGGTGCCGGTGGCGGGCCTGCTGGCCGACCGCTACGGGCGGCGCCCCACGCTGATCACCACCACCAGCGCGATCATCGTCTTCGGCCTGCTGCTGGGGCCGTGGTTCGGCGCGGGCTCCATGGTCGCGACCCTGTCGTTCCTGATCGTCGGGCTGGGCCTGATGGGCATGACGTTCGGCCCGATGGGCGCGGTGCTGCCGGAGCTGTTCCCCACCGCGGTGCGCTACACCGGTGCGTCGGTGTCCTACAACCTGGCCAGCCTGCTCGGCGCCTCGGTCGCGCCCTACATCGCGACCTGGCTGGCCAGCTCCCACGGACTCGGCTGGGTCGGTGTCTACCTGGCGGTGGTGGGCGCGATCACGCTGATCGCCCTGCTGGTCAGCAAGGAGACCAAGGAGGCCTCGATCGAGGATTGAGCCGATCCGCGCGAGCAGCTCCGCCAGCGCCCTCGCGCGGGTGATGCGGACTTCGCCCCGCCCGGCCCCGAGCCGGGCGGGGCGAAGTCCGTTCCAGGCAGGTCCTCAAGGCAGGCGCCCGGATTCGCGCAGCTCGTCGAGAAGCCGGTCGACGAACGCGGTCTGCGCCGGGTTGAGCTTCTCGCGCGCGGTGGCCGGATCGCACCACAGGGCGCGGTCGACCTCCGGGAACAGCTGGCGACGGCCCGAACGCGGCGGCCATTCCAGCTCGAACTCGTTGCTTCGCAGGGAAGCCACGTCGAAGTCGCCCTCGACTGCCCAGGCGGTGACGACCTTGCCGTTGCGCTGCTTGACCTCTCCGAGCGGGAGCAGGTCGCGGTTGGTCAGCGCGGTGCCGGTCTCCTCGGCGAACTCCCGGAGCGCCGCGGCCTGCGCGTCCTCGTCCGGGTCGTGCTCGCCCTTGGGTACCGACCAGGCACCCGCGTCCTTGTTCTTCCAGAACGGTCCGCCCGGGTGGACCAGCAGCACCTGCGGGGCACCCTCGACCAGCCGGTACAGCAGGACGCCGGCGCTTCGCTTGCTCATGCCGCCAGTGTCGCGCACCGGAGACCTGGCGGGATCGGCGGAACCCGTCGATGCTGGCAGTGTGGAACGGGTCTTGCTGCACGTGGATCTTGATCAGTTCATCGTGGCCGTCGAGCTGTTGCGCCACCCCGAGCTGCGGGGACGGCCGGTGCTCGTCGGCGGCAGCGGCGACCCGACGCAGCGCGGCGTGGTGGCCGGGGCCTCCTACGAAGCCCGCGCGGCCGGGGTCCGCTCCGGGACGCCGCTGCGGACGGCGGCCGCACGCTGCCCGGAGGCGGTGTTCCTGCCCGCAGACAACGAGACCTACCTGGCGGCCTCGGCCGACGTGATGAACGCGCTGCGCGACCTCGGCGGCATCCTGGAAGTGGTCGGCTGGGACGAGGCGTTCATGCTGGTCGACACCGAAGACGCCGAGCAGACCGCCCGCGTCGTCCAGCAGCAGGTCCGGGAGCGCACCGCGCTGGCGTGCTCGGTGGGCATCGGCGACAACAAGCTCCGCGCGAAGCTCGCCTCCGGGTTCGCCAAACCAGCCGGGGTGTTCCGGCTGGAGCGGGCCAACTGGGTCGAGGTCATGGCCGAGCTGCCCACGGACGCGCTCTGGGGCGTCGGCGCGAAGACCGCGAAGAAGCTGGCCGCGCGGGGCATCACGACCGTCGGCGACCTGGCCCGCACGGAGATGTCCGAGCTGGCTGTCGAGTTCGGCCCCAACGTCGGGCCGTGGCTCGTCGCGCTCGCGCACGGCTACGACTCGACGCCGGTCACCGACGAGCCGTACGAAGCCCGCTCGCATGGCCGCGAGGTGACCTTCCAGCACGACCTCCGCGATGTCGAGGAGATGCGCGCGGAGGTGCGGCGCCTGTCGCACGTGGTGGCCGCCGACCTCGCCGCGGCGGACAAGCTGGCCCGCCGCGTCGTGGTCAAGGTGCGCAACTCCAGCTTCGCCACGCACACCCACGGCGTGTCGCTGCCGAGCCCGACGCGCGACGCCGAAGCCATCGAGCGCGCCGCCCGCTCCGCGCTGGACCGCTTCCCGCTGGACCGGCCGGTCCGACTGCTCGGAGTCCGCGCCGAACTGCCGCGCACCGGGGCTTAGCCCTCGGCCGCCGCGGACCCGAACCCGGCCGCGATGGCCAGGAAGACCTCGGTGCAGCGCTCGACGAGCTCGCGTTCGTCGAGCAGCAGCGTGCCGTCGAGCCAGGCAGTCAGCGCCTGCGCCAGCCCACCCACGATGAAGTGCGTGGTCAGCTCCAGGTGCGGGCTGTCGGTGATGCCGTAGAAGTCCTGCGCCTGGCCACCCAGCAGCGCGGCGAACAGCCGCGAGGAGTCCAGCCGCCGCTGGGCGAGCAGCGGGCTGCTCAAGCTCACCGAGAACAGCAGCCGACCGCGCCGCGGGTCCTGCCCGATCGTCCGCACGATGTTCTCAAGCCCGGCGCGGACCTTCGCCCGCTCGTCCGGTCCCGCGGTGGTCACGGCCTCCAGTGTGGTGGTAGCCAGGTGGTCCACCACGTGGTCGTACACCGCTGCGGCCAGCGCGTCCCGGTCGGCGAAGCTCTCGTAGAAGTAGCGCGTCGCCAACCCCGCCTGCTGGCACGCGCCGCGCACCGTCAGGGCAGGGCCGTCGCCGGCGGCACCGAGCAGGTCCAGACCGGCCTCGAGCAGCTGCGCCCGCCGTTCCGCCCTGCGGTGATCGCCCTGCACCCCGCCGTAGACCCGCAGTGGTGACGTGCTCATGGGCTCATCTTGACAGATCGGCGAGGCCGCTGGTTCCCTATCTGGAAACGGTCGTGTGCAGAATTGGCCTAGGCGTGGGAGGGCAGCGGACGGTGGCTGTTCCGGAGGACGCGACCACCTCGGTCAGGAATGCGGTGACCGGGGCGGGGCTCCTCGCGGGCAACGCGAACGTGATCATGCAGCTGGCCAGGCCCGGGGTGGGGTACGGCGTGGTGGAGAGCCGGGTGGAGAGCGGGCAGCTGTTCCGCCACCCGGTCAAGCGGACCCGCACGACGCTCGCCTACATCGCGGTCGCGACGATGGGCACCGAGCGCGAGCGGGAGCTGTTCCGGCGGGGTGTCAACCGAGCGCACGCCCAGGTGCGCTCGACCGACTCCAGCCCGGTCTCATACAACGCCTTCGACACGGATCTCCAGTTGTGGGTGGCAGCGTGCCTGTTCAAGGGTTTCGAAGACCTCCACCTCCTCTTCTTCGGTGAGCCCGACGCCGAGACCGCCGAGGCGTTCTACCGCGACGGAGCAGCCCTGGGCACGACGCTGCAAGTGCCTCCTGATGCCTGGCCGAGTGACCGCGACGCGTTCGAGCACTACTGGACCGAGTCGATGGACCGGATCTCCATCGACGACACGGTGCGGGACTACCTCCTCGACGTGACGATGTTGGCCTGGCTGCCGCGCCCGCTGTCGCTGCTGTTCGGCCGGTTCAACCGGTTCGTCACCACCGGGTTCCTGCCCGATCCGTTCCGCGCGGAGATGCGGCTGCCCTGGACCGCGCGGGATCAGCGCCGATTCGACCGGATGATGGCCGCGGTCGCCGCGGTCGTCCGCTGGTCGCCGCCGGTGCTGCGGCGCTTCCCGTTCAACCTGGTCCTCTGGGACCTCCGCCGCCGTATCCGGACCGGCCGCCCGCTGGTGTGACCGGCGGACGACGCGACGCCGTCAGGGCTCGCGCGGGCGGGTAGTACCTGCCTGCCCGGGGTGTCAGACCTCCTCTCGAATCGACCACTGTGGACGTTCCTGGACGTCGTCAGCTGTTCGCACGCTCGTCACCTGTCTGGTGGTGGACTGCGCCCACCAAACATGAAAGATTTTCTGATCAGTTCGATGATCAGGGCGCATGGACTGGAAACCGACATGGCAGGGATTGACAGGCGCGGCTTCCTCCGGGCTGCGGGCATGACCGGTGCGGTACTCGGCGGCGGGTTGCTGGGCGCGGCACCCGCGTTCGGGAGGGGCACGCGACCGCAGCTGGCGCACAGCGCAGGCACCACGCTGCAGTCCGTGGCGCAACCCGAAGCGGGCGAGGGCTACCGGCGGCTCACCGCTGGTCCCGGGTGGCCGCAGGTGGTCCGCACCGACCTGGTGGTGGGCAGGACGGACCGCGTCGACCGCCGGGTCCCGGTGGTCGCGTTCACCCAGTTCACCGACCTGCACGTGGTCGACGCGCAGAGCCCGGCCCGCTTCGAGTACGTCCACCTGCTGGCCGGTGGCGCCTTCCGGCCGCAGGAGACGCTCACCGCGCTCGGCGCGGCGCACCTCGTGCACCGGGTGAACTCCCTGCCCGGAGCCCCGGTGACCGGGCGCCCGATCGACTTCGTGATCACCACCGGGGACAGCACCGACAACCACGAACTCGCCGAGCTGGACTGGTACTTCGGCGTGCTCAACGGTGGCCGGGTCGCCCCGAACACCGGCGACCCGAACGCCTACGAAGGCGTGCAGGACTCCGGCGACCCGCTGTACTGGCACCCCGACGGGGCCGTCGCGGACCGGTACCGCGAGCTCGGGTACCCGGTGCTGCCGGGACTGCTCGGTGACGCCCTCCGCCCCTTCGACAGCCCGGGGCTGCGCATGCCCTGGTACGCAGTGTTCGGCAACCACGACAACGCCGTCGTCGGCACGGTGCCGGACCAGCTGGTACCGGGCCTGGTCGACTGGTACACCGGTTCGCGCAAGATCATCGGCCGGGACGAGCGGGAGAAGCGCGAGATCGTGGCCCTCATGGAAGGGCGGAGCCAGCAGCGGACGGCCAGCGTCGTGGACACCCGCACCGGGCTGATCCGCACCGTCACCCCGGACGAGCGCCGCAGGCCGTTCACCACCGAGGAGTTCATCCAGGCGCACCGCGACCCCGCCCACACCGGTCCCGGACCGGTCGGCCACGGGTTCCGCGCGGACCACGACGAGCCCTACTACACCTTCCCAATCGCGCCCGGCGTGACCGGTATCAGCCTGGACAGCACCAACACGGCGGGTTTCGCCGAGGGGTCCCTCGGGCTGGCCCAGTTCCGCTGGTTGGAGGAGGTGCTCACCGCGGGCAGCTCGGAGTACTACGACGAGCTCGGCCGCAAGCAGCGGCGGCCGGTCACCGACGAGCTGTTCCTGCTGTTCAGCCACCACACCAGCGGCACCATGACCGCACTGCTGCCCGACTTCCGCCGACCCGGCGAGATCCGCAGGAGCGGGGCCGCGGTGCTGCGGCTGCTCAAGCGCTTCCCGAACGTGCTGGCCTGGATCAACGGGCACACGCACCGCAACACGATCACCCCGCACCACGCCGACGACCCGGCCTGCGGCTTCTGGGAGATCAACACCGCCTCCCACGTCGACTTCCCGCAGCTGGCCCGGGTCATCGAACTGGTGGACAACGAGGACGGCACGCTGTCGCTGTTCACCACGCTGATCGAAGCCGACAGCCCTTACCAGGCCGACTACGACGACCGGTCCCCAGCCGCGCTCGGCGCCCTGTACCGGGAGCTGTCCTTCAACGACCCGCACACCGATCTGGCCCAGCTCGGCGAACTCGGTGACCGCAACACCGAGCTGCTGGTCCCCGGTCGCATGCCGACCCGGTAGCGGCCGTCTCGACGAGCACGGTCCGGCGGATTCGCCCACCCTGGGAGTGTCGTCCTGCACGGCGCTGGGAGGGCCGGGATGAGCGAGTTCGGGCACGTGGTGGTCGGGGTGGATGGCTCCGCCGTGGCGCGCAACGCCGCGTGCTGGGCGGCGCGCGAGGCCGCTCGGCGCGGGGTCGTGCTGCGGATCGTCTACGCCGATCCCACCACCGCGCCCTTGCTGCCGGAGCTCCCCGGCCTGCACTGGCCGAAGGAGCACCGCGACCAGGTGCGCGAGCAGGTCGCGCACTGGCTGGACGTCGCGGCGGCCGCGGCGCGCGAGCAGGCTCCGGAGGCTGTGGTGACCACGGCAGCCTGCTCGGGCTCGCCGGAGCGGGTGCTGATCGCAGAGTCCGACACGGCCGGTCTGGTCGTCGTGGGCGACCGCGGGTTCGGCGGGTTCACCGGGCTGCTCGCCGGAGCGGTGGCGGTGAAGGTCGCCGCGCACGCGCGGTGCTCGGTCGCCGTCGTGCCGGACACCGGTGATCCGCTCACCTTCCCCGTCACCGGCCCGGTCGTCGCCGGCGTCGACGACGACAGGTCCGCCCAACCCGTGCTTGAGCACGCCTTCGCCGCCGCCTCGGGCTGGGGCGTTCCGCTGCACGTGGTGCACACCTGGGAAGTGGTCGGCATCGACCTGAAGTGGTTGCGCGGGCGGCTGCCCGCCGACGCGGTCGAGGAGGACGAGGCGCGGTTCGTCTCGGAGGCCCTCGCCGGTTGGGGCGAGAGGTACCCCGACGTCGAGGTGCACAGGTTCATCGGGCGCGGCGCAGCGACCGCCGAGCTGCTCTCGCGAGCGCGGGAGGCGCAGCTGGTCGTGGTGGGGGCACGCGGTCGAGGCGGGGTGGCGGGGGCGCACCTGGGCTCCACGAGCCACAAGCTGCTGCACCACTCGCCATGTCCGGTGCTGATCGTCCGCACCTTCACAACCGCATGAGCTGTTGGCGGGGCAGGGCCCGACCGCGATCGCGCTGATGACCTTGTTCCAGCGGTACTTCGACAACATGGCAGGGTCTCCTCCTCGTCCTTCGCGGTGATTCGCGCGACCACATTCGGGAAGTCCATTGTGGACGCAAGTCAGGCGGGTTGGTTCGCATTGGGCGGCAACCAGTTTCGAAATATACTGTCGACTGTCGTGACCTCGAACTGAGCGCCTTGCGTGATCCCAGTGTTCCACGATTCGAACGCGGTTTCGAGCGATTATCGGTCGCCCGATGAGGTGATCAACTTTGAGGGAAGTTCACTTTTCCGTTGTGTAGGGTGGGTTTCGTCGAGCGGAACCTGATGGGCAGCTGAATCACTTTGACGGGGCGATGAACTCGCGCGGTCACGTGGTTCCGTGTTCGGCTGCATGGGCGAGCCCTCGTCGCAGCGAAGCGTGCCGTCGGACGCGGCGCGACCTGGAGATACACCCTCATCGGAGCTCGTTTTCCGCACCACATCGGGGAAAGCGTCCGTCCGGTCGTCGGGGGAGTGTCGACGTCCTGGCGCGGAGGCGCGAGATTCGCTGGGGTAGGCCCTTGACTGCGATCACCCGACTTCCCATGCTCGGGAAGCCATGCTTCGGCGCCCATTTCGATGAGGAGTGGATATGAAGACCAAGGCCGCACTGCTGCACGGTCCGGGCAAGGACTGGGAAGTCGATGAGATCGAGCTGGGAGATCCCGTTGCCGGAGAGGTGCAGGTGCGGCTGGCGGCATCGGGGCTGTGCCACTCCGACGAGCACCTGCGCACCGGTGCCAGCCCCGTGGCGTTCTACCCCGTCGTGGGAGGCCACGAGGGTGCCGGGGTGGTCACGAAGGTCGGCCCCGAGGTGTCGGGCTTCAAGGAGGGCGACCACGTCGTGCTGGCGTTCATCCCCGGCTGCGGCACCTGCCGCCCGTGCGCGCGGGGCATGCAGAACCTCTGCGACGCGGGTGCCGGGCTGCTGACCGGGCAGGCGATCTCCGACGGCACCTACCGGACGACGCACCGGGGCAACCCCGTCGTGCCGATGTGCCTGCTGGGGACCTTCGCGCCGTACGTGACGGTCAACCAGGCGTCGGTGATCAAGATCGAGGACGACATCCCGCTGGACAAGGCCGCGCTGCTGGGCTGCGGGGTGTCCACCGGCTGGGGCTCGGCGACCGAGATCGGCGGCACGCGTGCCGGTGACACCGTGGTCGTGGTGGGCGTCGGCGGCGTCGGGATCAACTCGGTGCAGGGCGCCGCGGCGGCGGGTGCGCGGTACGTGGTGGCGGTTGACCCGGTCGAGTACAAGCGCGAGAAGGCCCTGGAGTTGGGCGCCACGCACGCCTTCGCCTCGATGGAGGAGGCCGCCGGGGTGGTCTCGGAACTCACCTGGGGGCAGAACGCCAACACGGTGGTCCTGGCCATCGGTGACACGACCGGGGAGCACCTGCAGCCAGCGGTGTCGATGACCGCCAAGGGCGGCCAGGTGGTGGTCACCGGCATGGGGCACTACGCGCAGGTCGACGCCAAGCTCAACCTCTTCGAACTGACCCTGCTGCAGAAGCGGGTGCAGGGCGCGATCTTCGGCGGGGTCAGCCCGCGCACCCAGATCCCGCGGCTGCTGGAGCTCTACCGGCACGGCACGCTGAAGCTGGACGAGCTGGTCACCACCACCTACCGGCTGGAGGACATCAACACCGGGTACCAGGACATGCGCGACGGGAAGAACCTGCGCGGCGTGGTGGTCTACGACGACGCCGACTACTGATCGGCCTGGGCCGGGTACCGCTTCGCGGTGCTCGGCCCGACCGGCGGCCACGGCTCACGAGTCGGCGAAGGACATCCCTATGGCGGCCAGGTCTTCCCCGAGGCCCCGGATCGCTCCAGGGCCCACGCCGTGGATCTCCAGCAGCTCGGCCGGGGTGACCTCCGCGAGCTGGGCGTACCGGGTGTACCCGTGGGCGGCCAGCTGGCAGCGGGCGACCTTGCCGATCCGCGGCGTGAACTCGTTCTGCCCGGTGGTCATCCCGGCCTCCCGGCGTCTCGACCCGCTCCGGGGCTAGTCCTCGGCCCCGAGGCGCGGCGAGTCGGCGAATGCGGCGGCGAGTTCGCGCATGGCCGCGTCCAGCAGGTCGGTGAGCTCGGTGCCGGGTTCGTCGAGCCACCGCTCGTAGGCGGCGAGCGCGACCCCCAGCGTCGCGTGCGCGATCGTCTGCGGTGCGAGGTCGTCGGCCGGGTGCCCGGTGCGCTCCCCGGCGAACTCGGCGATGACCTGCCGCCAGGCCTGGAAGCGCAGGGTCGAGTGGGCTTGCAGCGTGGGGATGCCGAGGATCAGCCGCATCCGGCGCCGGTGCGCCGGGAGCTGGTCCCGCGGCACCCGGTTGAACTCGACCAGGCAGTGCCGAATGCAGTCCATCAGCGGGGTCCCGGCGGGGGAGGCGCGCAGGTCGGCGCGCAACCGGGCCAGTTCGGCGTCGAAATCGCCCCACGGGATGTCGTTCTTCGACGGGAAGTAGTGGAAGAACGTCCGGCGCGCGATGCCTGCGGCGCGCGCGATGTCGCTGACGGTGGTGCTGTCGAACCCCTGCTCGTCGAACAGGTCGAAGGCCACCTGCTCCAGCTCGGCGGCACTGGTCACGCGCCGTCGTCCACCGGGTCGCGCGGTTGCTCCAACAGTGTTGCGCTCCAAGAGTTCCTGCCCTGGCCCTTCCAAAGTGCACCGGGTGCAAATACGGTGACGGCGGTGGATCGTTCAACGTCGACAGGAGCATCCCATGGCTGAGGAGCAGGTCGAAGCGGGAACCACCGAGCCGGTCGTCGAGGAGGAGCTGCTCGTGGAGGAGGTCTCGATCGACGGGATGTGCGGGGTCTACTGATGACTACCGCGGCGGAGTTCGACACGGGCCTGGGCTACCGGTTGAATCCGCAGGTCGCGTTGCGCCCCGAACCGTTCGGGGCGCTCGCGTACCACTTCGGCAACCGGAAGTTGTCGTTCTTGAAGGTTCCTGAACTGGTCGAGCTGGTGCGCGGGTTGGGCGAGCACGCCAGCGTCGAGGACGCGTTGCTGGCCGTGCCGCAGGAGCGGCGGCCGCAGTTCCGGCGGGCACTGGCCTCGCTGGCCGCCTCGGACATGATCCGGCCCCGTTGACGGGAGTGGAGACAACGTGACTGCGGTGGAACCGGTGCCTTCCCTGGTCGAGCAGTTCAAGGGCGGATTGGACGCCCCGATCTGCCTGACGTGGGAGTGGACCTACGCCTGCAACCTGGCCTGCGAGCACTGCCTGTCGTCCTCCGGCAGGCGTGATCCGCGGGAGTTGAGCACCGCCGAGATGAAGGCGGTGGTCGACGAGCTGCAGCGGATGCAGGTGTTCTACGTCAACGTCGGCGGCGGCGAGCCGACGGTGCGACCGGACTTCTGGGAGCTGCTGGACTACGCCGTCGAGCACCAGGTGGGGGTGAAGTTCTCCACCAACGGCCTGCGGATCGACCGCGAGCGGGCCGAGCAGCTGGCCGCCACCGACTACGTGGACGTGCAGATCTCGCTGGACGGCGCCACGCGCGAGGTCAACGACGCGGTCCGCGGGCCCGGCTCGTTCGACATGGCGGTGCGGGCGTTGCGGAACCTGTCCGACGCAGGCATGCGGGACTTCAAGATCTCGGTCGTGATGACCAGGCAGAACGTCGCGCAGCTCGACGACTTCCGGGCCATCGCGGACCGGTTCGGCGCACAGCTGCGGATCACCCGGTTGCGGCCGTCGGGGCGCGGCGCGGACGTGTGGGACGAACTGCACCCGACCGACGCGCAACAGCACGAGATCTACGCCTGGTTGGTCGAGCACGGCGACCGGGTGCTCACCGGTGATTCGTTCTTCCACCTCAACGCGCTGGGGTCCACGCCGTTGCCGGGGCTGAACCTGTGCGGCGCGGGTCGGGTGGTATGCCTGATCGACCCGGTGGGTGACGTCTACGCCTGCCCGTTCGCGATCCACGACGTCTTCAGGGCGGGCAACGTCCGCGACGAGGGCGGGTTCGCGCGGGTGTGGCGCGAGTCGGAGCTGTTCACCGAGCTGCGCCAGCCGCAGTCGGCCGGTGCCTGCCAATCGTGCTCGGCGTTCGACGCCTGCCAGGGCGGGTGCATGGCGGCGAAGTTCTTCACCGGTCTCCCACTGGATGGCCCCGATCCGGAATGCGTCAAGGGGCACGGCGGGACGGCGCTGTCCGTTGTGGACAGGGCGGGGCTGCCGAAGGCGTCGCAGGACCACTCCCGGTCGTCCCGGCGCAAGGTGGGCTTGGGGCTGCCCACCGTACCGGCCAAGCCGTGCGACTCCAGCCCGCTGGTGGCCGGTGGATGAACCTCGTGGACAGCGTGCGGCTCGGGCCCGCCGATGCACCGTCCAGGGTGGTGTTCGGGCCGCACGAGACGAACTTGGGCCGTGGGCGGGCCATCTCGGACCGCCACGTCGCCTACTACCGGGCCCGCGCGGCCGGTGGTGCCGGTGTGATCGTCACCGAGACCGCCAGCGTGCACGCCTCGGACTGGCCCTACGAACGCGCTCCGCTGGCTGCTGAGTGCGTTCCGGGGTGGTCGGCTGTCGCGGAGGCCTGCCGCCCGCACGGCACGGTCGTCCTCGCCGGGCTTGGTCACGCCGGGTCGCAGGGTTCCTCGGCGTTCTCCCAGCAGGCGTTGTGGGCGCCGTCGCGGGTGCCGGACGTGGTCAGCCGCGAACTGCCGATGGAGGTCGAGCAGGAGCAGATAGACGAGCTGGTGGCCGGTTTCGCTGCGGCGGCGCGGTCGGCCGTGCGCGCCGGGATGCACGGAGTGGAACTGGAAGCCGGCCAGTTCTCGCTGCTCAGGCAGTTCCTCTCCGGGCTCACCAACCAGCGGTCGGACCACTACGGCGAAGACCGGGTGCAGTTGTTGCACCAGGTGCTCTCCGCCGTCCGCGACGCGGTTGGGGATGGTGTCGTGGGCTTGCGGTTGTCCTGCGACGAACTCGCCCCGTGGGCGGGCATCACCCCGGAGCAGGCCGCCGAGATCGCTCGGGCGGTGTCGAAGCGGATCGACCACCTCGTGGTGGTGCGTGGCTCCGCGATGGCGACCTCGGCGACGCGCCCGGACCTGCACACCGAGCCCGGCTTCAACATCGACCTCTGCCGCCAGGTCCGCGAAGCCGTGCGCGCTGGCGAGCACGCGCCGCGGGTGGTCCTGCAGGGCAGTGTTGTGGACCCGGACCAGGCGCAGCGGGCGTTGGAGGACGGCGTCGCGGACCTCGTCGAGATGACGCGGGCGCAGATCGCCGAGCCGCGGTTGGTCGAACTGGTGCGCTCCGGGCATCCGGGGCAGGTCAGGCCGTGCGTGCTGTGCAACCAGAAGTGCCGGGTGCGGGACAACCGCAACCCGATCGTCTCGTGCATCGGCGAACCGTTCAGCGGTCACGAGGCGACCGAGGAAGTCGGTTCGCCCACGGCTCCGCGGACCGTGCTGGTCGTCGGCGGCGGCCCGGCCGGGATGGAAGCCGCGCGGGTGCTGGCCCGGGACGGGCACGAAGTGGAGATCGTCGAGCGCGCTGACCGGCTCGGCGGGACGTTGCTGCTGGCAGCGGAGGTGGGCGGTCGTGCTCGGCTGCGGCGGCTCGCGGATTGGCTGGAGGCGGAGGTCCGTCGGCTCGGGGTGCGCATCACCCTCGACACCGAGGCCACGGACGCCGACCTGATCGGCCGGGACGCGGTGGTCGCAACCGGCTCGCTGCCGGGGCCGCGCGCCTACGAGGACTTCGGCGGCACCATCCTCGACGTCACCGACCTGTTGGCGGGCGCCGTGCTGCCGGAGGGACCGGTCATGGTGTTCGACCCGGTCGGCGACGCGGTGGGCGTCGGGGTCGCCGAGCTGCTCGCCGATCGGGGACGGGACACCGCCATCGTCACCCAGGACCAGATCGTGGGCACCCAGCTCGCCCTGACCGGCGACCTGGCCGACGCCAACGGGCGCCTGCAGCGCGCCGGGGTCCGCTTGGAGAAGCGTGCCCTGCTGCGTGCGGTCCACCCCGACCACGTGGTGCTGGAGGACGTCTTCACCGCCCAGCGCCGCGACCTGCCTTGCGCTGCGGTCATCCACTGCGGACACCGCCTGCCGAACCCGGAACTGGCCGGGACACCGCGCGCCGGGGATTGCGTGGCACCCCGCACTGTCCACGAGGCGATCCTCGAAGGCCGCCGCGCCGCCCACCGGATCACCGCGCTCGAGGGCGTGCGATGAGCGGACACCGGTACCTGTTCTCCCCGCTGCGGATCGGCCCGCTCACCGTCCGGAACCGGATCGTGTTCTCCGCGCACCTGACGAACTACGCCCAGGACGGGGTGCCAACCGACCAGCACGCCGCCTACTACGCGGCACGCGCGGCGGGCGGCGCCGGGCTGATCATCACCGAGGAGCACTCCACCCACCCGACCGACTGGCCCTACGAGAAGCTGATCCACGGCTTCCGACCCGAGGTGGTGCCCGGGTACCGGCGGATCACCGAGGCGGTCCACGCCCACGACGTGCCGATCCTCGCGCAGCTCAACCACAACGGTGGCCAAGCGTCCTCGATGTACTCGAGGCTGCCGGTGTGGGCCCCGTCCGCGGTGCCCGACCCGATGTTCCGCGAGGTGCCCAAGGCGATCGACGCGCACGAGATCGCCGAGGTCGTGGCCGGGTACGGCACCGTGGCCGGGCACTGCGCGGAAGGCGGTTTCGACGGCGTCGAGCTGCAGTGCTCGCACTCCTCGATCGTGCGCGGCTTCCTGTCCCCGGCGACGAACGCGCGCACCGACGCCTACGGCGGGCCGCTGGCCAACCGCGCCCGGGTCCTGCTGGAGATCATCGACGTGGTCCGGGAGGCCATCGGACCGGGCCGGGCGCTCGGGGTACGGCTGTGCGGGGACGAGCTGATCGAGGGCGGCACCACCATCGACGAGGCAGTCGAGGTCGCGCGGATGGTCGAGGCAACCGGGAAGGTCGACTACATCAACACCTCGATCGGCGTGGCCACCTCCACGCTCTACATGATCGAGGCGTCGATGACCATCCCGCCCGGGTACGCGCTGTTCATCTCCAACGCGATCCGCCGCGCGGTGGACCTGCCGGTGGTCGGCGTCGGCCGGATCAAGGACCCGCTGCAGGCCGAGCGCGCACTGGAGGAGGGGCACTGCGACCTGGTGGGCGTGGTGCGGGGCCAGATCGCGGACCCGGACTTCGCGGCCAAGGCCCGCTCCGGGCACCGCGGCGACATCCGGACCTGCCTGTCCTGCAACCAGGAGTGCGTCGGCCGGATGGGCCTGAACCGCTGGCTGGGCTGCATCGAGAACCCGCGCACCGGACGGGAGGCCACCCCGCTGCCAATGCCGCGGGCGCGCAAGCGGGTGCTGGTTGTCGGCGGCGGGCCAGCGGGCCTGCAGGCCGCCGCGACCGGGGCGGAACGCGGCCACCACGTCACCCTGTTCGAACGGGAACCGACCACCGGCGGCCAGGTCGCGGTCGCCGCCACCGTGCCCAGCCGTGCCGAGTTCCTCGACGTGGTCCGCAACCTCCGCGCGGAGTGCGAGCGCTTCGGCGTGGACATCAAGACCGGTGTGGCGGCCACGGCGGAGATGCTGCGCGCCGAGCACCCCGATGCGGTGGTGCTGGCCACGGGCGCCCGTCCACAGCCGGTCCACTGGGCGGGGGAGGCCGAGCGGGTTGTCGATGTCCGCGACGTGCTGGAGGGCCGGGTCGCGCCGGAGGGCGAGGTGCTCGTGGTCGACGAGCTCGGCTTCCACCAGGCGGCGTCGGTCGCCGAGCTGCTGGCCGACCGCGGGTGCCGGGTGCAGATCACGACCCCGGGGATGGTGGTCGGCCAGGACCTGGGCGTGACCCTGGACCTGGAGACGTTCAACATCCGGGCGCATGCGAAGGGCATCGAGCAGCGCACGGACGAGGTCGTGATGTCCGCGACCGCTGAACCCGGTGGGGTGGTCCTGCAGATCCTCAAGCACACCACCGGGGGCACGACCGAGGCACGTTTCGACTGGGTCGTCTGCGCAGTCCACCAGGCGCCCGAGGACGGGCTTTGGCACGAGCTGAAGAGCTCGCCATTCGCGCTGCACCGCGTGGGCGACTGCATCGCCCCGCGTCGCGCCCACGCCGCAGTGGTCGAAGGACACCGAGTGGCGGTGGGCTTGTGACCGAGCTGCCCGACCTGCTGGCCGTCGTGGTCGTCCGCGACGCGGCGCTCCCCCTTGGTGCCGACGAAGCCACCGCTGAATGCGGCGGAGCGGTCCTGCTGGTCGGGACGGGCACCCGCGCTGCCGCCCGGGAGCTGTTCGCCGCGCGGAAGGCTTGGACCTGCGAGGTGCCACGGGTCGCGCCAGGCGCACTGGCCGTGGCACTCGCCCCGGTGCTGCACGACGTCCCGGTGGTGCTGCTCCCGGCGTCCCCGGACGGTCGTGATCTCGCCGCCAGGATCGCCTTCCACGCCGACCGGCGGCTCCTCGCCGGGGCCACCCGGTGCACCTCGACGCACGTCGAACTGTCCAGGGTGGATGATCGGCTGGCGGTGGAGGTCGAACTCGACGGTCCTGCCGTGGTCACGCTCCAACCGGGGGCGCGAGGAGTGCCCGAACCGCTGCCGTGCCCGGAACCAGTCGAGCTGGTCGCAACGCTGCCCGATGACGTCCTCGACGCCGAGGCGGTCCAGGTCCTGGAGCCCGACCCGGAAACCGTCGAGCTCACCGAAGCTGAGCGGATCCTCGGTGCGGGCGCCGGCTTGGTCCGGCCAGGCGAGGACGGTCGCGCTGTGATGCGCACGCTCACCGAGGTCGCCACCGCACTCGGCGCCTCGACAGGGGCGACCCGGGTCATCACCGACGCGGGGTGGGCCGACCACGACCGCCAGATCGGCACCACCGGGGTGGTCGTCAACCCGGACCTCTACGTCGCCCTCGGCGTCTCCGGCGCGTCCCAGCACGTCGGCGGGCTCGGCCGCCCCGAGCACGTGATCAGCGTGAACACCGATCCGTCCTGCCCGATGACGGCGATGGCCGACCTCGGCATCGTCGCCGACGCCCCCGCGGTCCTGCACGAACTCGCCCGCCGACTGAACGGAGCCACCGATGAGCGCTGAGCGGGTGGACGCGGTGGTGGTCGGCGCCGGGCCCGCGGGCTCGGCGGCCGCGCTGGAGCTGGCCCGCGCGGGGCGCAGCGTCGTCCTGCTGGAACGCGGTCCCTTCCCGGGCGCCAAGAACGTCTACGGCGGGGTCGTCTACGGCCGGGTCCTCGACGAGGTCCTGCCGAACTGGTGGGAGGAGGTGCCGGTGCAGCGCTGGGTGACCCGCCGCAGCACCATGGTCCTGACCGGCACCCAGGCGCTGACCATCGACTTCCGCACCCAGGACTGGGCGAGCGCGCCCCACAACGGCATGACGACCTACCGCGCCGACTTCGACTCCTGGCTGGCGGGCAGGGCGGTGGCGGCGGGAGCCCAGCTGGTGACCTCGACGGTGGCCACGGGGTTGCTGCGCGAAGGTGGGCGGGTGGTCGGGGTCCGCACCGACCGCCCGGACGGTGACCTCCGCGCCGACGTGGTCATCGCCTGCGACGGCGTCAACTCGTTCCTCGCCAAGCAAGCCGGGCTGCTGCCCACGACCGACCCCGCGCACCACACCCTCGGCGTCAAGGAGACCCTCGCGCTGCCGCGCCGAACCATCGAGGAGCGGTTCGGGCTGCGCGGCGACGAAGGCGCGGACTTCGAAGTCCTCGGCTGCACCGGCGACATCCCCGGCGGCGGTTTCCTCTACACCAACCGGGACGCGGTCAGCGTTGGCGTGGTCCTGTCGCTGCCCGGGTTGGCCGAATCGGGCCGCCGTCCCGAGGACGTGCTCGCCGACTTCAAAGCCCACCCAGGCGTCGCCCCCTACCTGCGCGGTGCGGAGCTCAAGGAGTACTCCGCGCACCTGATCCCCGAAGGTGGTTACCGCAGCATGCCGCCGCTGAGTACCGACGGCATGCTGATCGCCGGTGATGCGGCCGCGATGTGCCTGGCCGCCGGGATCTGGCTGGAGGGCGTCAACTTCGCCATCGGATCCGGGCTGGCCGCGGGACGCGCGGCCGCCGAAGCCATCGCCACCGGGAGCCGCGACCTGAGCGGTTACCGCAGGCGGCTCGAGGACAACTTCGTGCTGACCGACCACCAGAACCTGCAGCGCGCGCCCCACCTGGTGCTCTCCGAGCGGGTCCAGCGGCAGTACCCGAAACTGCTCTGCGACCTGGCCCAGGAGGTCTTCACCGTCCGCAACCCGGAACCGAAACCGGGATTGCGCAAGCTGTTCCGCCGCACCGCCGCCCGGCACGGCATCCGCCTGCGCGAACTCGCCGCGGACGCCTGGGCGGGATTCCGGACCTTCGGTTGAGGAGCGACCATGCACCACGAGATGTCCTTCGCGGACCGGATGTCCACCGTCGAGTTCGACGTCGGTGACCGCCCGCACATCACGGTCGACACCGAGGTCTGCCGCTCCTGCACCACCAAGGCGTGCGTCCCGGCGTGCCCGGCGAAGCTGTTCGTGCCGACCGACGATGGCGGAATCCTGTTCAACTACGAGCAGTGCTTCGAGTGCGGCACCTGCTACCAGCTCTGCAACTCGGCGGGCGCCATCACCTGGACCTACCCCGACGGCGGGCACGGCGTCGTGTTCCGGAAGGGCTGACATGCAGATCGTCGCAGCGCTGAGCTGGTCCTGGCAGCGGATCGAGGTGGACCCGCTGTCCGGAGCCATCGATGCCGATCACCGGGGAGCCAACGCCGCTGAACTAACAGCGCTGGAGCACGCTCTCAGGCTCGCCGAGGAGTTGGACGGTCGTGTGCTCGCGGTGACGGTGGGACCGCCCGAAGCGGACGAGGTGCTGAGAACGGCTTTGGCGGCAGGAGCGCACGAGGCGATTCGAGTAGAGCGCGACACTCCACCCGACGCCCGCTGGTTGGCGTCCAACGGTGCTGAAACCGCTCGGGCGATTGCCACGGCGCTAACCACAACCCCCGACCTGGTGCTGTGCGGTGACCGGTCGTCCGACGGCGCAACCGGCGCTGCACCGGCGTTCTTGGCAGCCCGCCTCGGCGCAGCGCAGGCGCTCGGGGTGGTCAAGCTCGAAACCGATCGAGGCACGATCCTGGCCCACCGGCGCTTGGACGGCGGCAGACGCGAAGTGCTCCGCCTGCCCGCCCCCGCAGTGGTCTCCGTCGAGGGCGGGGCCCGCCTGCGCCGAGCGAGCCTGCCAGCCGTGCTGGCCGCTCAACGCGAACAGATCCGCTCGGTGCCGTTCGAAACTCGGCCGGGCCCAGTGGTCGCTGCCCGCCCACGCCGCCCGCGCCCGCGCGAGCTCCCACCCCCAGCCGCGCCGACCGCGCACTGCCGGATCCTGGAGCTGACTGGCGCACTCGTCGAACGCACCCCGCCGACGATCGTCGGCCCGCTCACGGCGCCAGAGGCAGCTGACGCGCTCCTCGGGTACATGCAACGCCACGGCTACCTCGACACCGCACCCCAGGGCGACAGCCGCGAGGAACCGCGAGACGCACCCGCCACTGCGAGAAAGGGCAGGTCATGAGCAGAGTCGCGGTCGTCACCGGTGCGGCGCGTGGAATCGGTGCGGCCGTGGTCCGGCAGCTGGCGGCCGAGGGCTGGCGCGTGGTCGCAGTCGACGTGTGCGCGGACGTCCCCGGCGCCTCCTACCCGCTTGGCACCCGTCAACAGCTGCGAGATCTGGCCGAGCAGTGGCCGGGATCGGTGCGTGCGGTCGTGGCCGACGTCCGTGACGAAGCTGCCGTCCGGGATGCCGTCGAGGTTGCCGAAGCGGAGTTCGGGGGAGTCGACGCGGCAGTAGCGGCGGCTGCGGTGATGGCTGGCGGCCAACCCCTGTGGGAGACCACCGACGAGCAGTGGAACGCGCTGTTCGACGTCGGGGTGCGCGGCGTGGCGAACCTGGCCCGTGCCACCGTGCCAAAGATGCTGCAACGGCCGCAACCCCGTTCCGGCCGTTTCGTCGCGCTGGCCTCGTCGGCGGCGCACCGCGGGCTGTACCACCTCGCCGGGTACAACGCCGCCAAGCACGCGGTCGTCGGCCTGATCCGAGGCCTGGCGACCGACCTGCGCGGCACCGGCATCACTGCCACCGCCGTCTCACCCGGATCGACCCGCACCGACATGCTCACCGCCACCGCGGCCTACTACGACCTGGACGACGTCGAGGAGTTCAGTCAACACCAGCTCGTCGACCGACTCCTGGAGCCCGAGGAGGTCGCGGCGGCGGTGTGCTGGCTGTGCGGCGAGCAGTCCGCTGCTATCACCGGCACCGTGGTGCACGCCGACGGGGGGTTCACCGCATGACCCTCCGGCTGGTGCCCGACCCGGGCCTGCGCCGCTTCGCCGACGGCCGGACCCTCGCGGGCGGCACACCGTTCCGCGTCCTCCGGCTGAGCGCAGCAGGAGCGCACCTGGTCGATGCCTGGCTGGACGGCGAACCGGTGACCACCGGGGCAGCCCTCGCGCAGCGCTTGATCCGGACCGGCATGGTGCACCCGCACCACGAGCAGTCGCAGTTCCTCCCTGAGGACGTGACGGTGGTGCTCCCGGTGCGCGACGCCCACCCCCGCGCGCCGCAGTCGGCGATCGTGGTCGACGACGGATCCCGGACCCCAGTACCGGGAGCGGCGGTCCGGCACGAGGTCCCCCGCGGTCCGGCCGCAGCCCGCAACGCGGGCCTGGAACTGGTCACCACCCCGCTGGTGGCGTTCCTGGACGCCGACGTCCACCCCGAACCCGGCTGGCTCGAACCGCTGCTCCGCCACTTCGAGGACCCCGACGTGGCAGCGGTGGCGCCCCGCGTCAGGAGCACCCCCGGCGACTCCGCGCTGGCCCGCTACGAGAGCGCACGATCCCCGCTGGACCTCGGCGAGCAACCTGGTGTGGTGCAACCGGGCAGCCGGATCAGCTACGTGCCCACCGCAGCCCTGGTCGTCCGGACGGAGGTGTTGCGCGAGGTGGGAGGCTTCGACGAGGACCTCCGCTACGGCGAGGACGTCGACCTGGTCTGGCGCCTGGCCAGGCACCACCAGGTCCGCTACGAACCCGCAGCCACCGCGCACCACCAGCCGCGCCGAACCTGGCCCGCCCTGCTCCGCCAGCGGTTCGCCTACGGAACATCGGCCGGACCGCTCGCCACCCGCCACGGCACGGCGGTGGCCCCGCTCCGGACCTCGCTGTGGAGCGCGGCCACCTGGGCGCTGGCCAGCACCCGCCGCCCCGGCCCGGCCCTCGCCGTCACCGGCGTAGCGGCAGCGCTCCTGGCCCGCAAGCTCGGCAGGACCGGGGTCCCCGTAGTGGAGTCGCTGCGCCTGACGGCGCTGGGCACCCTCGGCGCTGGCCGCTACCTGGCCGACGCCATCGGCAGGCCCTGGGCCCCGCTCGCGGTCCCCCTGCTGTCCGCGAGCCGTACCGGTCGCCGGGTCCTGGCCGCGGTGGCGCTGAGGCACGTGCTGGACTGGGCCCGCGAACGCCCTCCGCTGGACCCGGCGCGCTGGACCCTGGCCCGTCTCGCCGACGACGCGGCCTACGGCTGCGGAGTGCTCCGTGGAGCACTCCGAGCGCGCACGGCCGCCCCACTGCTGCCGGTCCTGACCGACGTCGGCGGCCGCAGCAGCGTCCCGACGACGGGGGAGCGGCCATGACGAACCTCGCGGACCTGACCTGGCCGGACCTGACCGAACCGACCCTGCTGGCAGTGCCGGTGGGAGCGACCGAGCAGCACGGCCCCCACCTGCCCTTCACGGTGGACACCGAGATCGCGGTGGCCCTGTGCGAACGCCTGGCCCAGCACCGGCCGGTCCTGGTGGCCCCGCCGGTCGCCTACGGCTCCAGCGGCGAGCACGCGGGCTTCCCCGGAACCCTGTCGATCGGCCAGCGAGCGGTGGAGCTGCTCCTCGTGGAACTGGTCCGCTCAGCGGACGCCTACGCGGGAGTGGTCCTGGTCTCGACCCACGGAGGCAACGCCGAGCCCGTGCACCGAGCCCTCCGAACCCTTCGGGCCGAGGGCCGCCGAGTCTTGTCCTGGTCCCCGTCCGCCAGCCCCGACGACACCCACGCAGGTCGCACCGAAACATCGGTGATGCTCGCCCTGCGCCCCACCGCGGTCCGCCTCGACCGGGCCGAACGGGGCACCACAACCCCGCTGCCGGACCTCCTGCCAACCCTCCGGACGCAAGGTCTGGCGGCGGTGACCCCCACCGGAGTCCTCGGCGACCCCCGCGGAGCAACAACAGAGGAGGGCGAGCGGGTCCTGACCACCTGGACCCACGCCCTGACAGCCGCCATCGACGCCTGGACCTGCGAAAACACCAAAACAGGGGGGTAGATGATCGCCCGTTCAGAGGTGCGGTAAGCTATCGGCACACCCCAAGAGGTGAGTCGGGATGTAGCGCAGCTTGGTAGCGCACTTGACTGGGGGTCAAGGGGTCGTGGGTTCGAATCCCGCCATCCCGACGGTGTAGAGGGTCTTCGCAGGTCAGAGCCTGCGGAGGCCCTCTTTTTTGATCGCGGTCAGGCTGGCTGACTCGAGCGCGCCGTTCGTGGACAACTTGAATTCACGCTGAGTGGCTCGGGTCGCCTCATGTCCTTCCCGGTCGGCTGGATCTTGGCGTCGTCCTGGACTCCTTGACCAGGCGTCGACGATCTGGGCATCGAGCACGGACGGGAGGCACGGCTCTCGCGGGGAGCGAGCGTGCCTGCGACGTGTTCGACCTAACGAGGGAGCGTCTGCGTTCTCGCCGATCATGGTCAAGGTCCGAAGGCATCTCGTCATCGCTCTGGCCCGGCTTCTGCGAAGCAGCACTCTGGTTCTCCAAGCATTTGAGCGTCATTCGCAAGCGGCGGAGTTCCTGTGTGTCAGCTCATGGACCAGAACCAGGTCCATCGGCCTTCAGTGGTAACTGCATACGCGCGTAGATGGTGCTCATGCGGGAATGTGCTTGTAACAGGTGCACGCGGCGATGAGGGCGAGGAAGCCGCATGGCCGCGTGCTGGATCGTTTGCAGCGGTCGGTGAGCGTGCAGTAGCCGAGGGTGCCTAGTTCGGCGGCGGGCGCGTCAGACCTCGGCGTCCGCGGTCGTGAGAAACGCCGTTCTTCTCGGGGTGCAGTCGAGGGCGTCCTGGAACTGTGCCAGCACACCTTCCAGCGGGCCTTCGCTGGCCGGGTCGATGCTCAGGCGATCCTCCTCGACGAACAGGTGCGACGAGAGGAGGAAGAAGCTCTGCACCACTTGGCGGGCTCCCATCGAGTGCACTACCGGACGCAATCCGTAGTCGAGGGCCAGCACGTGTGCGAGGCTGCCCCCGGTGGCGAGCGGAAGCACCACCTTGCCGGCGAAGGCATACTGCGGCAGCAGGTCCAGGAAGGTCTTGAGCAGGCCGGAGTACGCCGCCTTGAAGGTGGGGGTTGCAAGCACTATTCCGTCGGCCTTGGCGACTCGGTTCACCGCATCGGCGATCTCGGCGTTGCTGGTATCCGCACCGAGCAGAGGTGCGGCAGGCAGTGTTCGGAGACGCAGGTGCTCAGCATCGCAGTCCGATGCGCTCAGGCGCTGCGCGATGTGCTTGCCCACGAGCTCGGTCTTCGACGTGAGCGACGGGCTACCGGTGATGATGAGAACAGTGGACACGGATACTCCTCAGTACTCTTTCGGTGCTACTCCACCAAGGCCAGGAGGGTGCCTTCGCGGACCACGTCGCCGACCCCGACCGCGAGCCGGGTGAGTCGGCCTGCTGACTCGCTGATGACCGGGATCTCCATCTTCATCGACTCCAGCAGCATGATCGTGTCGCCCTCCGCTACCTGGTCGCCTTCTCCCGCGACCAGGTCCAGGACGCTCGCGACGATCTCCGCGCGGACCTCTTCAGCCATGAACGAACCTCCTCAGGACGGTGACTCGCAGACTCGTGTTGGCATCAGCTGCAGCGCAGCAGGTTTAGGTGGTTGTCGACGATCCTGGAGACCGCCTGCCTCTGCGCGTTGAGAAAGAAGTGCCCACCTGGCAGAACGTGCATGTCGAACGGGCCGGTTGTGTGCGCTTCCCAGCGCTCTACCTCCGCGGCGGTGGCCTTCGGATCGGCGTCGCCGACGAGCGCGACGACCGGGCAGGCCAGCCGCGCACCGGGCTCGCACCGGTAGGTCTCGATCGCGCGGTAGTCGGCGCGAACGGTCGGCAGGACCATCCGCAGGATCTCCTCGTCGGCCAGCACCCGCGAATCGGTTCCGTCGAGGGACCGCATCTCTGCGAGCAGAGCCTTGTCGTCGTACTCGTGGACCTGCTCGACGCGTACGGTCGACGGTGCCCGCCTGCCCGAGACGAACACCGCCAGTGGGCCGGTTCCGGTCTCGCGTTCCAACCGAATGGCCACCTCGAAGGCGACGGTGGCACCCATGCTGTGGCCGAAGAAACCGAGCGGACGGTCGGGAAGCTCGCCGAGCGCCGCGAAGATCCGGTCCGCGAGTTCCTCGACTGAAGTGCACAGCGGTTCCTGGCGCCGTTCCATCCGCCCGGGGTACTGGACCGCATGTACCTCCACGTCCGTGGTGAACTCCTTGGCCAGCGGGGAGAAAGATCCTGCGGCACCACCCGCGTGCGGGAAGCACAGCAAGGTGGAACCCCGTGCTGATCCCTCCCGGAACCCCTGGGGATCTACTCGACCGTGACCGGATCCGGCATGGCGCTGGGCCTCCTACTCGGCGGCGTGCTCACCGCCTCGGCGTCCTGGCGCTGGGTGCTGCTCGTCAACATCCCCATCGGTAGGAGCCCGTCCGGTTCCTGCTGGCGAACAACCGGAGCGGCATGATCGGCTGCTTCGCCTTGGCCTCGTCGAGGAGGAACACCGCGAGGAGCACGATGCCGACGGCGAACGAGGCCAGGGTGATGGGGTTGCAACCAGTACCGCTTGCGCCGAAAGGCGTACGTGGGCAGATCGACCCACCGCGGGTCCTGGTCGCCGAAGAACTGCTCCCAGTCGATCCGCACACCGCGCACGTGGGCGGCGGCGAGTGCTCCGGCCAGCGCCTCCGGCTCGTGGCGGTCGCCGCGCAGGAGCGGGATCGCCCGGCCTGGTTCGCCGACGCCGGTCAGGCAGCCGGGGACCATCGCGCTGAGCGGCGCGTCCGGTCCGATCTCGAGGTGGGTGCGGACGCCGAGGTCGTGCAACGCGCGGACGGCGTCGTGGAACCGCACGGGTTCGCGGACGTGGCGCACCCAGTGCTCGACGTCGAGCAGCTCGTCGGTGCTGAGCCGGCCGGTCCGGGTGGAGACGACCGGCACCGCCGGTTCGGCGAAGGTCAACCCGCGGACAACGGTGCGGAACTCGTCGAGCACCGGATCCATGTGCGGGGAGTGGAAGGCGTGGCTGACCCGCAGCTTCGTCGTCCGGCGCCCCTGCTCGGCGAGTCGCCCGGCGATGGACCCGACGGCGTCCTGCGCGCCGGAGATCACGGTGGTGCGCGGTCCGTTGAGCGCGGCGATGCCCACGGCACCGGCGTGCTCTTCGAGCAGCGGAGCGACCTCGTCCTCGGTGGCTTCCACCACGGTCATTGCGCCACCAGACGGCAACGCCTGCATCAGGCGACCGCGCGCCGCGATCAGTGCGCAGGCGTCGGGGAGGGACAGCACGCCCGAAACGTGCGCTGCGGTGATCTCCCCGATCGAATGCCCAGCCAGGTAGTCCGGTGCGATACCCCATTGCGTCAGCAACGTGTGCAGCGACGTCTCCAGCGCGAAGATCGCCGGTTGGGCGAATGCCGTGGTGTCCAGCGCGGCGGCTTCCGCGCTGCCCGGTTCGGCGAACATCACCTCGCGCAGCGGCCGGTCCAGGTGCGCCGCGAACCCCGCGCACACCTCGTCGAGCGCCTCGGCGAACACCGGGAAGACCTCGTGCAGGTCGCGTCCCATCCCCGGACGCTGGCTGCCCTGGCCGGTGAACAGGAAGGCGGTGCGACCGCCAGCACCGGCGAGTCCGCGGAACGTGTCCGCATCGGCTTCGCCGCGCGCCAGCTCCGCCAAGCGCTCGACCAGGGTCGTGGTGTCCGCGGCGACGACCGCGGCCCGGTGGTCGAAGGCCGTGCGCCGGGTGGCGAGGCCGTGACCGACGTCGAGCGGGTCGAGGTCGGGGTGGGCGGCTAGGTGGTCGCGAAGCCGCTCGGCCTGTGCGCGGAGGGCAGCGTCGTCACGGCCGGACAGCACGACTGGCACCGCGGCCACCGCGGGGGGCCGCGGCGCGGGCTCGTCCTCGGCGACTTCGGCCTGTTCGAGCACGACGTGCGCGTTGGTGCCGCTGACTCCGAACGACGACACCGCCGCGCGGCGCGGACCCGAGGTGCGCGGCCAGGGTTCGGCTTCGGTGAGCAGCGAGACCGCTCCCTCCGACCAGTCGACCTGGGGCGACGGGCGGTCGATGTGCAGGCTCGCGGGCAGCACGCCGTGCCGCATGGCCTGCACCATCTTGATGATCCCCGCCACCCCGGCCGCGGCCTGGGTGTGCCCGATGTTGGACTTGACCGACCCCAGCCGCACCGGTTGGCCGGTCGGCCGGTCCTGGCCGTAGGTGTCGAGCACGGCCTGGGCCTCGATGGGATCGCCCAACGTGGTCCCGGTGCCGTGCGCCTCGACCACGTGGACGTCCCTCGCCGACAGCTGCGCGTTGGCCAGGGCCTGCCGGATGACACGCACCTGCGAAGGTCCGTTGGGCGCGGTGAGGCCGTTGCTCGCACCGTCCTGGTTGACCGCCGAACCCCGGACGAGCGCGAGCACCTGGTGACCGTTGCGCCGGGCGTCGGAGAGCCGTTCCAGCAGCAGCACCCCGGCGCCTTCGGCGAAACCCGTGCCGTCGGCCGCTGCGGCGAAGGACTTGCAGCGCCCGTCGGCGGCGAGCCCGCGCTGCCGGCTGAACTCCACGAACACCCCGGGCGTCGACAACACCGTGACCCCGCCGGCCAGTGCCAGGTCGCTTTCGCCGGTGCGCAGCGACTGCAGGGCCAGGTGCACGGAGACCAGCGACGACGAGCACGCCGTGTCGACCGTGACCGCTGGCCCCTCCAAGCCGAAGGTGTAGGCGACGCGCCCGGAGACGACGCTCGCGGCGCTGCCGTTGCCGATCTGGCCCTCGACGGTCTCGGGCACGCGGCGCAACCGGGCGCCGTAGTCGGCGTACATCACCCCGGCGAACACCCCGGTGCGGGTGCCGCGCAGCTGCTCGGGGACGATTCCGGCCCGCTCGAAAGACTCCCACGCGACTTCCAGCAGCAACCGCTGCTGCGGGTCGGTGGCCAGCGCTTCCCGGGGACTGAGCCCGAAGAACGGCGCGTCGAAGTGAGCGGCGTCGTCGAGGAAACCGCCCTCGCGGACGTAGGAGGTGCCCGGGGCGGCCGGATCCGCCGAGTACAGGGACGCCAGGTCCCACTCGCGGTCGGTCGGGAACTCCCCGATGGCGTCGGCACCGCTGGCCACCAGGTCCCACAGGTCCTCCGGGGAGCGGACGCCACCGGGGTAGCGGCAGGCCATGCCGACCACGGCGACCGGTTCACGTTGCGTGTCCTGCATCTCCTGCAACCGCTGCCGGGTCTCGTGCAGGTCTGCCGTCACCCACTTCAGGTAGTCGGCGAGCTTCTCCTCGTTGGTCACCTGGATCGTCTCCTCGGTTCGGGCGGTCAGACCGCGCCCAGCTCGTTGTCCAGCACCGCGAACAGCTCGTCGTCGCTCGCGCCTTCGACGCTGTCGGCGGCGTCCCCGCCCTCGGCCGCGGCGTGCCAGGTCCGCAGCAGTTCCCGCAGCCCCGCGGAGATCGTGGACCGGTTCTCGTCGTCGGCGGGCACCTCGGTGAGAGCGGCGGCGAGCCGACCGATCGCGGCCAGCGCCCGGGTCGGTGCCGCGGTCGCAGTCGGCACGAGCTCGGCCCGCAGGTGCCGGGCTAGCGCCATCGGTGTGGGGTGGTCGAAGACCAGGGTGGTGGGCAGCTGGAGTCCGGTCGCCGAGGTCAGCCGGTTGCGCAGTTCGACCGCGGTGAGCGAGTCGAAGCCGATCTCGGTGAACGCCGTCTCGAGGTCGACCTGCTCCGGCCTGGTGTGCCCGAGCACGGCCGCGGCGTGCCCGCGCACCAGGTCGCGCACCACCCGTTCGCTGTCCAGTTCGGACATCTCGGCGAGCTGTGCGGCCAGCGCCTCGGCGGGTCGGCCGACGCTCGCGGCGGCCTTGCGCGGGCCGGTTCGGGCCAGGTCGCGCAACAACGCGGGCACGGTGTCGCCGGACTCCCGGAGTGCCGCGGTGTCGAGCTGGGCGAGCACCGGCGCGGGCTCGTCCAGTGCGAGGGCGGCGTCAAACAGCGCCAGGCCCTTGGCCGGAGCCAGCGGGGCCAGTCCGGAGCGGCTCATCCGGTTGCGGTCGGCCTCGCTCAACTCGCTGGTCATGCCGTTGCCGTCGGAGGCCCACGGCCCCCACACCAGCGAGGTGGCGGGCAGCCCACCGGCCCTGCGGTGGCGGGCCAGCGCGTCCAGGAAGGTGTTGGCCGCGGCGTAGTTGGCCTGACCGGGGTTGCCCAGCGCGCCCGCGATCGAGGAGAACAGCACGAACGCCGACAGGTCCAGGCCGCGGGTCAGGTGGTGCAACGTCCAGGCCGCGTCGACCTTCGGGCGCAACACCTCGTCGATCCGTTCCGGGGTCAACGCGGTGAGCAGCCCGTCGCGCAGGACCCCGGCCGAATGCACGACGGCGGTCAGCGGCCGGTCCGCGGGGATGGCGGCCAGCGCCCCCCGCAGCGCTGCTTCGTCGGCCACGTCGCACGCCGCCCACGTGACCTCGGCCCCGAGCCCGGTCAGCTCCTCGGTCAGGTCGGCGGCGCCCGGTGCCCGATCACCTCGTCGGCTCGCCAGCAGCAGGTGCCGGACGCCGTGCGCGGCGACCAGGTGCCGGGCCACCGCGCCACCGAGCGCGCCGGTGGCGCCCGTCAGCAGAACGGTGCCCTCCGGCGCGATCGCGGGCGGCAGGGTGATCACGACCTTGCCGACGTGCTTGGCCTGCCCCAGGAACCGGAACGCCTCCGGTGCCTCGCGCAACGGCCACTCGCGGACCGGCAGCGGCTCCAGTAAGCCGTGCTCGAACAGTTCGCGCAGCTCGGCGAACATCTGCTGGATCCGGTCCGGTCCCGCGTCCGCGTACAGGTCGAAGGGCCGGTAGACCACGCCCGGGTGCTGCTCCGCGATCGCGGCCGGGTCGCGCACGTCGGACTTACCCATCTCCACGAACCGGCCGCCGCGGGGCAGGAGCCGCAGGGAGGCGTCCACGAATTCGTGGGCCAGCGAGTTCAGCACCACGTCCACGCCGCGCCCCCCGGTGCGGTCCAGGAAGTGCTTCTCGAACTCCAGCGTGCGGGAGGACGCGAAGTCCGCGTCGGCGATGCCCAAGGACCGCAGGGTGTCCCACTTGGATGGGCTCGCGGTCGCCCAGACCCGTACGCCCCAGGACTTCGCCAGGTGCACGGCGGCCATGCCGACGCCGCCGGTGGCGGCGTGCACGAGCAGCGATTCACCGCGGCGGACCGCGGCGAGGTCGGTCAGCGCGAAGTAGGCCGTCAGGTAGACCACGGGCACGGCCGCGGCCTGGGCGAACGACCACCCGGAGGGCATCGCGGCGAACATCCGCTGGTTGTTGACCGCGAACGGGGCGATGCCGCCCCTGGTCAGCCCCATCACGCGGTCGCCGAGCGCGAACGCGGTCACGTCCTCGGCCACCTCCACGACGACGCCCGCGATCTCGCTGCCGATCAGGTCGTCGTCCGGGTACATGCCCAGGCCGATGAGCACGTCGCGGAAGTTCAGCCCGGCGGCGCGGACCGCGACCCGGATCTGACCGGGTTCCAGCGGTTCGGCCGCGGCCGGGTTCGGCACCAGCGCGAGGTTCTCCAGCGTGCCCTTCTCGGTGACGTCCAGCCGCCAGGAGGTGTCGGCCGGCGGTGCGACCAGCGCATCGGAGCCTTCGGCCTTCTTGGACAGCCGCGGCGCGCAAAGCGCCCCGTCGCGGATGGCCAGCTGGGGCTCCCCGAGCGCGGACACGTCGGCGACGAGTCCCGGTGTCGTCGCGCGGCCGAGGTCGAGGAGCACGAACCGGCCCGGGTTCTCCGACTGCGCGGAGCGCACCAGCCCCCACAAGCCCGCCTGCGCCAGGTCGTCGCCGTCGACCGCTCCGCGGGTCACCACGACCAGCCGGGACCCGGCGAACCGCTCGTCGGCGAGCCAGTCGCGCAGCAGCTCGGTGGTCCGGTGGACGGCTGCGCGCACCGATGCCGCGGCGTCGGCGGAGCCGAGTTCGGCGAGTGCGAACACCACCTGCGGAGCCGGCCCGGCGGAGTCCAGGGACCCGCGCAGCGCAGCGAGGTCGGCGTGCTGCTCCACCGGAACCCCGCGGTCGAGCAGTGCTTTGGCGAAGCCGGTGTCGTCCGCGCCCAGGACGGCGCTGGGCACCAGTTCGGCGGCTTCCGGTACGTCGACAGGTAGCCAGCGCATGTCGAGGACGTCCTCGGTGCGCGGGACCTGCGCCTTGCTGGCGGGGAATGCGCTGACCGGGCGGACGACCAGGCTGTCCACCGTGATGACGGGCGCGCCGACGGGGTCGACAACGAGCAGAGCGTAAGTGTTCGGCGCTGTCGGCGAAATGCGGACGCGCGCCGCGGTGGCCCCGGTGGCGTGCAGCCGGACACCGCTCCACGCGAAGGGAAGCAGGAGCGTGTCGTCGTCGGGCAACGTCTCGACGGCGATGGCGTGCAGCGCTGCGTCCAGCAGCGCCGGGTGGACGCCGAAACCGTCCACACCGGTCTCGGCGGGCAGTTCCACCTCGGCGCACACGTCATCGCCTGCTCGCCAGGCAGCGCGCAGCCCCCGGTAGACCTCGCCGTAGTCCAGCCCGGCCGCAGCCAAGCGCTGGTAGGGGTCGTCCAGATCAACCGCTTCGGCCCCGTCCGGTGGCCACTGCTCGATCGAGCTGCCTGGCGCCGACGTCTCCGCCGCGAGCACGCCTCGCGCGTGGCAGGTCCAGGTCTGCCCGTCACCGTCGGGTTTCGCGTGCAGCGACAGCGCGCGGTGCCCGCCGTCGTCGGGCTCCGCGACGGTCAGCCGGAGATTCGTGGCGGCATGGGCCGGCAGCACGAGCGGTTCCGACAGCGTCAGTTCTCGGAGCTCACCGCCGCCGAGCCGGTCGACCGCGTGCAGCGCCAGATCGACGAGCGCGGTCCCGGACACCACGACAGCGCCGCCGACCGCGTGATCGGCCAGCCACGGGTGCGTGGTCGTCGAGATCTTGCCGGTGAACTGCACACCGCCACCGTCGGGATCGTCGACCTCCGCGCTGAGCAGCGGGTGGTCGGCGGCGCTCAGCCCGATGGCGGCCGCGTCGCTGGCGCCCAGCGGCGCGTCCAGCCAGTACCGCTGGTGCTGGAAGCCGTAGGTAGGCAGGTCGACGCGCCGCCCCAGGAATCCGAGGTGGAAGGCCGACCAGTCGACCCGGACGCCGCTGACGTGAGCTGCGGCGAGTCCGTTGACCAGCGCGCGGACCTCGGGCTGGTCGTTGCGCTGCAGTGCGATCAGCGAGGCGCCATCGTCGATGCACTCGTGGGCCATCGCAGTCAGCACGGAGGACGGGCCGACCTCGACGAGCGCGGTGACGCCGTTGTCCCGCAGAGTGCGAACACCGTCCAGGAAGCGCACGGCGTGCCGGACGTGCCGGACCCAGTAGTCAGGGGTGCGCAGGTCGTCACCGGTCGCGATCTCGCCGCTGAGGTTCGACACGACCGGGATGGTCGGCGCGTGGAAGCTCAGCGCGTCGAGGCACGACCGGAACTCGTCGAGCATGGGCGCCACGAGCGGGGAGTGGAACGCGTGGCTCACCCGGAGCCGTTTGGCCTTCCCGCCCCGGTCGGTGACTGCCCGGGCGATGGTCTCGAGGGTTTCCGCATCACCGGAGAGAACCGTCGACTGTGGACCGTTCACCGCGGCGACGTCGGCGGTGCCGCCGTGCTCGGCGAGCAGCTCCCGTGCGGCGGCCTCGTCGACCTGCACGGCGAGCATCGCTCCGCCGTCGGGCAGTGCCTGCATGAGGCGCCCGCGAGCGGCGACCAGGGCAGCGGCGTCGGCCAGCGAGAGCACCCCGGACACGTGCGCCGCGACGAGCTCGCCGATCGAGTGGCCGATGAGGTAGTCCGGTTGGACGCCCCAGCCCGCCAGCAGCCGGTAGAGCGCGACTTCGACGGCGAACAGTGCCGTCTGGGTGTGCTCGGTGCGGTCCAGCAGATCGTTCTCGGCGGTGAGGACGACCTCGCGGACCGATCGGTCGAGGTGCTTGTCCAGCTCGGCGCACACCTCGTCGAAAGCACGCGCGAAGTCCGGGAAAGCGGCGTGCAGTTCGCGGGCCATCCCGGCGCGTTGGCTGCCCTGACCGCTGAACAACAGCGCCGTCTTGCCCGAACTGCTCGCCTGTCCGCGCAGGACCGGTGCGGCGGTGTCACCTGCTGCGAGGCCTGCCAACGCGCGGAGGAAGTCGTCCCGGTCGTCGGCGACGATCGCCGCGCGGTGCTCGAAGTGCGCTCTGGTGGTCGCCAGCGAGCAGGCGATGTCGGCTGCCGAGTCGTCGCTGGTCCGGACGTGGGCGGCCAGTCTTTCGGCCTGCGCGCGGAGAGCTTCCTCCGACCGGGCGGACAGCAACCACGGGAGGACGTCGGTGCGCACGGGCTCCGCAGGTGGCTCGACCGGTTCGGGCGCGGGTGCCTGTTCGACCACGACGTGTGCGTTGGTGCCGCTGATGCCGAAGGAGGAGACGGCGGCGCGGCGGGGGTGTCCGGTGTTGGGCCAGGGTTGTTGTTGGGTGAGTAGGGAGACGTTTCCGGTGGTCCAGTCGACGTGGGTGGTGGGTTCGTCGACGTGGAGGGTTTTGGGGAGCGTGCCGTGTCGCATTGCTTGTACGACTTTGATGACGCCGCCGACTCCTGCGGCGGCTTGGGTGTGTCCGATGTTGGACTTCAGCGATCCGAGCCAGAGTGGGTGTTCGCGGTCTTGTCCGTAGGTGGCCAGGATTGCCTGGGCCTCGATCGGATCACCCAGCGAAGTACCCGTCCCATGGGCTTCCAGCAGGTCGACATCGCGCGGCGAAAGCTGGCTGGCTTCCAGTGCTCGGCGGATGACCCGTTGTTGCGCCGGACCGTTGGGCGCGGTGAGCTGGCTGCTCGCGCCGTCCTGGTTGACCGCGCTGCCGCGGACCACGGCGAGGACCCGGTGGCCGTTCTCCTGCGCGTCGGTGAGGCGTTCGAGGAGGAGGAGTCCGATGCCTTCGGCCCAGCCGGTGCCGTTGGCGTTGGTGGAGAAGGCTTTGCAGCGTCCGTCGGGGGAGAGTCCGCGTTGTCTGCTGAATTCGATGAAGGTGGCGGGGGTGGCCATGATGGTGGCGCCGCCGGCGAGTGCGAGGTCGCATTCCTGGTTGCGGAGTGCTTGGGTGGCGAGGTGGAGTGCGACCAGTGATGAGGAGCAGGCGGTGTCCACCGTGACCGCCGGGCCCTCGAACCCGAACGTGTAGGAGATCCGGCCCGAGGTCACGCTTCCCGCGCTTCCGCTGACCAGGTAGCCCTCGAAACCCGCGGGCGCCTCCGGCGCCTGATGCAGGCGGGCACCGTAGTCGTTGTACATGACGCCGGTGTAGACGCCGGTGCGGGTGTGGTGGAGGGTGGTGGGGTCGATGCCGGCGTGTTCGAGGGCTTCCCAGGTGGTTTCGAGCAGGAGTCGTTGTTGGGGGTCGGTGGCGAGTGCTTCGCGGGGGCTGAGTCCGAAGAACGTGGGGTCGAATTCCGCTGCGTCGTGGAGGAATCCGCCGTGGCGGGTGTAGCTGGTGCCGGGGTGGTCGGGGTCGGGGTGGTGGAGTTGGTCGAGGTTCCAGCCGCGGTTGGTGGGGAACTCGGTGATGGCGTCGCGTTCTTCGGTGACGAGTTGCCAGAGTTCGTCGGGGTTGGTGACGTTGCCGGGGTAGCGGCAGGCCATGCCCACGATCGCGATCGGCTCGTCGACCGGTGCGGTGCGCGCCGGCTGGACCCGCGCGTCCTCGTCGGTGCCGCCGATCTCCTGGGTCAGGTGTTCGGCGAGCGACTGAGCGCTGGGGTGGTCGAACACCAGCGTGCTGGACAGCCGGAGCCCGGTGCGGGCGCTGAGCAGGTTGCGCAGTTCCACGGCGGCCAGGGAGTCGAAACCCAGTTCCGCGAACGGTCGGCTGGGATCGACCGCGGAGCCGTCGGCGTGCCCGAGGGCCATCGCGGTCTGCTCCCGCACCAGGTCGAGAACGGCGCGCGCACGCTGCGCCGCTGGCAGCGCGGCGATCTCCTCGGCCGGCGACGAGCTCGTCGCACTCCTCGATTGGGCGGTGCGCCGCGTGGTTCCGCGCACCAAACCGCGCCACAGCGGGGGAACCTCGCCGCCCTTGCGAATTGCCGCGAGGTCGAAGCGGGCCGGTAGGACGACGGGGCGGTTAGTCGCCAGGGCGGCGTCGAACAGGGCCAGACCCTCCTCCGGCGACAGCGGCATCAACCCGCCGCGCGCCATACGCGCGAGGTCGACCTCGCTGAGCTTCTCGCCCATTCCAGCGCCGTCCCAGAGTCCCCAGGCGAGTGAGGTGGTGTTTGGGTGGTGGTGGGCGAGTGCGTCGAGGTAGGCGTTGGCGGCGGCGTAGTTGGCTTGGCCGGGTGTTCCGGTGGTGGCGGTGATGGAGGAGAAGAGGATGAGTTTGGTGAGGTTGTGGTGTTGGATGAGGGTGGTGAGGTGGTGGGCGGTGGTGGTTTTGGGGTGGAGGACGGTGGTGAGTTGTTGGGGGGTGAGGTTGTTGATGGTGGTGTCGGCGAGGGTGCCTGCGGTGTGCATGATGGTGTTGAGGAGTTGTTGGAGTTGGTGGGGGTTGGTGGTGTCGCAGGTGGTGGTGGTGATGGTGGCGCCGTGTTGGGTGAGTTGTTGGGTGAGTTGTTGGATGCCGGGGGTGTTGGGGCCTTGGCAGCTGGTGAGGTGGATGTTCTTGGCGTGGTGGTGGGTGACGAGGTGGTGGGTGATGAGTTTGCCGAGGGTTCCGGTGCCGCCGGTGATGAGCACGATCCCATCCGGATCGAAACCGGCACCGCTGGTTTCGGGCTGCAGGCGCGCCATCCGCGGTGCGAGCACGGTGCCTCCCCTCAGCGCCACCTGAGGTTCGCCGGAGTCGAGCGCGGCCCGGAAGACCGCGGGATCGGGCGTGGCCTGGTCGGAGTCAACGAGCAGGAACCGGTTGGGGTGCTCGTTCTGCGCGCTGCGCACCAGGCCCCACACCGCGGCCCCGGCCAGGTGCGGCACGTCTTCGCCAGCGGTGGCGACCGCACCCGCGGTGAGGAAGACCAACGGCTTGGTCTCCTGCTCAGCGATGTGCTGCTGGATCCGCTCCAGGGCCTGGATCGTCGCGGCCTCGACCTCGGTTTCGACGACGCGGTGGACCTCCACGTCGCGGTCTGTCCCCGGTTCCGGCTCGACCGGCGTCCACGTCAGACCGAACAGCGCATCGGGAATCGTGGTACCGGACGTGTTCGGCACGGCGCGCACGGCCAGTGACCGGACGGACGCCACGGCGTTGCCTTCCGCGTCCGCCAGCAGCGCGGACCAGGAATCACCGCGGACCGTCAGGCGCACGCGGAGTTCGGTCGCCCCCGTGGCGTGCAGCGCGAAGCCGTTCCAGGAGAACGGGATCCGAACTTCACAGCGGGCCAGCGAGTCCAGCGCGATCGGGTGCAGCGCGGCGTCCAGCAGCGCTGGGTGCAGGCCGAACCGGGCAGCGTCATCACGCAGCTCCTCGGGCAGGACAACCTCGGCGTAGAGGTCGTCGCCGTGCCGCCAAAGCGCCCGCAGACCCCGGAAAGCCGATCCGTAGGAGTACCCGCCAGCGGCTAGCTCGTCGTAGCTGTCCGTGAGGTCCACTTCGGACGATCTCGGCGGCGGCCAGGTCGTGAGGTCGCTGTTCGGTGCGGTCGGGTCGAAGGTCACGAACCCGGAGGCGTGGTGGATCCACTCCCCGTCGGCCCGCGAGTGGATGTCGACGGTTCGGCGTCCGGTCTCGTCGGCGGAGGCGAGGGTCACCCGCACCCGAACGGGTTTCGCCGCCGGTAGCACCAGCGGCGCCCGCAGCGTCAGTTCGTCGACCTCCGCTCCTTCCTGCACCGCGTCCCCGGCCCGGAGCGCGAGGTCGATCAACGTGGTGCCCGGGAGCAGGGACGTGCCGGCGATGACGTGGTCGGCCAGCCAGGGCTGGTCCGCTGCCGACACCTGACCGGTGAGCACCACACCGCCGTCGGGCAGTTCGACGCTCGCGAACAGCAGCGGGTGGTCCTCGGCGGCCATGCCGAGATCTCCCGCCGCGCGAACGCTCCTCGGCGGGTCGAGCCAGTAGCGCTTGCGCTGGAAGGCGTAGGTCGGCAGCTCGACCCGGTTCGCGGACACCACCTGCGACCAGTCAGGAGACCGGCCTGTGGTGTGGAGTTGTGCGAGTGTGGTGGTTGTGGTGCGGTTTTCGGGGTGTCCGGGGCGGAGTGGTGTGGTGGTGGTGTGGTGGGTGTCGAGGGTGTTGTGGACGAGTGTGGTGAGGGTGGAGTCGGGGCCGATTTCGGTGTAGGTGGTGACGTTGTGTTGGTGGAGGGTTGTGATGCTGTTGGTGAAGCGGACGGGTTGGCGGATGTGTTGGGTCCAGTATTGGGGGGAGGTGAGTTGTTCGGTGGTGGCGAGTTGGCCGGTGGTGTTGGAGATGATTGGGATGGTGGGTGGGTGGAAGGTCAGGGTGCGGGCGAGTGTTTCGAACTCGTTGAGGATTGGCTCCATCAGTGGGGAGTGGAAGGCGTGGCTGACCTGGAGTTGTTTGGTTTTGCGGCCGCGCCCTGCGAAGGTCGCGGCGATGGTGGCGACGGCTTTCTCGTCGCCGGAGATGACGGTTGTTTGGGGGGTGTTGAGTGCGGCGATGCTGACGTTGGTGGTGAGGTGTGGGGTGATTTCGTCTTCGGTGGCTTGGATGGCGGTCATGGCGCCGCCGGGTGGGAGTGTTTGCATGAGTTGGCCGCGGGCGGCGACGAGGGTGGTGGCGTCGGTGAGTGAGAGGACTCCGGCGAGGTGTGCTGCGGTGAGTTCGCCGATGGAGTGGCCTGCGAGGTAGTCGGGGGTGAGTCCCCAGTGTTGGAGGAGTCGGTAGAGGGCGACTTCGATGGTGAACAGTGCTGGTTGGGTGTAGTTGGTTTGGTGGAGCAGTGTGGCTTCTTCGGTGTCTGGGTTTGCGAAGATGATGTCTTGTAGTGGTTTTTCGAGGTGTGTGTTGAAGTGTTCGCAGGTTTCGTCGAAGGCTTGGGCGAAGGTGGGGTGGGTGTGGTGGAGTTCGCGGCCCATGCCGGGGCGTTGGCTGCCCTGCCCGGTGAACAAGAACGCGAGTTTGCCGCCCTGCCCCGCTGTTCCGCGCACCAGCCCGGCTGCTGGAGATCCCTCCGCGAGTGCGGCGAGCGCGCGCACCGCCTCTTCCCGGTCGGCGACGGCGGCGACCGCGCGGTGCTCGAACGTGCTCCGGGTGGTCGCCAACGAGTGAGCGACGTCGGTCAGGCGCAGTTCCGGTTGCGCAGCGAGGTGGTCCCGCAGTCGCGCCGCCTGCGCCCGCAGCGCCGCATCGCTGCGCCCTGACACCAGCAGTGGGGCAACCTCCGGTTCCTCGGCCGGTTCGACGTCCACCACGGTGGCGGGCGGTTCGGTGAGCACGACGTGGCAGTTCGTGCCGCCCATGCCGAACGAGCTGACGCCGGCCACCAGTGGCTCGTCCGGCCGGGGCCAGGCTCCCGCGGACTGCCGTCGATGATCTTCGAGCAGATGTCGCCGCCGATCACCAAGGCGTGGCGGTAGCCCCCGGTGGCCATCATCTGGCTTGCGACGTCCAGCGCCTGCACAGCACCGGTGCAGCCGGACTGCAGCTGGAAGCTGGGCACCCCGTCGATGCCGAGGGAGTCGGCGACCACGTTCACCGTGGCGGGCATCAACTTGTCCGGCGTCGCGGTCCCCATGATCAGCAGATCGACGTCCTGCGGCCGGACATCAGCTCGCGCCAACGCCTGCCGTCCCGCACCCGCCGCCAGCTCGGCGAGGGACCAACGCACCTCGCCCGTGGTCAAGTCGGTGGCCAGGTGACGGGTCCGGGTGCCGATGAAGGCCTCGACCCACTGCTCCCACAGATCGTCGGCCTCGAAGTGCCTGGCCAAAGCAGCGTTGTCCACTGGCGGCCCTGGCAGGGCCGTCCCCACCCCTAGAATGTGCGTCAGCCGAGCATCCATCCTGATCCTTCCTTGAGGGATCGTGCTGACGTGATGCTCGGTGGCGGCCCTAAAGCCGTCCTTATGCGGCCCTTGCGCCTCGCACGAGCTGCCTCGGGACAGGCTCTTGCTGTAGCTGGGTTGGTCGGGAGTCCGGAGAGGGCGATAACGGTGGACTCCACTGCTTCGGCTGGCCGTCGAGCTGCCCGGCGGAGGAAACTTCCTGCGCGCGAACGTCGGGATGGCCGAGGAAGAGCTGGCCGTCGACGGGATTCGGTAACGCACTGTGGTTGCCCGAATCTGGCGTACGAATATCAGGTGGCGCTTATGGAATGTCGCGCCTGATCAGCAGGCCGGAGAGGGAGGGCACGCGGTATGACCGAGAACTCCGTCGCACTTGAGCCAGTCGAGCGCGAGACCGGTAGCAAGCTGATCGCCGCAGGTGCTGCGCGCAGCATCGTGATGCGCCGACACTACGATTCCCCGATCGAAGACGTCTGGGCGGCGTGCACCGAACCGAACCGCATCAATCGCTGGTTCGACGATGTCAGCGGTGATCTTCGAGAGGGCGGGACGTTCTCGCTCGGCGACTACTTCACCGGAGAGGTCCTGGCCTGCAGGCCGCCCCGGATGTACCGGATCAGCTGGCCCTGCGGAGACCGGCCCGCTGATGAGGTCGAGCTCCGGCTGGAGCCGAGCCCCTCCGGCGGAACCGTGCCGGTGATCGTGGCGAAGGATTCCGATCGATCCGTCGCCTACACCAGCGCAGGTTCCTGAGGCGTTCGACGTGGAATGCGGGACCGAGCACGCAGAGGTCCACGACGATCGTCGTGCGCGGCCTCGTGAGGTTCAGCTCCGCCGACGAGGTCGGGACCCGGGTCGGCCGCGTGCTGCGAGCGCTGTGCACGCAGGGCGGACCCAGAGCGAACTGCGACATTCAGCGCCGTGGCATCACACCGGGCAGAGAACAAAATCCACCTATTGTGCTTCCTTTCCATGTAACACATGCCCTCTAAAGGTGGATGCCACCCTCGGTTTTAGTGAAACCGAGACGCCTTGGCAGGCAGTAGGCGGAGTTTGGCGCCTACTCTTCTGTTCGTCCCCCGACCGCTTGCTCAGAAGGAGCTCAGAATGACGCTACGACGCACGATTTCCGCCGCGATGATCACGGGGATGATCTCGGTGGCGCTCGCCGGGACCAGTGCGGCCGAAGGATCGGCGCAGGTGGAGGCGCGAGCCGGTTCCTGCACGTCGGGCTTCGTCGCGCGCGGAGATCAAGAAGGCTCCGGTTCCGACTGCTTCCGCCCCGAATATCCGGGAGAAGTTTTTCGCGCGGTGGCATTCTGCGAGAGCAGGCGCGGCACCTACACCGCATACGGGCCGGACCGACTGGTGGGCTCCGGACGAACTTCCATTGCTTGGTGCGCCCCGGGCGACCTGGTCACGGGTGGCGATACGCAGGATCGCGGATAGCTCCGAGCACCTGCGACCCCGGGAGCTCCGATCGCTGCGATCGGGGCTCCCACCCGTGTGCGGGCGGGGCTCGGCCGCGGCTGAGCCCTTCCGGTCGAGAGGAACGCGACGCCCGGCGGTGTCCGACTTCGGCTCCATGGTTTCCCATAGATTCGGAGATCTTCAGCAAGGCGAATCCCTTCCGCGCCAAGGCGGTCGAGCAGGGGGCCGCCGGACGAGGTGGACCAGTGGAGCCCGGCCGTGCTCCCGTGCGCGTTCCTGACGCGAAATGGGGACGGACCGGTCGTGGCCCGGCTCGGCGGCCACCCGGCGCTTCCGCTCGACGCGCCGACTCTGGACACCCCCTACGTCGCCACCGTGGACTGCGGGTCGCTGGGCCCGGTGGCACCGCACCACTTCGAACCAGCTGCCTCGTTGCGGCGCCTGGCCGACGAGCTCACCACCTGGCCACGAGGACGACGCATCGAACCGATCAGGGTTCGCGCTTCGCCGACGCCGGTGCTACTCACACGTTGGATGTCGGCGATGGGAGTGCAATGGAATAGTGCGCATGGAGGGCGACATCTTGCAGAAATTTTTCTATCGATTGCATCTCGTGGCGCACGGCGGGCTCGATCGTGTTGCGATTGGCGAGCGTTCCGTCCAGAATGGTCACCCAGTTTTCACCCTCCGGGTCTGACATTCCCTCTGCAATCAGCTTGCCGCATCCATATAGTGCTCCTGCCAGGGCCCCCCAGGCCGCCCCTTCGGCGCCTCCGGCTGATCCGATGGTCACACCAGTTGCGATTGAATTGATCATCGTATCCGCGCGGTCGGCTGCGGAGGATCGTTGATCAGGTCCGCCGCCGGTCAACTTGCTCATGGCAGATCCGAGGATGTCCAAATATTTTTGTCGCGCCTGGTCGATGATGGCCTCGCACGATTTTATGGCGGCTGACATGTACGAGAGGATGAGGTACTCGTCGTACAGGGCGTGGTCCAAGCTGTTCAAGTACGAGTTGTGGAAGTTCGAGGCGGCGCTTCCCCAGGGGCCGTTCCAGTACTGGAGGATGCCCTTGATTTCCTGAGTGGGGCGATTGTGCAGATGAATGTCATGCTTTTGGAGCGCGTTTCGCGCCTGATCTTCGATGAAGTGCGTCGCTACTTCTGTCCCTCCCGATATTTGCCCGAACCCTTCTACTGTGGTTCCGACGTCTCGGATCTTCTGCAAGTAGTCCGCGGCGGTCTCTATGCCGCTCTTCCTCGTCTCCCACACGAAGTTGTCGATTTGGGCATAGTAGTGCACGGACTCTGAAAGTCTCGCATTGAAGTCCTCAATGTCGTGTGCGAATTCGTCGTCCTTCTTCGGCATGGTCCATCCTGTCGCTACTGCGGGTCGAAAGATCGCAAAATCTTGGTGAACTCCGCCGCGGCCTGCGCATCGGCCTCGTCGTAGTCGTCGGCGGAGGCGCGAAGAGCGTCGGCGGAGTCATTGATTCTTTCCTCGGCGGCTTCCATCTTGTCGACTATTGCGCTTGCCGCTTCGCTCCACATGCCGCTTGCCGTGGAGAACGCATGAGCCAAGATGGCGGTGCCCATGCTCTGTGCGAGCACCATGTTCTCGCGAGCGATTTTCACGTCCTCGGCGATCGCAGGCAATTCCACTGCCGCGACACGTCTCATCGCGCCGGTGTCATGACTGTAATCTTCTTTCTCTTCCATGGTTCTTCATCCACCTTCCGGCGATGCTGTGCCAGGTTTTGGTAGCGCGTTTTGCATGTATATACGATTGTGTGGAGACCACTTCGGTCCCAAAACACCTCGTACTGTCCAGACACCCCCCGGCGGCGTTCAGGTCCGTTGCGTGCAGGAGCAGGCTGGCGCCGCAGATACCCCAGCGCCGACAAGCTCGCGCGGTGTGCTCGCCAGTTTCGTAGATGGTTCAGGCACGCGGGCCGCTTGTCGAAAACATCACCGTATTGGACTAATGGGTAGATGGGATGCGCTAGCGTGAGATCCGTGGGGCCGTGCCTTGGACGAGATCGCGATCACAGACCCGCGCGAGCTGCGCGGAGCTCTGGTGGGGGTGCGCGAGGACGGCTCGCGCTGATCGACGGTGAACGCGAGGAGGGGGGCCGCTCGGTGGCTGCCCCCATCCGGGACCGGAGCAGGGGCATCGCTGTGCTCAACATTGCGGTCAACGCGGCGCATGTCCGCCGGGGAACTCAGCGATCGGTGCGCGACCCTCGTGCGGGATCACGCCGAGGCCGTCTCGGCCGAGATCGGGCACCGGTGACGACAGCGCTCCGCGCCCGACCAGATCGTGTGGGTAGCCGTCAGAGGCCGGTGAGGTCGGCGCGGTCCTGGCCGCCTGCGGCGCGCAGGTCGGGGTTGGCCTCGCGGATGGCTGCGGCGTGCCGGACGTGTTCGGCGGTCAGCCTGGCGGCCTCCTCCGCGTCGCCTTCCCGCAACGCTTCCAGGATCGCGTCGTGGTCGCGTTGCAGTTCCGTGGCGGCGTCCTCGCTGCCTCAGATGGTCGCGGGCGGGGTGAAGCGCACCCACAGCGTCTCGACGTACTGCAGGACCAGTGGTGACGCCTGCTCGTAGATGGTGAAGTGGAACTGCTTGTTCAGGCGGGACAGCTCGGCGGAGGAGGCGTCCTCGCGCAGCGCCCGGTCGATCTCGGCGTGCCGGCTCTCGACCTCCCGCAGCTTCTCGGGGGTCATCCGCTCGACCGCCATCTCGGCTGCGGCGGACTCGACGGCGGCGCGCAGCCGGTAGAGGTCGGCGGCGGTCTCCGGGGTCATCTCCCGGACCGTGGCGCCCTTGTGCGTGGAGTAGACGATCATGCCGTCGGCCTCCAGGATGCGCAGCGCTTCGCGGACCCGCAGGGCCTGGGCAGCAGGGTCGCGCCGAGCCGTTCACCCGGATGGTTGTGCTGCCGTCCGCCCGGTGTTAATTTCGTTCCTGGATTTAAAAAGTTCATGCAGGTAGCGCCGCAGGTGGCGGTCCTCCAACGAAGGTGGGTCCCGAGTATGAAGCAGGTCGCGCCACAGCAGGCGCCCGTTGGACAGCGTCGTGAAGTGCCACCCGGCCTGGTCTACTTCCTCGGTGCTCTCGGGGCGGTCCTGTGGGGTTACGACAACGGCGTCATCGCGGGTGCGCTGCTGTTCATGACCGAGGAGTTCCACCTCGACCCCGCCGCGCAGGGGGTCGTCTCGTCGTCGCTGGCGATCGGCGCAGGGGTGGGGCCGTCGTGAGCGGCGCGCTGGCCAATCCGCTGGGGCGCAAGCGACTCGTCTTCATCGCCGGCCTGGTCTTCATGGGCGGCACGCTTGCCTGGGCCACGGCCGGTTCTGCAACGCTGCTCGTGGTGAGCCGGATCGTGATCGGGGTCGGCATCGGTATCGTGTCCGTGTCCGTCCCGATCTACCTCGCCGAGATCTCGCCCGCGCGGATTCGCGGGCGGATCGGGGCGCTCACCCAGCTGATGATCGCCTCCGGGATCCTGCTGTCCTACGTGGTCGGGTACGCGCTGTCCCCGTTCGAGGCGTGGCGGTGGATGGTCGCCTTCGCGTTGGTGCCCGCACTCGTCCTGATCGCGGGGATCTGGTTGCTGCCGGAGAGCCCGCGCTGGCTGCTCACCCGGGGGCGGGACGAAGAGGCGCGGGCGGAGCTCGCGCGGCAGGTGCCCGCGCACGAGGTCGAGCAAGCCATGCGCGAGATGCGTGAGGCCTTCCACCGGGCGAAGCCGTCGTGGCGGGAGGTGTTCCGGCCGGGTGTCCGCCGCATCGTCCTCGTCGCTGTGGGGTTGGCGGTGCTCACCCAGCTGCTCGGCATCAACACGATCACCTTCTACGCCCCCACCATCCTGAAGTCGATCGGATTCAGCGAGCAGGCGTCCCTGCTCAACACGATCGGCTTCGGCATCGTCTCGATCGTCTTCACGGTGCTGGCGTCCAGGCTCCTCGACGGCTGGGGTCGCCGACCGTTGTTGATGGTCGGGGCGCTCGTGATGGGGCTGAGCATGGCGACCATGGCGGTGCTGTCCTGGACCGCCGGTCTGACCGTCGGTGCCAGCGGACTCGTCGCGATCGCGTGCCTGGTCGTCTTCAAGGCGATGTTCTCGCTGTCCTGGGGGACTTCCTCGCGGATCGTGATCGCCGAGATCCTCCCGCTGCGGGTCCGGGGTTCGGCCCTCGGCCTCGCGGAGGTCTTCAACTTCGCATCGACCTTCGCGCTGTCGTTGACGTTCCCGATCCTGCTTGCGGCCGGGAGCGGGCTGGCTTTCAGCCTCTTCGGCGTCATGGGCTTGATCGCGTGCCTGTTCGTCGGCCTGCTGGTACCGGAGACCAAGGGCAGGACCTTGGAGGAGATCGAGGCCGAGATGCTCCCAGCCGGCAAGCGGTAGTTGGCGCTCACCCCAGGCGGGGCGCGGTTCGACCGCGTCCCGCGGCGGGCTCCGAAGGTGGCGGGCCGTAGAAGAAGGTTTCCAGTGCGCTCGCGGCTGCTCCGACGATCCCGGGGGACGCGAACGATGTCCGGTTGAGGAGCAACGAGTCCCGCAGCAGGGGGAAGGCCCGCTCACGGGTGCGCTCCGTCAAGTCGTGCAGGAAGGGCTCGGGCGCCTCCGCGAGCAGGCCTCCGAGGACGATCATCGTCGGGTTGAGCAGGTTCGCCACGGCGGCGAGGCCGGTGGAGAGGTGCCGCAGCACGGAGTCGCGGAGGTCGGCGGCGTCCTTCTCGGTGGTCGCGGCGTTCTCCAAGGCCTTGAGGAGTTCGTCGGCATCGTCCACACCGAGCTGGGACAGCTTCCGCCGGAGCGCGGGCTCCGCCACGATCGTTTCGAGGCAACCGCGTGCTCCGCACGCGCACAGCTCCCCGTCGGGCACGACCTGGATGTGGCCGAGTTCGCTGACGCCGTGCTCGCCGCACAGGAAGGGTTCGTCGTGGAGCACGAGGCCGAGCCCGACACCGGTTTTGACGTGGACGAAGGCGATGCTCCGGGCGCCGTGGCCGAACCTGTTCTCGGCCAGCGCCATGGCACGCACGTTGTGCTCGACGACGGTGGGCAGGCCGCAGATCTCCTCGCTGGTGGTCGCCATCGAAACGTCGCTCCAGCCGAGGTTGACCGACATGAGGTTGACCCGGTTGGTCGTGTCGACCGCGCCAGCTGCCCCGATGCCGATGCCGATCAGTTCCGACGCGGCCAGCGGCAGCAGTTCCTCCCGCACCCGCTCCGCGAGCTGCTTCATGACGGTCTCCGCCGGTGCCGATGGGTCGAACGTCCACGTCCGCACGTCGTGGGTGCGCCCGACGGCGTCGACGAGTCCAGCCCGGGCGGTGCCGACGTCGATCTGGACACCGCAGACCTCGACGGCCTCCGGGACCAGGCGCAGTCCGATCGCGGGACGGCCGATGCGGGACTCGGTTTCGGCGCTCGACTCCTCGATGTACCCCTTGCTGATCAGCGGTGCGACCGCCTTGGTCACCGTGGTGGGGGACAGGCCGGTGGTCTCGGAGATCGCGCTGCGGGAGAGCGGCTCGCCGGAGCGGAGCAGGGTGAGGATCAAGCCGTCGTGGCGTCCTCGGGTCGGCAGCGGGACGGGAGTGGAACGGGGCATCGTCTTCCTCGCGGAGCCAGGTGGACCAGGCAGCTTGATCCTACCGCCTCGCGTTGTTAATTTTTCTATGAAAGAAAATAAATCTTCGCTGGGGAAGGGTGGTCTCATGGGTAGCGGGCCAGTGGGGCGGCGGACCAACGTGGTGCTCGTCCTCGCCGACGATCTCGGGTTCTCGGACCTGGGCTGCTACGGCGGTGAGATCGACACCCCGCACCTCGACCGGCTCGGCCGCTCCGGGGTGCGGATGTCGTCGTTCTACAACACCGCCCGCTGTTCGCCGTCGAGGGCCTCGCTGCTGACGGGTCGGCATCCCCACGAGACCGGGATCGGCATCCTCACCGATGACCAGCGGCCCTGGGGTTACCCGGGTTCGCTCGACGTGGCGGTGCCGACCGCCGCCGAGATCTTCCGGGACGCGGGCTACGCGACGTGCCTGTCCGGGAAGTGGCACCTGTCCTGCGATGTGAGCACGCCCAACCCGACCTGGCCGACCCGGCGCGGATTCGACGAGTTCTACGGGATCCTCCCCCGGGGCGGACGACTACTTCCACCCGCGCAACCTGTACATGGGAGAAGAGCGGCAGCCGCCGCCTGCCGGCGACTACTACCTGACCGACGCCATCGGTGAGCACGCGGCGGACTTCGTCGCCCGTCAAGCCGACGCGGACCGGCCCTTCTTCCTCTACCTCGCGTTCACCGCGCCGCACTGGCCGCTGCACGCCCCCGAGGGCGACGTGCGCCGCTACGCCGAGCGGTTCACGGCGGGTTGGGACGAGCTGCGCGCCGCTCGGCACGCACGACTCGTGGAAGAGGGGTTGGTGGGCGACGAAGCTCCACTGAGTGAGCGGGACCCCGAGCTGGTGCCGTGGTCCGAAACCGGGGCGCAGTCGTGGGAAGACCGCCGGATGGCGGTTTACGCCGCTCAGGTCACCGCGATGGACCGCGCGATCGGCCGAGTGATGTCCACTTTGGAGCACAGCGGCGCCGCGGACGACACCCTCGTGGTGTTCCTGTCCGACAACGGGGGGTGCGCGGAGGAGCTGCCGCCGCCGGACGCGCCCAAGTTCCGCGACCGGCAGCCCTCGCGCACGCCGGACGGTCGTCCGATCAAGCTCGGCAACGATGCCGGTACCTGGCCCGGCGGGGAGGACACCTTCTGCAGCTACGGCAAGGCGTGGGCGAACCTGTCGAACACCTCGTTCCGCCTCTACAAGAGGTGGGTCCACGAAGGAGGGATCGCCACCCCCCTCATCGCCCACTGGCCGGGCGGAGGGCTCGACAGCGGACGCATCGTGCACGCTCCGCACCAGCTCACCGACGTGCTCCCGACCCTGCTCGAGGCCGCTGGCATCCCGTTCCCGGCCGGACCGGGCAGCTCGCTGCTCGCCGAACTCCGCGGGGAGCCCGACGAGCCGGAGCGCATGCTGTTCTGGGAACACGTCGGCAACGCCGCCGCCCGCCGCGGTCGCTGGAAGATCGTCCGGGAAGCAGGTGGCTCCTGGGAGCTCTACGACATGGCCAACGACCGCTCCGAGCGGTGGGACCTCGCCGCGCAGGAGCCCGGTCTGGTCGGTGAACTGGCTGCGAGCTGGCAGGAATGGGCCGACTCCGTCGGCGTCGTCCCGTGGGTCACCATCCGCGCCGCAGGCCGCTGACGAACAACGGAAGGGAACTGACCAGCATGCCCACCAGCTCGGAGCCTCGCCCGAACATCGTGATGATCCTGACCGACGACCACGCCGCGCACTCGATCGGGGCGTACGGTTCGGTCGTCAACAAGACACCGCGGATCGACGAGATCGGCCAGCGCGGCAGGCGGCTCGACAACTGCTTCGCCACCAACGCGCTGTGCTCCCCGAGCCGCGCGTCGATCCTGACCGGCACCTACAGCCACGTCAACGGGGTGCCCACCCTGGACACCCCCATCGATGCGAGCCAGCCGACGTTCGTCAGCCAGCTGCGGCAGGCCGGTTACCGCACCGCCTTGGTCGGGAAGTGGCACATGGGCCACGGCGAAGGCCACGACCCGCAGGGGTTCGACTACTGGGACGTGGTGATCGAGCAGGGCGAGTACTGGAACCCGCGGTTCCGGTCCGAGGACGGCTTGCGCACCGTCGAGGGCTACGCCACCGACATCATCACTGACCTCGCCCTGGAGTGGGTGGAGGGGCTCGAAGGAGATGAGCCCTGGTGCGTGCTGATCTTCCACAAGGCGCCGCACCGTCCGTGGGAGCCGAACCACCAGCACCAGGGCATGTACTCGGATCCGATCCCGCTGCCAGCAACGTTCCACGACGACTACGCCACCCGCTCGGCTTCGGCGCGCCGGGCTGCGGTGCGCCTGGCCGAGAACCTGAACGAGGAGGACCTCAAGGTCCGGCCCCCGGAAGGGTTGAGCTACGACGAGTTGGCCGTGTGGAAGTACCAGCGGTTCATGGAGGACTACCTGGCCTGCGTCGCGAGCGTCGACGACAACGTGGGCCGCGTCGTCGACTGGTTGCGGGAGCGCGGGGAGTTCGACGACACCCTCCTGATGTACGCCTCTGACCAGGGGTTCTTTTTGGGTGAGCACGGGTGGTTCGACAAGCGGTTCATGTACGAGGAATCGCTTCGCATGCCGTTCCTGGTCAGCTACCCGCGCCGGTTGCCCGAGGGCGGTGGCTTCACCGGCATGGTCACCAACGTCGACTTCGCGCAGACGATCCTCGACGCCGCCGGCGTGGCCCACCACCCGCGCATGCAGGGCCGGAGCTTCTGGCCCGACCTGCTCGGTGCTCCCACCGCACCGGTGGAGGGCATCTACTACCGCTACTGGGAGCACGACGACCAGTTCCACCGGGCACCAGCGCACTACGGGTACCGCACCGAGCGCTACAAGCTGATCTACTTCTACAACGACGGACTCGGGCTCCCCGGGACCGGCCCGTTCACCTACCCGCCGGAATGGGAGCTGTACGACATGCAGGTGGATCCGGACGAGCTGCACAACGTCCACGACGACCCCGCCTACCGCCAGGTCCGCGAAGAGCTGGAGGTCGCCATGTGGCGCGAACAGGCCAGGCTCGGTGATGAGCCCCACCCCAGCCAGCCGAAACCCGCGGGGATCTGAGCGCGCGGCCGCAACGGCCCGCCCCGACGGCGCTTCTCGACGCGGCTTCGGCCACCTGCGCGGGGAGCACGCTCGTCTTCGTGCCGTGTTCTCGAACGAAACGCAGGAGGACGCAGTCATGCCCCAGTGCTGTCCACCACCTCGCTCCGCTGCCAGTGAGCAACCAGAACCGCTCGTGCAGCTCCGGCCCGGGTCCGATGTGGACGCGTTGATCACCCTGCCCGGTGGCACCTTCCTGATGGGAACCGAAGATGGGGAGGGGTTCACCGCGGACCGGGAAGGGCCGGTGCGCGAGGTGACCGTCGCGCCGTTCGCGATCGATCCGCATTGCGTCTCCAACGAACGCTTCGCCCGGTTCGTCGAGGAGACCGGCTACCGCACCGAGGCCGAGGCCTTCGGCTGGACCTACGTGTTCGCCAAGTTCCTGCCCGCGGATGTGCGGAAGCGTTCGCCGCGCCCGACCGAGGCGCCCTGGTGGTGCGCGGTGGCGGGGGCTTGCTGGCGCGAGCCGGAGGGCCCGGGCAGCGGTCTCGACGGGCGGTGGGACCACCCGGTCGTCCACGTCTCCTGGAACGACGCGGTCGCGTACTGCTCGTGGGCGGGGCGGCGGTTGCCCACCGAGGTCGAGTGGGAGTACGCCGCCCGGGGCGGCCTGCAGCAGGCTCGGTACCCGTGGGGCGACGAGCTCGTCCCGGGCGGGGAGCACCGCTGCAACATCTGGCAGGGGCAGTTCCCCATCCGCAATACCGGGGAGGACGGTTACGTCGGCACGGCCCCGGTGGATGCCTTCCAGCCCAACGGTTTCGGCCTCCACAACACTTCGGGCAACGTGTGGGAGTGGTGCGCTGACCTGTTCGACCAGGTGTTGCCTGGCATGTCGATGCGCGGCGGTTCCTACCTCTGCCACGATTCCTACTGCAACCGCTACCGGGTGGCCGCGCGCACCTCGAACACGCCCGACAGCGCGAGCGGCAACCTCGGGTTCCGCGTCGCGGCGGATTTCGTCCCGGGCGAACGCCAGGGCTGAGCGGACAGCCGCGGACACGAGTCGCAGTCAGGAGTGCGGAGCGTCGGCGAGTGGGTGATCAGGCCGGTTCGCGACGCCGGTGGGTTGGCTGCTGAGTGGACGACGACCACGCGGGCTGCGCACTCATCGGTGGCGACCGAGGGGGCACGTACTCAGCTCGGGGCTGCCCGTGTCCTGGGATTGCCGGAGGTGGTGGGGTCGGGGAGGTCCTGGTTCAGGTGTGGGTGCCGTGTTCGCGGGGCCACGGGTTGCCTTCCAGTTCTTCGATGTCGGAGTTGAAGCGGGTCAGCAGGGTGACGAAGGTGGCAAGCTCGTCCTGGGGCCAGTCCGAGACGACCATCTCCACCCCTTCCCGGCTGCGTTCGCGGTCGGCGGCCAGCAGTCGCAGGCCCTCCTCGGTGGGGCGGAACTTCCGCGCGAGGCCGCCGTCGGGGTCGGGGAAGCGCTCGACGAGTCCTTGCTTGAGCAGCGCGCCGACCTGGCGGTTGATCGTGGAGATGTCCAGGCGGAAGGTCTCGGCGAGTTGCTTGAGCGACATCGCCCCCGAGATCTCCAGCCGGGTGAGCAGCAGGTAGCCGGACCTGTCCAGCTGTTGGCCGGCGCGCACCTGCCGGTTGGCCAAGTAGTGCCTGGCGAACAGCGAGAGCTCGCGTTCCAGGTCGTTGAGCGTTCGCTTGTCCTGCGTCACGGCGACCTCCTCAGCGCTGTGCGTCCCGCCTCATTGTCGCGAGGGCGACATCCGGGGGTGAATGTGTATCGTGCACATCATGTGTATGGTGCACATTGACGCCGATGGGAGGGAGCCAGATGGCCTCGTCGCAACCAGTCCGAACCCTCGATGCCTATCCAGCCGAGCGGAGCTGCCCGTTCAGCCCGCCGGACGACTTCGAACGGCTGCGCGCTGAGCAGGCACTGCCGACCGTGCCGGTGCTGCGCGGGCAGCGGCCTTGGTTGGTCACCCGGTACGAGGACGCCAAAGCCGTCCTGGCCAGCCCGAACTTCAGCGCGCGGATGGACCGGCCCGGCTTCCCGCTGATGTCGGCCACCGACGTCCAGCAGCTCCGCGCCGAGCGCCCCACCCTCATCCGGACCGACGACCCGGAACACCTCCAGAAGCGGCGCAGGCTGACCCGGGACTTCACCGTCAAGCGGATCAACGCGCTGGAGCCGGAGATCCAGCGGATCATCGACGAGACGATCGACGACCTGCTGCGGGTGGGCGGACCGGCCGACCTGGTCTCCGAACTCGCGCTGCCGGTGCCCTCGCGGGTCATCTGCCTGCTGCTCGGGGTCCCCTACGAACAGCACGAGTTCTTCCAGCGCAAGTCCGCGCAAGCGCTGGCAGGCAGGTCCGGGGTGGACGACGTGGCGGCCGCGCTGGGCGAGCTGGGTGAGTACCTGGGCGAGCTGGCCGACGCCAAGCGGCGTGCTCCCCAGCAGGACCTGTTCTCGCGGCTGGTGCAGGAGTTGCACGTGCCGGGGATCGTGGACCGGGGGGAGCTGATCGACACGGCGATGACGCTGCTGATCGCCGGGTTCGAGACCACCAGCAACATGATCGGCCTCGGCGTCGCGGCACTGCTGTGCCACCCGGACCAGCTGGAGGTCTTCCTGGCCGGGGACCGCGCGCTGCAGGAGAACGCCGTCGAAGAACTGCTGCGCTACCTCTCCATCGCCCAGCACCCGCGGCAGTTCGTCGCCGTGGCGGACACGCAGGTCGGGAACACCCTGATCAGGGCCGGTGAGGGAGTGCTGATCTCGCTGCCGTCGGCGAACCGGGACCCCGCGGCGTTCGCGGACGCCGACGTGCTCGACCTCCGGCGGCCAGCGCGCCACCACCTCGCCTTCAGCTACGGGACCCACCAATGCCTCGGGCAGGCGCTCGCGCGCCGTGAACTGCTCCTGACCTACCGGACGTTGTTCACCCGCGTGCCCTCGCTGCGACTGGTCGATCCGGTCGAGGAGTTCGACCTGAAGTCCCACACCCGCGTGCACGGGTTCAACTCGCTCAACGTCACCTGGTAGGAGGTCACGGAAGATGAAGGTTCTCATCGATGAGGACAAGTGCGTCGGTGCTGGCCAGTGCGTGCTCGCCGCGCCCGACGTGTTCGACCAGCGCGACGAGGACGGCGTCGCGTTCGCCCTCGTCGAGCATCCGGACGAGCAGCTCCGCGCCGAGACCGTGGAAGCCGCGCGGGTGTGCCCCGCTGCCGCCATCCGCATCGAGGGGTGAGCTGGTTGGGCGACGACGTCCTCATCGTCGGTGCGTGCCTGGCGGGCCTGTCCACCGCGCAGGAACTGAGGTCGCTCGGGTTCGACGGCTCGATCACGATGGTCGGGGAGGAGTCCCACCCACCCTACGACAGGCCTGCGCTGTCCAAGCAGTTCCTCGCCGGTGACGGGGACGAACAACGACTCCTGCTGCCCGGGCACGACGAGCTCGCGGAGCTGGGCATCACCTTCCGCCCGAACAGCACGGCCGTGGCAGCGGATCTCGCCGGGCGCACCGTGGCCCTGCACGACGGCACGGAGCTGCCGTTCGGCACCCTGGTGGTCGCCACCGGTGTCGCACCGCGACCGCTGCCCACCTCCGGCCCGGCACCGCTGACGTTGCGCTCCATCGCCGACGCCAAGCGGGTGGCCGCCCAGCTGCGCCAGAGACGGCGGGTGGTCGTCATCGGTGCCGGGGTCCTGGGGACCGAACTGGCCTGGGCCGCCAAGTCAGCGGGGTGCGACGTCCAGCTGGTGGGCGTGGACCCGGCGCCGCTGCCGGTGCTCGGGCCCGCGGTCGGCGAAGTGGTCAGCCGCGCGATCACCGGGGCCGGGGTGACGTTCACCGGCTCGGTGGGCGTGTCCGACGTCCGGTCCGGTTCGGACGGTGCGCAGGAGGTCCTGCTCGACGACGGCACGGTGCTGCACGCCGACTGCGTCATCACCGCGGTCGGCTCGGTCCCGCGGGTCGAATGGCTGCGGGGCAACGAGCTCGACCTCTCCGACGGGTTGCGGTGCGATTCGGGGTGCTCCGCCGCGCCGGGGGTCTACGGGGTCGGTGACGTCGCGAGCTGGTGGCACGCCGGTCTCGGCGACCGGCTGCGCGTCGAGCACCGGATGAACGCCAGTGAGCAGGGTCGGCTGGTCGCCAGCAACATCTGCGGCGCTGGGCGGGACTTCACCCCGATCCCGTTCTTCTGGAGCGACCAGGGGCCGAACAAGGTCGTGGTGCACGGCCACCCCACGTCGGAGGCCGAGTTCGAACCCGTGGTCGGGTCCCTCGCCGACGACAGGTTCGCGGGTGTCTACCGGGAACACGGCCGGGTTGTCGCCGTGCTGTCCTGGAACAGCCCGCGGGAGGCGACTCGGCTGCGGCGGGAACTGGTCGCGTGACAGCGAGCGTGGCGACGAGCGCCGTGCTCGCACAGGGTTCTGCAACATCGAGAGGCGGTCGAGGAATGAAGCTCAGTGGGAAGGCAGCGGTCATCACCGGGGGAGGTGGTGGCATCGGGCGCGGCATCGCCGCGGCCTTCGTCCGCGAAGGCGCGAACCTCCTGATCGTCGACATCGACGAGTCAGCGGCGACCCGGACGGCCGAGGATCTCGCCGACCTCGCGTCCAGTGCGGGCGGTGGGGTGGTCCCCCTCGCCCGCGACGTCAGCGATCCGTGCGTCGCGGAGGAGATCGCCGCGGCCGCCGCGGACCACTTCGGTGGGGTGGACGTGCTGGTCAACAATGCGCACGCGTCGCGGCAGGCGTCCATCCTGGACCATACCCAGGAGATGTTCGAGCTGTCCTTCAACAGCGGGTTCTTCGCCACCTACCACCTCATGCGGGCCTGCTACCCGTGGTTGCGGGAACGCGGCGGCAGCATCGTCAACTTCGCCTCCGGCGCCGGGCTGAACGGACAGCCCAACCAGGCGTCCTACGCGGCGGCCAAGGAAGCGATCCGCGGGCTGAGCCGGGTGGCCGCGCACGAGTGGGCTCCGGACGGCATCCGGGTGAACCTGGTTTCCCCGATCGCCCGCACGGCCGGGGTGGAGGCCTGGTCGCGGTCGCACCCGGACCAGTACCGGCAGGTGCTGGAGGGGATCCCGCTGAAGCGGATGGGCGACCCGGAGGCCGACATCGCCCCGGTGGTGGTCTTCCTGGCCAGTGACGACAGCCGTTACATGACCGGCCAGACCCTGATGGCGGACGGGGGGACGATCATGCTCCGGTGATGCCAGGCGCTCCCGGCGGGGAGCGGCGGTCTCGCGGAGGCCGGCCCGGTTCACGACCCGGTGCAGGAGGTCGGGGGTTGGGAGTGGGCGAGGAGGCCTGCGGTGAACTCCTGGGCTGCGGGGTGGGAGGCGGCGATGACCTGGCGGTGGTCCGCGCCGGGGAAGACCTCGTAACCGATGGCGGGGGAGCGTTCGCACAGCCGCTCGACCAGGACGTCGGTGCCCGGTTCGGACACGAGCTGGTCCTCCGCGCCCTGCAGGACCAGTGTCGGGACGCGGAGCGCCAAGTGCTCCGGTTCCTGCGACCGCAGGTACGCGGTGAGCCGGGCGAGGTCGGCGCCGTCCCGGAAGACCTGGTCCGCGTGCGTGGCCGCGGCGGCTTCCCGGATGCCGTCCAGGCAGCTCCGGCGCGCCGCGTCCAGCACCGGGCGGGCCTCGTCGTCGAGCAGGTCCTCGGGCACGATTCCGGGGTCCGCGGCGGCCGCTCCGATGAGCATCGTGGGCAGGAACGGCAGCGCTGCGCGGACGCTGTGCTCGTCGTCGGCCCGCTGCTGGAAGTAGGCCGGGGTCTGGCTCGTCTGGTAACCGCCCGGTGCGATGGACACCGCTCCGCGCAGCGACAGCCCCGGCGTCGACTGGTCCTGCGCGGCGGCGAACAGGGCGGCGTGCCCGCCCTGGCTGTGCCCGACCGCGAACCAGTCCGCGCCGACGCCGGGGGCGACGTGGCGGGCCGCGCGGACGATGTCGGCCAGCGAGTTCGCGGCGCTGCGCCCGTTGAGGTACGGGTGCTCGCCGGGGGTGCCGAGGCCCTCGTAGTCGGTCTGCACCACGACGTACCCGGCCGCTGCCCAGCGGTCCAGGGTCTGGTCGGTGAGGCTGACGTAGGAGTGCACCGGGCCGCCCGGCCGGTCGGCGGAGGGGGCGCAGGCGTCAGCGGTGCCGGTGGTGCCGTGCGCCCAGCTGATCACCGGCCACCCCCCGGGCGGGGGCGGCGACGCGGGGATCGAGACCGTCCCGGAGACCGTGATCGGCCTGCCGTGGGCGTCCTCGGAGGTGTAGGTGATCAGCCATTCACCCTGCGCGCTGGGCAGTCGCCGGTGGTCCAGCGGCGCCGAGCTGACCAGGGTTCCGCGGCCCGCGGGTTCCGGGGCGTCACCGGTGCTGGTGGAGCAACCGGAGGCAACCGGGCCGACCACGAGCAGCGCGGCCAGCAGGGCGGTCAGGGACAACCGGTTCACGAGCGTGCCTCCCGGGCGGTCGGGCTTCGACGTCCTGGTAGGCAACCGCGTCGGGCGGTGCTGGTGGTCCGCCGGTCCCACTCACCGGCACGGTCGCAGCGCCCGGCGCGGTGGGCGCTGGTAGTCATGTCCCGCGCGTCCCCCAGGCAGTGGGGGCGCCGCGAAAGGAAAGAGGAGGCAACAACATGGCGCGCCACATCGCCGTGACCGGCTCGGCATCGGGCATCGGCAAGGCACTGGTGGAGATGCTCCAGGAACGGGGTGAGACCACCACCGGCATCGACCGCGACGCCGCGGACGTCACCGCAGACCTGTCCACAGCGGACGGTCGAGCGCGAGCGGTGGCCGAGGTGAGCGAGCGCAGCGGCGGGCAGCTGGACGCGGTGGTCGCGTGTGCGGGCGTTTCGTCGTTCGACCCGATCGCGGTGAGCGTCAACTACTTCGGGGTCGTCCACCTCCTCGAAGGGCTTCGGCCGCTGCTGGCCGCCGCCCCGAATCCGCGGGCCGCGGTGGTCGGTTCGATCGCGGGCACCCAGCCGGCGGAGCAGGCCGTGATCGAGGCCTGCCTGCGCGACGACGAGGCGACGGCGATGGATCGCGCTCGGGCAGCGGTCGACAACGGCACCGGTTCCCGGTTGTACCCGTCGTCGAAGTCGGCCCTCGCGCAGTGGCTTCGCCGCGCCGCGGTGAGCGCGGACTGGGCCGGGGCGGGGATCCCGCTCAACGCCGTGGCGCCGGGTGTGGTCCTCAGCCCGATGACCGTGCCGCTGCTCGCCGACGACGCGATGAAGAAGGTCATGGACAGGGCGGTGCCGATGCCGTTGAACGGGCACGCAGAGCCAGCCGTGATCGCTGCGGCGCTGCGCTGGCTGATCAGTGTGGAGAACACGCACATGACCGGTCAGGTGCTCTACGTCGATGGTGGTGCGGAAGCGACCCTGCGGGGCCCGGAGGTGTTCTAGGGTCGGGTCTCACGCCGTGCGGCGGTGCCGCAGCGGACCGGTTGCCAGGGCGCTGACCAGTGCGGTGGCCCCGCACCCCGCGATGGCGAGGAACGCCAGCACGAAACCGGTCTCGGCGTAGCCGACGCCGGTCTGGGTCGTGCCGGGGAGCAGGAGCAGCACCACCAGCACCTGCGAGCCGATGGAGCTGCCACAGCTGCCGACCAGGTTCAGCATCCCGCCGCTGACGCCCTGGACCTCGGCGGGCACCGCCTGCACGATGATGTTGGGCAGCGCCGCCGACGCGGCCCCGATGCCGACGCCGAACACCAGCTGCGCGAGCAGGACCGCCTCCGGTGCGTCGTGGACCAGGGCCATCAGGACCGCGCCGGCGGTGAGCGCCGAGGCGCCGAAGGCCATCCCGACGCGGGGCCCGCAGCGCCGCGAGACCAACCCGCTCACCGGGCCGGCGACCATCGCCGAGACGCCCGACGCGGCCAGGAACCCGGCCACGCCCAGTGCTGTGGCGCCGAACCCGAAACCCGCCGCAGCGGGGGACATGACGAGCATCGGCACCAGCATCGAGTTGCCGACCAGCGCGAACTGCACGCAGGCGTTGGCCAGCAGCGGCAGGCCGACCCGGCGGCTCGCGAGCAGGTCGATGCGGACCAGCGGTTCGGCTGCCCGCCGCTCGTAGCCGATCCACCCCGCGATCAGCAGCACCCCAGCGATGATCTCGACCAGCGCGAGCCAACCCGCGCTCCCGGCCGTGCCGACACCGCGGAGGAAGGCCAGTGCGCCGAGCCCCAGCAGCGCCGCGCCGACCCAGTCGACCCCGACCCGGAGACGCACCCCGGTTCCCGGGACGAAGCGCCACACCAGCAGCCCCACCACCAGCGCGTAGCCGAGCTGGAACCAGAAGATGCCGCGGAAGGAGAACTGCTCGAGCAGGAGCCCGCTGATGAACGGTCCGATGATGGTGCTCGCGCCCATGCCGGTGCCGATGAAGCCGAGCGCGATCGGGACCAGCCGCGTCGGCAGCACGTCGCGGACCAGCCCGTAGGTCAGCGACAGCACGGCCAGGCCAAGCCCCTGCAGGGCCCGCCCGGTGATCAGCAGCGGAAGCACCGGCGCGATCGCGCACAGCGCGGTGCCGACGGCGAAGACCGCGGTGCAGGCCAGCGCGACCCGCTTCTTCCCGAAGACGTCCCCCAACTTCCCGCACACCGCGAACGAGATCGCGCCGACCAGGGTGACCGCGGTGACGACCCACGAGATGTCCGGTGCGCCGAACGCGGCGGCGATGCTGGACAACGCGGGCGTCACCATCGTGTAGGCCAGGCCGGTGATCTCCACCAACAGGACCAGGAGTGCGGTGATCGCGCAGTTCTGCGCGGTGGACCGCTGCTGGCGGGCGGGTCCACCACCGGCGTCGGCTCCGGCTCGCTCCGGCGTTCGGGGTGACGATGTCATCGGAACTCCTCGTCGAGTCGAGTGACTGGGATCAGCGGAGAACGCGGCAGCAGGGCGGGTTCGGGCGCCGCTCCGGGCACCTCGCCGGTCCGAAAGGGGCGAGCTTCCGGCGGACGCTAGCGATCCGGACCGGGGGTTCGCGGCGAGGTCCCGGACAGCGAGACTGGGTGTCGCGCCCGCTCAGCGGGACCGGCCTGGCACGTCCTGCGCCTTCGCGACCACGCTGCGCGGTGGAGGTGCGGTCGATGGGGAAGCTGACGGGCAAGGTCGCTCTGGTCACCGGGGGCGCGCGGGGGATGGGCGCCAGTCACGTGCGCACGTTCCTCGCCGAGGGGGCCCGGGTCGTCATCGGGGACGTCTCGGTCGAAACCGGTCGAGCGCTGGCCGCGGAGCTCGACGAGGACTGCCGGTTCGTCCGGCACGACGTGACCTCCGCCGAGGACTGGGGCGCGGTCGTGGAGCACACCACCGCCGAGTTCGGCGGGCTGGACGTGCTGGTCAACAACGCGGGCATCCTGCGGTACCAGACCTGGTCGGAGATGGACGTCGCGGACTTCCGACAGGTCCTGGAGGTGAACCTGGTGTCGCAGTGGCTGGGCGTCAAGCACGTCGCCCCGCGGATGAACCGCGGCGGGTCGATCGTGAACATCTCGTCGGTCAACGGCCTCGTCGGCGGAGCCGGGTTCGCCGGGTACAGCGCCAGCAAGTTCGGTGTCCGCGGCCTGACGAGGTCCGCGGCGCTGGAGTTCGGGCCGCGCGGGATCCGCGTCAACTCCGTGCACCCGGGGGGAGTGGCCACGACCATGACCGGCCGCGCCGAGGACGAGCTGGCGGACCAGACCGGGGGTGTGGTGGGACGGCTGCCGATCCCCCGGTTCGCCGCTCCGCAGGAGATCAGCAACATGGTGCTGTTCCTGGCCAGCGACGACTCCAGCTACTGCACCGGAGCCGAGTTCGTGGTGGATGGCGGGATGACCGCGGGCGGCGGTTTCTGATCGCCGGGTGGGGGCCGTGGCGCTGCCTTCGCCGCTGGGTCCCCGAGTGGTTGCCGATCTCCGCTGAGCAGGGGCGCGCGGTGGTCCTCAGCCGTCGGAGCCCTGCTGGCGTCCCTGGGTGCCTCGCTCTTCGGACCGCAGCAGGGCGACCAGGGTGTCGACCAGTTCCTCGACGACCTGGTTCGTGGACGGCGCCCGGTTTCGCCGGGTTGCTGCCGCCAGTTCGCGCTCGTGGTCGGCCAGCACGCGGAAGGCGATGATCGCCATCCACCGGCTGCGCCGCCGGAGCGTGCGGCCGGACAGGTGGGGCAACCGCTTGCGCAGCTCGCGCGCCATGTAGCGCAGCGCCGGTTGCTCGCCCTCGGCTGGTTCCCCGACCTCGTGCCACATCGGGTGGTCCATGACGTTGGCGAGGAACCGCAGGTACCAGGTTCGCTCCCCGGAGCGGTCGATGGTCTCGGCGAGGGGGAGGACGAGCAGCCGAACCAGCGACTCGATGTCGTCGGCGCCCGAGCGCCGGTACTCGGACACGAGCTCCTGCCGCCGCGCGTCGACACCCGGTGAGCGGACGGCGATGATGGCGTGGATCAGTCCTTCCTTGGACCCGAAGTGGTACTGCGCCGCGGAGTTGTTGCGCTGGCCCGCCTGGGCGCCGACGGTGCGCAGGGACACCGCTTCGACGCCGTACTCGGCGATGAGCTCCTCCGCCACGTCGATCATGCGCTCGCGGGCGGACTTCTCGCGGCTCCCCGGCGCTCCCGGACCGGCGGGGCCAGGGGTGGCCCTGGGTTTCGGCGTGCTCACGCGCCCAGGGTAGTCGGACGCGGCCGCACCGCGCCTTGACGTCATTAAGCTACCCGTCTTAACGTGGTCGGGACACTCGTCCCGAAGAGGGGAACCCCCGTGGTCACCAGCTTTCCCGCGAACCAGGAAGCCGCTGCTCGCAAGGCCTTCGGCCTGTTCAACCCCGATCAGGGGCTCCGGATCTTCTCCCGGGACCAGTCCTCCGGGTACGAGCCGATCGTGGTCGAGGCCGCGCCCCGGACCTGGTACATCCAGCCCAGCATGGTCAACGTCGGCCTCTTCGAGACCGACGAGGGCTTGCTGCTGGTCGACACCGGCTGCGCGGGTGACGGCCCCGCCCTCGTCGAGGCGGTCCGGTCGGTCAGCGACAAGCCCCTGCACACCGTGGTGTTCACGCACGGCCACAGCGACCACGCGTTCGGCTTGTGGGCCTTCCTGGAGCAGGGCGAGACCCCGCAGGTCGTCGCCCACGAGAACGTCGCCGCCCACTTCGAGCGGTACATGAAGACCTCGGGATTGCAGGCGCTGATCAACGGGCAGCTCCCCGGGCCGGACGGCAAGCGGTGGGCGCAGGACCCGGAGGACTTCGTCTGGCCCACCCAGGTCTTCCGCGACGAGCTCGAACTCACCATCGGCGGCGAGCGGTTCGTCCTGCGGCACGGCAAGGGCGAGACCGACGACGCGACCTGGGTGTGGGCACCGGATCGGGGGGTGGTCGCCGCGGGCGACCTCGTCACCGGGTACCTGCCGAACGCCGGGAACCCCAGGAAGGTCCAGCGCTACGCCGAGGAGTGGGCGGACGCGGCCGAGGAGATGGCCGACCTGCGCCCGTCGGTGATCATCCCCGGGCACGGTGACCTGGTCACCGGTGCGGCGGCGATCGAGGACGAGCTCCGCACCCTCGCGAAGTACCTCCGGCACATCGTCGACCACGCCCTGCGCGGCCTCAACTCCGGCGTGCTGGCCGACGACATCGTGGAGAGCCTGGCTGTCCCCGACGAGCTCGCGAACCACCCTCGCCTGGTGGCGGTGTACGACAAGCCGCAGTTCATCTGCCGCAACGTCATCCGCCGCTACGCGGGGTGGTGGGACGGCTACCCCGCCAACCTGCTGCCCGCGCCGCGCGCCCAGCAGTGCGCGGAGATCGCCGGTCTGGCCGGAGGCGTGGGCGCACTGGTCGACCGCGCTTGGGAACTCGCCGATGTCGACCTGCGCCTGGCGTGCCACCTCGCCGAGTGGGCCTTCCTCGCCGACCGCGGTGACGAGCACGCCCAAGACGCCTACCAGCGGATCCTGGAGCGCCGGGCCGACGAGGAACCCGCCCTCATGGCGCAGATCGGCCTCCGCGCGAGCGGCCAGTGGGTGGAAGCGGCGAGGTCCGCCGCGCGGGAATGAGGCGCCCGTGCGCGGTTGCCGGTGTGGACGCGTTCGCAGGTGGTTGCCGTCGGGTCCGTCCGGACGATCCGCTTCGGCTTGGCCCTGCATTGGCCACTGAGGCCATGCCGCATGACCTGCTGCGTCAGTGGTCCAACCTGGCCGGGCCGGGTTCCAGGAGGCTCGATGACCGTTGTGGAGCGACGAATCGCACTGCGCGTGCACGCCGATCGTCGAGGCGGGCGTTCTGCCAGCTCGCCGCGGACGCCTGCCGCGGCCGGACCGGTGGAGGCCACCGCGCTTGGGCAACGTGCTCGTGCAGGCGCGAGCGCACGGGGGCTCAGCGACGGGCTCGCGGCGGGCGCTGCTGCGGCAACCCGCGGCTCCGCACCTGACCCCGCCCTCGTCAGGTGCGGTCAGCTGGGGCGCTGCACCGCGTTGGACGCGGTCACCGAAGCGCCCCGGACGGACGTCAGGACGGGTGGGTGCCAATGGCACTCCGCTGTTGGCGGCGTCCCGTGTACCACGCGACTGCGCCGCACAGCAGCGCCATGACGGCGACCGTGATCAGCACGTCCGTCCCGGTCGACACGAAGTAGGAGAGGACCAGTGGGCCGGTGAGCCCGCCCAGCCGGTTGAAGAAGGAGACGGTTCCCGTGGTGCGGCTGCGGTGCCGTTCCTGCGCGAGGTCGGACGCGATGGGGAGGAAGATGCTCGCCATCGAGTTCACCGCGAACAGCGCTGCCGCCAGCATCGCTGCCGCCAGCCAGGAGTACGTCGAGGTGAGGCCGGAAGCCGTGAGCAACAGCAGGATGACCGCCGTGGAGATGCCCATCGTGGACGCCAGCCGGACCGGCCCCAGCTTGCGGTAGCAGAGCGCGAGCACCAGCGCGCACGGCACCATCACCAGCGAGACGACGGTGAGCATTCGGTTCGAGGTCGCTGTCGACAGCCCGGACTCGCGTGCCAGGGTGGGCACCCACGTGGTCAGACCGAAGGTGAGCAACCCGACCATCCCCGCGTACAGCCATTGGAGGCGGACCGTGAAGGCGGAGCTGGGAGCACGGGGCGGCGTGCGGTCTACGTTCGCGGCCACTGCCGAGGCACTGCGTTCAGGGAGGAGCAGGGTGACCATGGCCAGCAGGAGTCCGGTGGGGGCACCGATCAGCCACAGCACCCGCCAGCCGAACGTCGGCTCGAGCCAGAGGGCCGAGCCCGAGGCGACGAGGTAACCGACGGCAGTCGCCACGACGGAGAGCCCCGCGACGATCGGGCCCCGGACCGCCGGTGCGAACAGGTCGGTGAGCACGGCGATCAGCAGCGGAGCCAGCCCGCCCACCGCGATGCCCATGAGGAAGCACATGACGACGTTGCCCGCGAAGGTGGGCATGGTTCCGCACAGGCTCGTCGCGGTGAAGCCCAAGGTGGCGATCAGGTAGGTGTTGCGGCGGCCCACGCGTTCGACGAGCCGACCGGCCACGAGGGCGCCGGTGGCGGTCCCGCTGAGCCCGGCCACGGCAAGCATCGACGCCGTCGCGGCCGGCAAGCCGTACTCCGTTCGCATGCCGGGGATGACGAAACCCAACGTCGCGGTCTTGCTGATGTCGATGGTCAGCGCGGCGGTGGCGACCAGCGCGGTCAGCCGCCGGGAAGTGGCGGAGCCCGCCCCATCCGGTCGGCTGCTCGCGGTCCGCCCCCGGAGCAGTGCGCCGACCACCACGAGGAGGATGCCCATCCCGGCGACGTACATGCCGGGCATCTCCGACATCGGCATGCTGTGGATGGGGTGTCCCGCCATGGGTACACTGTGGACGACCTCGTGAGCGGTCCCGCCGAGCGTCGCGGCTGTTCCGAGCGCCATCACCCAGGCACCTGCCCGAGGTGATGTGTTGAGTGGGTCCTGCGGTCTTCGGTGGTTCGGATCCGCTGTCGACAACGGGCGGTTCGCATCGGCTGCTGACTTGTCATGCATCATGGGTGTCCAAACTCGAATCGTGTTGCGCTGCACGAGCGCTGGGGACGAAGGAATCCGGTGGTGTCGGGCAGGCCGCAACAGTTCTGGTTGGCCGGTCCTCGTCGGGCAGCATCTTCCCGGCCGACAGCGGTTCCGGTGCTGTCGAGGCGAATCCGCGACTACCGCGGACTACACCGACCGTGGCGCGATTCCAGTCATAGTACAGCTGCGGGCGGGAATGGGAAGATCGTTGCGCGCACGCGTTCTCGGCTGCTGCTCAGGTGCGGCAATGCGCAATCGGTGAGAAGTGGGGAACCCCGACGCGTCCTATATTTCCACTCGGCCAGCATCGATGCGCGGGAGGGAGGAGGTGCTCGACCCACCTGGCGACCAGCCCGCTGCCCCAGGCCGGTGAGCGGTAAACGAGGAGCCCGTCGCGTGAGCTTGGAACCACCACCACGACGACCTGTCGATTCCTGATCAGATCAACCAACTGCACTTAGGCGATTCGTGGGGCGGTGTCCGCACGACTGTCCCCGCACGGACAGGGAAGGTGAGGCGAATGGGCTCGATCGGCCTGTGGTTGATCGGAGGACGAGGTTCGGTCGCCACCACGGCGACGACTGGGCTGCTGGCGATGCAGGCGCGGGTGGTGCAGCCGACCGGGTGCGTCAGCGCGCTGCCGCAGTTCGCGTGCGCCGGTCTGGCCGACTGGGACTCCATCGCCGTCGGCGGGCACGACATCGCCGAGGTACCGCTGCGGAAACGGGCTGAGCTCCTGGCCGAGGCCGGCGTCATCCCGCACCGCGTACTCGATGCCGTGGGCGACGGCCTGGCGGACGTGGAATCCGAACTCCGGCCCGGTTACCACCCGGCGACCCATGCGGGTTCGCAGGCCGGTGCCGCACGACGGCTCGCCGAGGACCTGCGCGCGTTCAGGCAGCGACGTGGGCTGGACGAGGTCGTGGTCATCAACGTCGCCTCGACCGAAGCAGCCTTCCCCCGGCTGCCCGGGCACGAGACGCTGGAAGCGCTTGAGGAAGCCATCGCGGAACCCGGCCGCACGGTGCTCCCGCCCAGCTCTGTCGCCGCCTACGCGGCGTTCCAGGCCGGCTGTTCGTTCGTGGACTTCACACCGTCGTTGGGGGCCCGTGTGCCGGCGCTTTACGAGCTCGCAGTGCGGCGGGGACTGCCTTACGCGGGGGCCGACGGCAAGACCGGCGAGACGCTGCTGCGCAGCACGCTTGCGCCCATGTTCACAACACGGGCACTGACGGTGCGCTCGTGGGCGGGGACGAACCTGCTCGGCGGCGGGGACGGGCAGACCCTGGCCGACGCCGAGCGCGCGAGCAGCAAGCTCTCGTCGAAGGAACGAGGTCTCGTGGCGCTGCTCGGCGGCGAGGTCACCGCACCGCTGCACATCGACAACGTGCCACACCTCGGCGAGCAGAAGATCGCCTGGGACCACATGTCCTTCGAAGGGTTCCTCGGCGCGCGCATGAGCCTGCAGTTCACCTGGACCGGGTACGACTCGGCGCTGGCCGCGCCACTTGTCCTCGACCTCGCGCGGTTCACCGCCGCCGCGAGCGCAGCCGGCCAGCGCGGTCCGCTGCCGTCCCTGGCGTTCTTCTTCAAGGACCCCGTCGGCTCCGACGAGCACCGGTTGGCCGAACAATTCCAGCTGCTGGTCGAGTGGGCGGGGGACCTGTGAGCAACGGATCTGACGCAACCGGCGCTGACCAGCGGCGAGTGCCCGGGGCGCCGGTGCTCGAGAGGACCTCCCGCAACGGACCGCTCGCTGCGGTTGGGCCCTACCTCCAGCTAGTGCGGGCACCCGCAGTGCTCACCGTCCTCGGCGACACAGTCGCCGGAGCCGCCGCGGCGGGAGCGCCCCTCCGCGGGCGGCGCTGGGCGTTGACGGCGAGTTCAGCCGCCTTGTACTGGGCGGGGATGGCCATCAACGACTGGGCCGACCGCGAGGTTGACGCGAGCGAGCGACCAGAGCGGCCGATCCCCTCGGGGCAGGTGGGTGCTGGTGCGGCCCTTGCCACCGGGGCTGCGCTCTGCGCCGCCGGACTTGGGCTGGCATGGCTCGGAGGAGGGCGTCGGGCAGCTGGGGTCGCAGCACTGCTCGTCGGTTCGATCTGGGGCTACGACACGGTGCTGAAGGCAACCCCGGCCGGTCCGCTCGGCATGGCAGCGTGCAGGGTGCTGGACGTCCTCCTCGGCGCGGGTTCCGGTTGGCGCGCAGCCGTGCCGACGGCCGCAGCGCTGGGCGCGCACACGCTCGGCGTCACCGCGTTGTCGAGTGGCGAGGTGCACGGCGGCTCACCTGCGACGGCTCGCGCGGCTTTGGTGGGGACCGCGGTGTCCGCCGGTCTGGTTGCCGGCGGCAGACGCCTCCCCTTGAGTCGGGGGCTCGTGGCGCTCGGATTCGGCGCTGCCTACGGGGTGACCGTCGGCCGGGCCCAGCACGCTGCGGTCCACCGACCCTCCGCGGCCCAGGTCCGCGCCGCGACGGTGGCGGGGATCCACGGCATGATCCCGCTGCAGGCGGGCCTGGCCGCCCGACATGGCGCCGTCCGCGCGGCGGCCGTGCTCGCGCTGGCGCTGCCGCTGGCGAGGAAGCTCGGTCGGAAGGTGAGCCCCACATGAGCGCGCTTCGCTTCGGCTACGGCACCAACGGGTTCGCCAACCATCGGCTTGACGATGCCCTCGGCTTGCTCGCTGACCTGGGGTACGACGGCGTCGCCCTGACCCTCGACCACGCCCATCTGGACCCGTTCGCACCTGGTGCTGCTGCGGAGGCCGACCGCGTGCGCCGACGGCTCGAACAACTCGGGCTCGGGGTCGTGGTGGAGACCGGTGCGCGGTACCTGCTCGACCCGTGGCGGAAGCACGAACCGACCCTGGTCTCCGACCAGCCGGGGCCGCGGGTCGACTTCCTGCGTGCGGCAGCACGCATCGCGGCCGACCTGGGGGCCGAGTGCGTTTCGTTCTGGTCCGGTGTCGCGCCGGCCGACCTGGGCGCCGCGGACGGCTGGCAGCGGATGCTCGATGGCGTGGCTGCTGTCCTGGCGGACACGCCCGTGCGCTTCGCGCTCGAACCGGAACCAGGGCACTTCGTGCAGCACCTCGAACAGGCGCTGCGGTTGTGGACCGACCTCGGGTCGCCTGCCGCGCTCGGCATCACGCTCGACGTCGGTCACTGCGTGGCAGTCGAGCCGTCGAGCGCGGCGCAGTGCATCCGCGAAGCCGGCGAACTGCTGTTCAACGTGCAGCTCGACGACATGCGCCCCGGTGTCCACGAGCACCTCGAGTTCGGGAACGGGCAGCTCGACCTGCCAGGGACGCTGGAGGCACTGGTCGAGATCGGTTACACCGGGCTCGCCGCGGTCGAGCTGCCCAGGCACAGCCACGCGGCGCCGGACGTCGCACGGCGCAGCCTCGCCGCGTTGCGCGCCGCGGACTGGCTTGCCGACGCGGGGCGTGCGGTGCGTGCGGACCCGACCCGGATCCGCACGCTGTTCTCGGTGGTCGGTCGCAAGGCGGGACGATCGCCGCTCGACGTCACCGGGCTCGTCCACGGCACCGTCGACGACCACGCGCGCGTGCGGTTGCTGGCCTCGATGGAGCCCGGCGACCTCGCCGCCGAAGTCGCCGACCTTTACCACCACGGCGATGGTGCCGAGCGCAGAGCAGTGCTGCGCGGCTTGCACCTGTTGCCCGAGGAGGCCGTGCCGACCGGGCTGGCGCTGGTCGAGGACGGTCTGCGCGCCAACGACCTCGGGCTCCTCGCCGCTGCGCTCGGCCCGTTCGCCGCTGCGCACCTCGACCCCCGGTCGTGGCGGCACGGAGTGCTGAAGTGCCTGTTCACCGGCGTACCCGTCGCGGCAGTGACCGGGCTGGCCGACCGCGTGGACGGCGAGCTGATCCGGATGGTCATCGACTACGCCGACGAGCGGCGGGCGGCTGGCCGACCAGTGCCCACCGACGTCGACCTGATCCTGCGGGAGGCGGACGCGACATGAAGATCTTCGACCCGCACGTGCACATGACGTCCCGGACGACGAACGACTACGAGGTGATGCGCTCTGCCGGGGTGCGGGCGCTCGTCGAGCCCGCGTTCTGGCTCGGACAACCCCGCACCGGGGTGAGCACCTTCACCGACTACTTCGACGGCCTCGTCGGTTGGGAACGCTTCCGCGCGGCGCAGTTCGGCGTCGCGCACCACTGCGCGATCGCGCTCAACCCCAAGGAGGCCAACGACCCCCGCTGCGCGGGTGTGCTCGACGTGCTGCCGCGGTACCTGGCCAAGGACGGCGTGGTCGCGGTCGGCGAGGTCGGGTTCGACTCGGTGACCACAGCCGAGGAGCAGGCGTTCGCGCAGCAGCTGGAACTGGCCATTGAGCACGACCTGCCCGTGCTGGTGCACACGCCGCACCGCGACAAGCTGGCCGGCACGAAGCGGACCCTCGACGTGGTCCGCGAGTCCGGGATCGCGCCTGAGCGGGTGGTGATCGACCACCTCAATGAGACGACGGTGGGCCTGGTCGCGGATTCCGGCTGCTGGATGGGCTTCTCCATCTACCCGGACACGAAGATGGGGGAGCTCCGCATGGTCTCGATCCTGGCGGAGTACGGCACCGGCCGGGTGCTGGTCAACTCGGCTGCGGACTGGGGCAAGTCCGATCCGCTCACCACCAGACGGACCGGGGACGCGATGCTCGAAGGCGGATTCAGCCAGTCCGATGTCGACCGGGTGCTGTGGGACAACCCCGTGGAGTTCTACGGCCAGAGCGGAAGGTTGATGCTCGACGACGAACCCCCGACCGCAGAGGCCTTCGCTGGTAACTCGGTGCTGCGCGGGGAGCGGGTATGATGCTCTCGTACTGCACCAACGTGCACCCGGCAGAAGACCTCGACGGCATCCTCGCCCAGCTCGACGCCTACGCGGTGCCGGTGCGGGAGGACTTCGGCGCTGACCGGCTCGGGGTCGGGCTGTGGTTGGCGGCGAACGTGGCGTCGGGCCTCGCAGCCGACCGGCCGGCCCGGTTGAAGCTCCGCGACGAGCTGGCCGCACGCGGGCTCGCCGTGCAGACGCTGAACGCGTTCCCCTACCGGGGCTTCCACGCCGAGGTCGTCAAGCACGCCGTCTACGAGCCGAATTGGGCTGATGCCCGCCGGGTCGAGTACACGGCGGACTGCATCGAAGTGCTCGGCGACCTGCTTGCCGACGATGCGGCCTACGGCAGCATCTCGACGCTGCCACTCGCCTGGCGAGCACCGTGGGGAGTGTCCCAGGACGAGCGCGCCCGCCTCGCGTTCGACGAGGTCGCAGGGGTGCTGAGGAAGGCGCTCGCGCGCCAGTCGCGGCCGATCAGGCTCGCCGTCGAACCCGAGCCCGGGTGCGTGCTCGACACGGTCGACGACGCAGTGAGCTGGCTCGCCCGGCGCGTCGACCCGGAGCACATCGGGCTCTGCCTGGACACGTGCCACCTGGCGGTGTCGTTCGCCGACCCCGCCGATGCCATCGCGCGGGTGTACGACGCGGGATTGAGCGTGGTGAAGGTGCAAGCCTCTGCGGCGTTGCACGTCGAAGAGCCGGGCTCGGACGAAGCGCGCGCCGCACTCGCCGAGTTCGCCGAACCGCGGTACCTGCACCAGGTCCGGGAACTCACGCCGACCGGTGCGGTGCTGGCAGCCGACGACCTCCCGGAGGCGTTCGAAACGCTGCCGGCGGACGGGCCCTGGCGGGTGCACTTCCACGTTCCGCTCCACGCGCGCCCGGAAGCGCCGCTGGCCACTACCACTGACGTGCTCACCGCTGGTGTCGCCGCGCTCGCGGCGCGCGGCGAGGTCCCGCACGTCGAGGTCGAGACCTACACCTGGGACGTCCTGCCCACCAGCCGTCGGCGAGATGTCGCGGCCGGCATCGCCAGCGAACTGGCCTGGGCGGACACCGCGCTCGCCGGCATCGAGGAGGCACGGTGACGAAGCTGCTCGTGATCGATGTGGTGGGCATGACCCCGGCGCTCCTGCAGCACATGCCGAACCTCGCATCCCTGGCTGATCAGGGTTGGCAGGCCGAGCTGGGCACCGTCCTGCCCGCGGTGACGTGCAGCGCGCAGTCGACGTTCCTCACCGGGCGGATGCCCGCCGAGCACGGCATCGTCGGCAACGGCTGGTACTTCCGCGACCTCGGGGAGATCTACCTGTGGCGCCAGCACAACCAACTCGTGCGTGGCGAGAAGGTGTGGGAGACCGCACGCCGCGTACAGCGCGACTACGTCGCGGCGAACGTCTGCTGGTGGTACGCGATGGGCGCGACCACCGACTTCACCGTCACACCGCGTCCGGTCTACCACGCTGACGGGCGCAAGTCGCCCGACTGCTACGCCCGACCGCCGGCACTGCACGACGAACTGACCGCTGAGCTCGGTCCCTTCCCCCTGTTCCACTACTGGGGACCCACGGCGTCGATCGCGTCGACGAAGTGGATCGTCGCCGCGTCGCGCCGCCTGCTGCGCACCGAGCGTCCCGACCTGCACCTGGTGTACGTACCGCACCTCGACTACGACCTCCAGCGCTTCGGTCCGCACGCGCCGGAGGCGGCGCTCGCGGCTCGTGCGGTCGATGCCGAGTTGAAGCCGCTGCTCGACGAGGCCGAAGAAGCCGAGTACGCGGTCGTCGCGCTGTCGGAATACGGCATCACCGCCGTCGACACGCCTGTCGACATCAACCGCGCATTGCGCGGGGACGGGTTGTTGGAGGTCTACGCGCAGCACGGGATGGAGTACCTCGACCCGTGGGCGTCGCGAGCGTTCGCCGTTGCCGACCACCAGGTGGCGCACGTGTACGTCGCTGATGAGCGGGACGTCCCGCGGGTGCGCGACCTGGTCGCGGAGCTGGCCGGTGTGGACGAAGTCCTCGACCGGGCTGCGCAAGCGCGGTACGGGCTCGACCACGAGCGCGCGGGCGAGCTGGTCGCCGTCGCGGAGCCGCGCGCGTGGTTCACCTACTACTACTGGCTCGACGAGGCCCGACGGCCCGACTTCGCCAAGGGAGTCGATATCCACCGAAAACCCGGCTACGACCCGGCCGAGCTGTTGTTCGACCCGGCCGATCCACTGGTCAAGGTCAAGGCTGGGGCGAACCTGGTGCGCAAGAAGGCGGGGCTGCGCTACGCGATGAACGTCGTGCCGACCGATCCACGCCACGTGCGGGGTTCGCACGGTCGGTTGCCGGACAGCGCGGCTGACGGCCCGGTGCTGCTCTGCTCAGTCCCTGCTGGGGCGTCGGCTGCTGATGGCCACCGGCGACTGGCCGGCACCGCGGTCCGTGACCTGCTGCTGCGGCTGCAGGGCATTCGAGCGGGTGCCCGGTCATGAGCCAGCCGGGTGCATCGGTCCCGGAGTGCCGCGACGGGCGGAGTGGGGGAGCACGTCGTTGGGCCAGGTTCCTCGCGGCGACCGCTACCCGTGCAGAGATTCGTGCTCCTCCAGGTCGGCGGTAATCCAGGTGCAGATCCGCCGCGCCGCCGACATGCTGGCCCAGGAAGTCAGCTCGACGAGGGACTCGTCCGTCGGGCGGGTCTTCCGGAACTCCACGACCGTTGCGGTGTCGACCTGGGACGAAGCGAGCGCGGTCTGCACGGCGATCAGGCCGGCCGGCCGGTCCGGTGGCGGCAACTTGGCGACGGCGTCGGCGATGAAGAAGCGATCGGGCAGCTCGCCGGTCCAGTTGGCCAGCAGGCGGTGCAGCAGGTTCCGCACGGTCTCCGGTACCGAGCGGGCGCCGGCGGCGTCGATCGCCACCGCAGCGCGGGCGAAGGCCTCCGCGACGTGGGGGTTCTCGCGGGTCCAGGCAAGGTCGCTGGCCAGTGGTCCGGTGGGCAGCAGGTCGAGCGACGCTCCCGGGGGGTGCTCGGCGTGCAGGGCCATCCTCATGAGGTGGCTGAACATGAGCAACGTGCGGCTGCGCAGGGCCCGGGGGATGCCGCGCGGCAGCGGGGAATCCGGCAGGAAGATGTTGGCCATGCGGTTGATGTAGTGGAAGGTCAGCACGACGCCGACCAGTTCCGGGACGTGCTTGAGCGGGAATGGCACGCGCCGCGCAGCGGTCGTCGCGCTCGCACCGCTGCGCGCCCAGTCGGCGACGCGGCGCACACCGTGATCGGCCTCCGTGTCCTCCGGCGAAGTGGCTGACAACGCTTCCAGGGCCATGCCCTGGACCTGCGCGCAGTAGGTGCACCCGTTGCTCAGCGACACGGTGGTGGCAACCGCCTCCTTGGTGTCCCGCTTCACGTGCCCCGTGACGACGAGCGATTCGCGGAGCATGAGCCAGCACGCGGCCAGCGCGTCCGGAGCCGACGCGTGGAGCACCACGGGGAGGGGGAGCATGCCGAATTCCCGCTCCGCCTGCTGGTACACGGTGGAGGTCAGGCCAATGGCTTTGCGCATCGGGACCGGCGACACGTGCTGGATGTCGTTCAGTGTTCTACGGAGAGCAGTTTGGAGTAGAATTCTCCTCAAGTTCGCCTCCGTTCATTTGTCGGTGCCGAGCACTATACTCACGTTAGTTCGTCGGAGCAACTGACTCATCGCGCATAATTACTGGTTTGCCAGGATGTGTCCGCCGCTGCGCGTCGGTTCCCGTGCCGCCGGATTTTCCGGGCGGTTTCCTCCACTTCGCGTAGCGTTCCGTCGGTCTGGCGCAACTATGCTGTGCCAGATGATGACTAGGACGTACGCTGGCCAGCTGTGCGCGGTTGCCCGAGCGCTGGAAGTGGTGGGCGAACGGTGGACGCTGCTGATCATCCGATCCGCATTGCTCGGAGTGACGCGTTTCGAAGGGTTTCGGCAGTCGTTGGGCATCCCGCGCAACGTGCTGGCCTCCCGGTTGAACCTCCTCGTCGACCACGGCCTCCTCGAACGCGTCGCGTACCAGCAGCGTCCGGTGCGTTACGAATACCTGTTGATCGAGCAGGGGCGTGAACTCGCCACGGTCATCGTCGCCCTGCTGGACTGGGGGAACAAGTACTGCGTTGACGACTTACCAGGACCACCGCTGCACGTGCTGCACGACGGGTGCGACGGGCACGTGCGCGCGGAGCTCGTGTGCGAGCACTGCGGTCAAGCGGTCGGTCCAGGTGAGACCGCCGCGGTCCGGGCGCCCTGGCGCCAGGGCGGCGACGGGCCCTGGCCGCCGGCCGGTCCATCAGACCGCGTCCCGTAGTGGAGGGGACGTCGATGGGACGTTGACCGGGACCGCCGCGTCGTAGCTGACCTCGATGCCGCGTTCGCGGGCTGCTTGGACGATGCCCGGCACGGCCCGTTCGGCGAGCGCTCCGATGGTGAGTGCCGGGTTGACGGTGAGCGCACCGGGCACCGCGGACCCGTCGGTCACGAAGATTCCCGGGTGACCGCGGAGTTCGTGCCGGTCGTCCAGCGCCGAGGTCGCCGGGTCGTCACCAATCCGGCAGGACGACAGCGGGTGCACCGTGTACGCGCCGACCAGGTCGTTCGTCCACGGGGTGACTTCGGCCAAGCCGTCCCGCTCCAAGATGTCCTTGACCTCCGCGTCGGCCTCGGCCCAGGCGCGCAGCGTGTTGGCGGTCGGCGCGTACTGCAGCACGCCGCGACCGAGCATCTGCTGGGAGATGCGCATGGCGTTCCCGGTCGGCGGGGGAGGCCCGAACACGCCCTCGTTGTCGTCCTCGACCATCTGGAAGATGATCAACCAGGACTTCCAGCGGTCGAGCATCTCCTTCTTGGCCGGCCCGAACCAGGCCGGGGCGTCGGCGCCCGGTGCCTGGGCCAGGATCGTGCCCAGGCCGGGTGGGAAGTAGAGCTGCTCCAGGGAGAACCGCGAGTGCTCCGGCAGCGACCCGTCCACCCGGTCCCAGTTGGCCACCACTGGTCCCTTGCCGATCTGGTTCGCCTCGTAGGCCAGTCCGTTCCCGCGGTCCAGGCCCAGCACGTCCCGGACCCGGTCCTCGTTGAGCACCGCGGTGTTCAGGCGTTCCCCGTTCCCGGAGAAGTACCGGCCGACGGCGTGCGGCATGGGCCCGAGAGAGCCCTCGGAGCGCTTCAGGATCAACGGTGTGGCACCGGCCCCGGCGGCGAGCACGACGAGCTTGGCGTCGATCGCTCCGCCACCGGTGTGGACCCGGTAGTCCTCGTCGTCGATGTTCGTGTAGTGCACGCGGTAGCCGTCGTCAGTCCGCTCGATGTGCTGGACCTCGTGCAACGGCCGGATCTCCGCCCCGTGCGAGACGGCCGCCGGGATGTAGTTGAGCAGCAGCGACTGCTTGGCGTCGAAGCGGCAGCCAGCCATCATCCAGTTGCAGTTCGTGCACTTCGTCTGGTCGACCCCGACCGGTACGGGGTTCGCAGTGCGTCCGGCGTGCGTGCAGGCCGCAGCCCACAGACCACCGGCGTAGCTGACGTCGTCCCAGCTCTGCTGCTCGACCGACATGGCCTCGGAGATGCGGTCGTACCAGGGGTCGAGGGTTTCCCGGGTGATCGACGCCGGCCACATCCGCCGACCGATGCTGCCGCGCCGTTCGAACGCGTACCGGGGTGCGCGGGGCAGTGCGGCGAAGTACACGACGCTGCCACCGCCGACGCAGTTCCCCGACAGCACGCTCATGCCGTCACCCGCGACGAAGTCGAAGACCCTGGTGTAGGACGAGCCCAACAGGAAGTCGTGCTCGAAGTCCTGACCGGACAGCCAGGGACCGCGTTCGAGAACGGTGACGCGGGCACCGCCGGCGGCGAGGTAGTAGGCGGCGATCGCGCCGCCGAACCCGCTGCCGACGACGAGGACATCCGTTGACTCGACGGTCATTCTGGGCTCCCTGACGGTGTGGTGTTCGGGTGCGGTCGGGCGAGCGCCCTGCGGTAGGAGTGCTCCGGCGCTCGCCAGAGTCCGTCCTCGTCTGGGCGGCTGAACCCCATCGCGAGCAAGCCGGGGTGGCCCTTCGCCACCGCGTCGGTCGTGTGGATGTGCGCCGCGCTGTCGTAAGCCATGTAGCTGAACAGCGCGAGCAGGACCCAGGCTTCCTTCTCCGGGTGGCCGGGGGCGACGAGCCGGGTGACCAGGTCGGTGCGGTGCTCGAACGAGAGCGCGACGAAGGGTGGGACTTCGGCGGGTGGTTCCAGGCCCAGCTCCGCGAGGTAGGCGCTGGCGTGCGCGTTGAGCTGCTCGACCATCGAGCCGAGGCCGTCGGCGATTCCAGTAGCGGGGGTTCGCAGCAGCTCGAGGGCGCCGGCCTGCACCGCCCCCGAACCGGTCGCCGCTCCAGCGATCGCCCCGTCGTCAGGGGACCGTTGTTCGCCGGGTACGATGGTGTCGGCGAACGCCTCGAGCGTCATGGTATGGACATCGTCGGCATCCATCGCGTTTCCTTCCGTCCGCGCTGGCCCGGGGCGACCCGAGTGGAATGCTGGCACGGTGCTGCGGCCTGTTTGGTCCAGGCTCCGACATCGGTAATTCGCTCGGCAACTCTGAACGTGCTCACCAGGTGGTCGTAGTCCCGATTGGTTCCATTGGTCTAGGGAAACGTGTCTTCCGTTGGTCGCTGACTGCGTCGCACAGACTAGTGAACAGTGGGTTACGAATTGCTTGCGTTTCGTAGATGTGGAGTGCTAAAGTCCCAATTGGCTTGATCAAGGCGAACTCTTCCAAGGAGTTGCGTATTTCAGTTATCGACGCGGTGACTGCGATACGAATGAGTTCGACGTATCAATTAGTTTGCCGTGGCTGTGCATCCTGGTTGGCTGGGGGACGGACTTTTGGTGGATTAATGGACGAACTCGTTGAGAATGCCATTGGTCGGGCTATTGACCTCATGTGCAGGAATATGGCCGAGCGTGTCACGCTGGATGATATGGCTCGTGCGGCGATGTTCAGCAAATTCCATTTCTCGCGTATATTCCACAAGGCGACTGGGGTGTCGCCGGGACGTTTCCTGGCCGCGATTCGGATGCAGGAGGCGAAGAACCTGCTGCTCGCCACTTCCCTGAACGTCACCGAGATCAGCCAACGGGTCGGCTACCAGAGCGTGGGGACCTTCAGCTCCCGTTTCCGGAGCAGCGTGGGGATCTCCCCCAGCACCTACCGCCGGCTCGGCGGCGGCGCCTTGCAGGTGTGCGGAACGACCGCGCGGCGCCCACCGACTTCCAACCCGCCGGCGACCCTGCGAGGTCGGATCGGTGTGCCGGAGATCCCGGCCGGCCTGGGCAAGATCTTCGTCGGCCTGTTCCCGGACCGGCTGCCAGAGGGGCGGCCCGTCCGGTGCACGGTGCTGGGTGAGCCGGGACCGTTCGAGTTCGATGACGTGCCACTGGGGACCTGGTACTTGTTGAGCTACTCCGCCTCCGCCGACCGTGACCTGGTGGCGCCCAGTCCGCAGGCCCCGGAGAAGGGGCTGTACGTCGGGTCCAGCGGGCCGATCACCATCCGGCCCGGGGTCCGGTGGCCATTCGCTGACCTGGTGCTGCGGCCGATGAACCGGATGGATCCACCGGTGCTGTTGGCGCTGCTCGACGCCCGCGTGCTCCAGGGGGTCGGCACCTGAGTGGCGTTGGTGCGGGTCAGTCCGGCAGGGATGTGAAGTGCGCCCGGATCCGCTGCCGCCACACCTCGTACTGGGGATCGGCGCCTGACTCGCCACCTCGCACGGCGGTGTCGTCCGCGAGCGCCACTGCCGCGTCGACGCTCATCTCGCCGAGCGCGTTTGCCGCCCATTCGGTGTGTTCGGGTACGTGTCCTGCCCACGATCGCGCCTTGACCGCGAACACCATGCCGAGTGCGACCTCGTCGCGGTACCGCTCCGCGGAGCCGCGGAGTTCCCGGAACCCCTCCCTGCTGATGCCGCCGGCGAACGTCGCGGCCAGGCCCACCCCGCTCCACAGGTCGGCGTGCCGACCGGGCTCGAACTGGCGCACGGCAGCGGCGACGGCATCGGGGCGGGCACCGTTGATGAACCACAGGGCCCGGCCGATCCCCTGGTCGACGGCTCGATGGAAGTAGCCCGGTCGGCCTTGCCACGGGTAGGGCGCGGGAACGTGCTGCCGCTCGACCCACCTGCTGGTGTCGAAGTAGGCGCGGTCGAATCCGTAGCCGTCGACCGCCAGCCAGCTCATCGTGGGGTGGTACGGCGAGGACCCGGTCAGCTCCGGGAGGACCCGGCGCCACAGCGGGCGGGGGAGCCGGGCCATGGCGAAGCCGATGCCGATGTAGGCGAGGAAGAGGTGCGGGCGCCCTGGTCCGTCGAGCAGGTCCCGGGCCCTCCGGCCGCGCCCGCCGCGGATCGCGTCGAGGATCGTGCACGCCATCGTCGCACCCTCGTAGGCGAACCCGAGTTGTTCGGGCCGCACCAGCGACAGTCGGCGCTCCAGTTCCCACAAGGAGCGGGTGTCGAGCGCCCACTCGAAACCGCAGAGCACGGCCTGCGGGATCGCTTCCAAGTGCTGGGCCGTTTCGGTTGGTGTGGCTGGGAAGCCCCTGCGCTCGAAGGTGACCTCGGACAGCGACGGCGTCAGCAACAGCCGCCGCACCGAGCCTGCCATCGTCGGCATGAATCCCTCCTCGTGCGCGCGGCTCCTGTGGAGCTCGCGCGGGAATCGTCGGTCATCCGGTGGGGAAGCGCGAGCGCCGCAGCGCGCCGCTGTGGCGTCATCCCCGTGGTGTCCGGTGCTGTGGTGGCCGGAACAGCATCGGCAGCTCGGCCACCGCTCTGATGTCCCCGCGGACCCGGAGGTCACCGCTGTCGAGCGAGTCGTGCAACGACCGGGTTCCGCACAGGTAGGCGTGCAAGGTGGGAACGTCGGTGTCCAGGGTCGCGTCCGGTGCGTCAGGCTCACCGCGGGACAGGTGGAGCTGGCCCTCGACTACGCACACGCGGTAGCGGCGCTCGCCGATGTTGAGTCCGAAGCGGACAGTCCTGCCGCAGGCCACCTCCGGGTCGAACATGACGCGCAGCGACAACACGTTGGCGTCGATGCTGCGAGGTGCGCTGCGCGGTGGTTCCGGTGACTGCAGGGCCCACCCGCCGAGCGCGTGCACGACGGGTTCCAGCTTGTAGCCCCATTCGGTCAGTTCGTAGACGTGGACGGGCGCGGGCGGTGGCGACCTGCGACGGCGCGCCACGCCTGCGCGGACGAACTCGCGCAGGCGCTGAGCGAGGACCGTCGGGCTCGCGCTGGGGAGGTCTCCGCGCAGGTCCGTGAAGCGCTTCGGCCCGAGCAGGAGCTCACGCGCGATCAGCAACCCCCACCGGCCACCCACGATGTCCAGGGCGTGCGCTGTTGCGCACCCGTCGTCGTAAGAACGCTTGGGTGCCATGTCCTCCAGGGTAGTCGTTGTTCGACGGTTTTCCCGTGTCCAGCGGCGATGTTGTGGAATTCGCGCGATGTTGCGGTCTTCGCGGGGAGGTGGCGGTTCAGTCATGGGGAGGCGGGTCGTGCGGCACGGTACTGGTCCAACATGTCCTGGGCCGCGGCCGATGCAGCGGTCAATCGTTCCGCCGGGTCGACGTCGTGCACCAGCACGTCGTGCATGGATTCGGAGAGCAGGTCCTGGATCCGGTAGTAGTCGCCGATGAGCGCGCCAGCGGCTGGCTGGCCGCCCGCCACCTCCTCGTCCAACTGGTCGCTGGGGGCGCGGTGGTGCGGGTGCTCGTCGAACCAGCCCTGCCGTTCCAGCAAGTCGAATCCCGACCGGGTGACGGGCAAGAAGCTGTGCTCCTGGTGGTACTCGGCGACGTGCTGTGGATTGGCGAGGAACTGCATGAAGGCCAGTGCGCCGTCCTGGGCGCGCTGGTCGAGCCCGTCGGCCAGCCACAGCGAGGTCCCGGCGACCACGTTGCCGTGGTACGGCACATCGGCGTTGTACGGGAACCTGGTGACGGCGAGGTCGAACCCGGCCCGCTCGGCGGCTTCGGCGGTGGCGCCGACGTCGTTGGACGAGCTCATTCGGAAGGCGAGCTGTTGGTCGGCGAACAGCTCGAACGTGCCGAACCAGTCGCCCATCTCGCCCGAGTACTGGTAGAGGCCGTCCTTGTGCAGTTCGCGCCACCACGACATCCAGGCGAGCAACTCCGGCGCCGCGAAGTCGATCGCCGTGGCGGGTGCTGCCCGCCCGTTGTCGTGGTCGGCGATCGTGCCGCCCTGCACGGCAATGGCGTGCTGGAAAGGGATGCCGTGGTTCGCCCAGCTGATCGCGTGCGCGGGACCGGACGGCGACTGCGACACCCGCTGGCACGCGGCGCGGAGTTCCTGCCACGTTCGCGGGACTTCGGTGACTCCGGCGGCCTCGAGTGCCGTGACGTTGGTGTACAGGTTGTAGGTCGTCGCCACCGTCGGCAGTGACCGCAGCTGGCCGTAGCAGGTGTACTGGGCGCGCAAGGCGGGCAGCAGGTCGCCGAGCACCACGGGTTCGCCGAGGACCTCGGTGCGGTCGCCCACCGCGGCGGCGATCGAGGTGAAGAGCGGTCGACCGTGCTGGTCGACCTCGTCCAGCGCGTTCGGAACATCGGTGTAGTAGTACTCCGCGATGGCCGGGGCGGTGCCCTCGCGCGCCGCCCGCGCCACTTCGCCTGGCATGTCCTCGAAGTGGACGCCGCGGATCCGGACCTCGTACTCGGGGTGGGCCTGCTCGAAAGCCCGGGCCCTGGCGTGCAGGGTGTCCATGTAGTGCGGGAAGGTCAGGTCCGCCAACCAGGCGTCCACGACTGTCCGGTGTGTCATGCGCATCCCCTTCGTGCTCTCGGGTCGGTGGGTTCCTGGTCCAGTCCGCATTCCGGCGTCATGCGGGTGGTGCGGCGCCCCGTCAACCGGGGTGGGGCGGCTCAGTGCGCCGCGGCGGCCGAGGTGGTCGGTGCGCCCAGGTAGTCGCCCACCACCTCGCGGACGACCTTGCAGTCGAGCAGCAGTGTTCCGGTGCACCCGCCGGCCCGCCAGGTGCGCACGGCCTCGAGGTCCCGTACCGTCCGCACCACCGCGGCCTCGGCGCCGAGCGACCTAGCCAGACCGCAGAAGTCGGTGTCGGTGAAGACGGTGCCCGCGGCGACGGGGAGGTGGCCGTACATGTGGACCTCCGCTCCGTAGGCGGCGTCGTCGTACACCACCACGAGCGCCGAGTCCGCGGTGCGGATGAGCGTTTCCAGCTCAGCCAGCCCCATGAGGGCACCACCGTCCCCGGTGGCCAGCACCACGACGCGGTCGGTCCGTCCGACGGCGGCCCCGACCGCGCCGGCGAATCCGAGGCCGATGCTCTGCAACGACACACCCGTGAAGACGAAGCCCGCTGGATCGGGGACCGGCCAGTACCTCGCGGGCCAGCCGATGAAGTGGCCGCCGTCGGTCACCACGGTGCGCTCCTCCGGCAACAGCTTGGCCAACGCCAGCGTCAGGCTGCGCGGGTCGATCCGCTCCGCCGTGCTGCGATCGGTGAAGCCCAGCCGTTCCCAGCGCGCACCGTCGAGCCGGTCCGCGACCCGCTGCCGCCAACCGGACGGTGGAGTCCGACTCGTCAACGCGTCGCACAGGGCGGTGGCGACGTCGAGGGCGTCGGCGACGACACCGACATCGGTCCGCGGTGACAGCTGCTCGGCCCGGTGGTCGACTTGGACCACGGTGGCCTCCGGGGGGATCAACCGCCCGCCGTGCAGGGTCCATCCACTCATGCTCGTGCCGAACGCGATGACCAGGTCAGCGGCACCGATGAGACCGACGGCCTCCGGCGACGACAGGTTGCCCACGATCCCGATCGACCACGGGTTGTCCCCGAACACCCCCTTGGCCTGCAACGTGTTGGCGAGCAACCCGCCGCAGAGGTCGGCGAGCCGAGCGATCTCCGCTTGCGCCCCCGCACGCCACGCGCCGAGCCCGGCCAGCAGCAACGGTCGTTCGGCGGCGCCGATGAGCTCGACCAGCTCCGCGGTTCCCGGCGGCCTTTCTGGTGCCGCCCGCACCGGCGTCGGCGCGGGCGGCACCGGTGCCGTCACCGGTGCGGGCGAGTCCTGCACATCCACCGGCAGGAGCACCAGCACCGGCCGTCCTTCCGCGCGCGTGCGGTGCAGCGCGGCGGTGACCGCCGGAACGGCTTCCTCCGGTGCGCTGACCCGTACTGCCGCGGCCCCGAGCGCGGCGGCGAGGGCCTCGTCGTCGATGTCGATGGGCCGTTGCCGCCCTCCCGGTGGGGCGCCGCACAGCACGACCAGGGCGCTGCGGTTCTTCACCGCGTCGGCCAGGCTCGTTGCCGTGTTGGTCAAGCCCGGGCCGTAGGTCACGGTGCACACGCCCACTTCGCCGCACACGCGGTGGTACGCGTCGGCCATCGCTGCCGCGCCAGCCTCGTGCCGGGCAGCCACGTACCGCACGTCCGTCCCGGTCAGCGCGGCGACAAGGTGGACGTTGCCCACCCCCACCACCCCGAACGCGCGTCGGACACCCGCGTCGGCCAGCGCTGCAGCGATCGCTTCAGCGACCGTCGTCATGGCGTTCCCCCGATCCACCCCGCACCGCGGGGATCACCCGGCCTGCTGGAGCACCCGGCGCCGCATCTCCGGCTCCAGCAGCGCTCGCGGCGGGTCAACCAGGCCGGTCACCCGCATGAACCCGGTCATCACGGCCGGGTCCCGGCATGCTGCCGCCATGACCTTGGCCATGTAGTCGTTCATCTCCCGCATCTCCGCCGACGGTTGACCAGCCACCTCCGGGTAGGCGAGATCGCCGCCGGCGGCGGTGTTCCACGGCAGGTCGATCACCTCTGCGACCGCTCGCTGGAACGGCAGTGGATCCGGGACACCGCGCTGCGAGTGCTCGCGCAGCACCAGGGCCTCCAGCGCGGCCACGGTCATGCCCTGTCCGTAGACCGGGTTGAAGCTGCACGCCGCGTCACCGAGCACGACCAGCCCGCCCGGGAACCGGGTCAGCTCGTCGTAGCGCGGGCGGATGCTGGAGGGGAACCGGAAGGTGACCGGATCGCTGATCGCCTCGGCATCGACGACCACCCGGTGGATGTCCTGGGTCGGCAGGGAGCGCACGTACTCCAGGAAGCCCTCGGGGTCCACGGGGGCGCGGTCGCCGAGCACCCCGCCGACAGAGAGCACCCACTTGCCGTCCTCCATCGCCGAGAAGAAGGCGCTGCGCCTGGTCACCGGGGAGGGCAACGGGTTGACGGACCGGACACCGCCCATCACCGACTCGTCCGGAAGCCGGTAGACCCGGGTGGTGTAGCTGAAGTCGATCTTGATCTGCTCCTCGGTGGGTCTGTCGTAACCGAGCTCCTCCAGCCACACCGGGGTGCGCGAGCCGCGGCCGGTCGCGTCCACCACGAGGTCACCGTCCACGGTCTCCTCGGTCCCAGCGTGCACTCGTGCCCCGGTGATCCTGCTCCGGTCCGGCGTGGCGACCAGACCGACGATGTCGTGCTGCTCCAGGAACTTCACGTTCCCGAGCGCGGCGACCCGGTCCCGGACGAAGCCCTCCAGCACCGGCCGGGTCGCCGACAGGTACTTCACGCCGGTGTCGGTCCGGCATGCCTCCTGCCCGGCGAAGAACCACCGGTGGGCACCGAGGTCACCGGTCAGCGCGCCCGCCGCCACCGCGTCCTCGGTGAACCCTTCGAAGAGTTCGTCGAGGACTTGGTGGCCGCGGGCGAGCAGCCCGTGGATGTGCGCACCCTGCGGCACACCGCGCCGCGGTGAGGTCACCCCGAGCAGCTTGTCGCGGTCGACCACCAGCACTTCGGTGAAGTTCTCGGCCAGCACTCGTGCCGCGAGCAGGCCGGCCATGCTTCCGCCCAGGATTACCGCGCGGGTGCTCATCGCGTCTCCTCCGCTATTCGTTGTCCGAGGTCGGCCACGGGTTGTGCACGGGGGTGTTCTGGTAGGCGGCGAGACGCCAACCCGCGCCGTCCCGCACGACCAGCCAGGAGGCGTAGATCGCCCGGTGGTCGCTGGGCTCGGTCTGGCCGGGCTCCAGCACACCGCCGCGCGTCAGCAGGATCGCCACATCGTCACCGAGCATTCGCATGCTGACCGGCGTTCCCGTCACCCGCGTGCCCTTGAACCGCCCCCGGTACGCCTCTGCCATGTACTCGCGGATCCCGTCGCGGCTGTCGCGGTAGACCCCCGCGATGATCATCGACGCGTCCTCGACGAACTGGTCGGCGAAGCTGTCGGCATCGTGGTTGGCCCATGCGGCGCCCAACTTCTGGGTCAGTGCGGCGATGGCGGCCTTGTCCGCGTCGGTCGGCTCGCCGACCCCTGCAGTGCTCGTGCTCATTGGACACTTCCTCTCCGGCTGCTCAGACGTACTGGGAGTTCGGCGGTAGACCGCACAACACGCGGCCGTACAGCTCGGCGTTGGTGTTCGGGTGCATCAGCGCGTGCTGGTGCACGGCGTGGATGTCACGGGCGATCCGCTGGATCGGCACGTCGGTGTAGATCGACGAGCCGCCGCTCGCCGTGGCGAGGACGTCGATCGACTCCCGCACCAGGCGCACCGCCTGTCCCAGGTCGGCACGGGCCTGCACGCGCTCCTCGATCTCCCACTGCGCTGCCTCGCGGCCCTTCGCGTCCACCATGCCGGCCAGTCGCTCGGCGTGGAACCCGGCCTCGTCGAGCTTCAACGTGGCCTCGGCGACCTGCAGGTGGGTCAGGGGAGCGTCGCGTTGGCTGTCGTAGTCGCTGTAGGTGATCTTGCGCCCGGGCAGCCGCTCGGCGAAGGCCTCCTGCGCTGCCCGGCCCAGGCCGATGATCGGGCCGCTCGACGAGGCAGCGGCGACTGGCAGCAACGGGACCCGGTAGGTCTTGGACTCCGCGGTCCGGTGTGACACCGGTTCCCCGTTGACCGCGGCCATCAGGGACAGCACCCGCTCCCGCGGGACGAACACCTCGTTGGCGACGGTGCTGACGCTCCCGGTGCCCCGCAGGCCCGCCGTGTGCCAGTCGTCGACGATGGTCAGGTCGGACATCGGCACCAGCGCCATCACCGGCTGCGGTTCGGAGTCCGGGCTGACGTGCATCGCGATGATCTGCTGCCACTGGCTGTGGTGCGCACCCGAGATGAACTGCCACCGACCGTTGACCACGACCCCGCCGTCGACGGGCGTGGCGGTCGCACTCGGGCTCAACGTCCCGCAGACGCGGGAGTCCGGGTCGGCGAACACCTCGTCCTGCACCTCGTCGGGGAACATGCACGCCATCCAGCCCGGAATCGCGTACACCGCCGCGACCCACGAAGCGGACCCGTCACCGCGGCCGAGCTCGGACAGCACCTCCACCATCGTCCGGGCGTCCACTTCGTACCCGTCGTAGCGCTTCGGCTTGCGCATGCGGAACACACCAGCGTCGGCCATCGCGTCGACCACTTCGTCGTGCAGCCGCCGGTTCTCCTCGGCCCACGCCGCGTGCTTGCGCAGCGTGGGCAGGATGTCGGACGCCTTGCGCACCAGCTGTTGCCGGGATGGGAAACCGATCTTCGTCACGAGGACCTCCAGACCAGGGATCGTTGGTGGGGACTACTCCGCGGCTAGTGCGGGCAGCACCTTCGCGGCGAGGACTTCGACCTGCTTGAGCGGCTCGGGGGAGGAGAGGATGCCGATCACGGTCTGGATGCCCTGACCAGCGAGCTGGTGCAGGGTGTCGATCAGCTCCTCGGGGCCGCCGTCGTCGACGACGTCGAAGGGCAGGCAGCAGGTCTTCTCGATGTCGTCGTAGTTCCGGCCGACCTCGGCGCAGAGCTCCCGCAGGCGGTCGAGCCGGGCGGGCATGTCCGGTGTCGGGTAGAGGTTGCACGCGTCGCCGTAGCGGGCGACCAGTCGCAGGGTCTTCTCGCCGGCGCCGCCGAGCATGATCGGCGGGTGCGGCCGGGTTAGGCTCTGCGGCACACCCAGCACCCGGTCCAACTGGTAGTGCGCGCCGCGGTGCGCCCGGCCGTCACCCTGCTCGCCCTGCCAGTACCCGAGCAGGATGTGCAACGTCTCCTCGAGCATCTCGAACCGCTGGGCGACCGGGGGGAAAGGGATCCCGGAACCGGCCGCCTCGTCGGCGTTCCACCCGACCCCGAGGCCCAGCGAGGCCCGGCCACCGGACAGGACGTCCAGCGTGGTGACCGTCTTGGCCAGCAGTGCCGGGTGCCGGAAGTGCACCCCGGCGACCACCGGGGAGATCCGGCAGCGCTTGCTGTTGGCGGCCATCACCGCGAGCGTGGTGAAGCACTCCAGGTAGGGCGCCTGCTCACCGCCCGCGTTGAAGCCCTGCCACAGGTGATCACCCGTGCTCAGCGAGGTGAACCCGGCCTCGTCGGCGAGCTGGGCGAAGCGCGCCACGGTGGGCCCGATCGCCGCCGGCCCGCCGGGCCAGTCGAATGCTCCCAATTCCAGGCCAACCCGCACGTTGCGACTCCTCACTGTGTCGGCACTTCGTTGACTTGCGCACCGGGGCGGGCGGGCCGCTGCCAGGGCGGCGGTCGCGGCTCCGCCGTCCGCGCTGCTGTCCGGTGGTCGGTTCCTCAGGCGTGGGCGGGGGAGGGCGCGTTGAGCCGGACCGGGAGGTGCGTGTGGGCGTTCATGATGAACGTCGGCAGCGGCTCCAACTGGTCTGCCTCAACCGCGAGGCGCAGTTGCGGGAACCGCTCGAAGAGTGCGGGCAGTCCGATGGATGCCACGAGCCTGGCGATCGCGGAGCCGAGGCAGTAGTGCGGACCGTGCCCGAAGGACACGTGCTCCTTGTCCGGCCGGGTGATGTCGAAGTCGGCCGCGGTATCGCCGTGCAGCGCCGGGTCGCGGCCGAGGGCGGCGTAGTTGATCAGGATCGGCTCACCCTGCTTGATGGTCAGCCCGTCCAGCTGGATGTCTTCGACCGCGAACCGCAGCGGCAGGCTGGCCAGCGGGCACTCGACGCGCAGCGTCTCCTCGACCACGTCGGACCAGCTGGCCTTCCCGGCCCGGACCAGCTCGAGCTGTTCGGGATGGTTCAGCATGGCGGTGATCGCGTTGTCCAGGAAGTTGATCGTGGTGTCCGAGCCGGCACCCAGGATGGCGAAGATCGTGTCGGTCAGCTCCTGGTCGCTGAGCTTCGCGCCGTCCTCGTCGTCGCGGGCGGCGATCAGGTCACTGGCGATGTCCTCGGCTGGGTTGGCGCGCTTGTCCGCGATCAGCTCCTCGACCGCGGCCCGCCAGCCGGCCAGGATCCCCGCGGCCTGCTCGGGTGTGACGTCGACGTCGGCCATCCGGTTCATCGCGATCGCGGTCTGCCTGCGTTGCTCCTCGGTCATGCCGATCAAGCCGGCCATGAGCCGAGCGGGCAGTGGGTAGCAGAACAACGCGCGGATGTCGACGACGTCCTCACCGGTCGCCTCGATGTCGTCGAGCAGGTCGGCGACCAGTTCCTCCACCCGGGGCCGCAACTGCTCTACCCGCCGCGCGGTGAACGCCTTGCCGATCAGCCTGCGCAGCCGCAGGTGGTCCGCGCCGTAGGCAGTCGACACATTGTCCATCGCCACCCAGCTGATCAACTGCCAGCCCGGGGGGATCTCGCCGTTGCGGAACGCGGGCCAGTGCGCGTGCGCGCTCTTGGTGACGTTTCGGTCGCTCAACAACTGCTTGGCGACGTCGAAACGGGTCACCCACCAAGCGTGCACGCCACCGGGGAGCTCGACCTTGACCGCGGGTCCTTCGCCGCGCACCTGGGTGGCGACCTCGTGGATTCCGCTGCCGCTGCTGTCGAGGACGGGGCATCGGCTCTGGGACATGCTTCAACTCCTCGAATCGGTTTCGGGTTGGGCGAAGTGGAGCTGGGCCAGCTCGCGGTTCGCCATGCCGGCCAGGAAGATGCCGAGCCCGGCATGGCTGTGCAGCATCGACATGTCGCGCCACACCCGCTCGATGCGCTCACCCGCGCGCACCGAGCTGGAGCCAGCGGTGGGGAACAACTGGCCTTCGACGGCGTGCCAGCACAGCCGCACGGCCTCCCGGCCGATCAGGGCGAGCCGCAGTTCGCCTTCGCGGGTGATGGCCTGCGGTCCGCGCGCGCTCAGGTCGTGCCACTGCCGAACCGCGTCCAGCACGGCAGCCTCGGCAGCCGCGATCATGCCCGCTGCCTCGCCGTACCGGGACTGGAAGTCCGGGTCCTCGGTGCGTGGCACGATCGGCCAGAACGACGTGGTCCGCGCCCGCATCAGCTCGTCGTAGGCGTCCAGCGCGCCCTGCGCCATCCCCACCGCGAGGAAACCGAGCTCGAGCAGCATGAAGCTGAGCGCCCCGCCGCCGTACTCGGGGTTGTCGTGCAGGGCGCGGCCCGGCATGTCCTCGGCGGGATCGACCATGCTGAGCAGGCGGTCGACCGTCAGGTGGTCCGGCACGAACGCATCGGTGGCCGTGATGCCGTGCGACCCGCTGCCGCGCAGGCCGAGTTGCGCTCCCCAATCTTCTTCCAACCGCCACGATTCGCGCGGGATGACGAACATCAGCGGCCTCGGCTCAGGGTCCCCCTCGCGCTGCACCATGGTGTGGCCGAGGAAGTGGGTGGCGTACGGCGATCCCGAGCAGTACCGCCAAGTCCCGGTGAGCAGCCAACCGCCGTCGACGCGCCTCGCCTCGCCCGCAGGGGCGACCGTCGCGGGGCAGATGAAGTCACCGCCCGCGAACAGCTCCTGCTGCGCTCGCTCCTCGAAGAGCGAGCTGACCACCAGTGCGTGCGCCGCGCCGAAGAGGTACATCCAGCCCGTGGACGGGCACCCGCGGCTGATCGCCATGCACACCCTGGCGAAGGTGCCCGCATCGAGCTCGTGCCCGCCGTACCGGCGTGGCACGAGCAGCCGGTACAGGCCCGCGGTGAGGAACTGCTCGTGGATGTCCGGTGCGCAGTAGGTCCGCTGCTCGGTTTCGGCCTGGCGGTCGACGAGGCCTGCCGCGATGGCCTCGGCCCGTGCCACCGCTTCCGCCGGGGTGAGTTCGAGGCCGGTGGGTTGAGCCCGTCCTGGGCCGGTTCTGGTGCTCGTCATGTGCGCTGGCTCTCCTCGTTGCGTGGGTGGCGGACGTGCGCGATCAGGTCAGCGCGGCCGTGAGCCGGTGTCGCAGGTCGTCGGCGATTCCAGCGATGGTTGGTTCGTCGAACGTGTTGGCGTTGTACTTCAGGTTGCTCGCGATCCGGCCGGAGCGAAGGACCTCCAGGGCCCACGAACCACCGTTGGGGATGCTCGAACTCCGCGACTGCGACAGCCGACGCTCGCGGATCGCGCTGCCCGTGGCCCTGCCGAGGGTGAGTTCGTCGGCGAAGGCAGGGGGCTGCAGCACCTGGAACGCGACGACAGCGCCGCCCGGGTCGCCGAACGGCTCGGCGATCCGCGGCACTTGGTCCACGATGTCGCTGAAGGGGATGTCGTGCGCGTAGGCTTCGAAGCAGGACGCGCGCACCCGGCCCACCACATCGCGCAGGTGCCGGGTACCGGTCAGGTCCGTCAGCAGCGGGAGCAGGTTGAAGAACGGGCCGACGGTGTTGTTGAAGTGCTCCTGGTACCGGCCCGCCGTGAAGGTCGGTGTCATCACGGCGTCCACTCCGGTCATGTCCCGCAACTGCATCTGGTGCGCGGCGAGCAGGACCATGAACGGTGTGCTGCGGACGGATCGCGCGAACGCTTGGAGCCGCGCCGAGAGATCGTCGTCGAAGATGCTGCGGTACGCGGCGTAGACGTCGTGCCGGTCGTCGGGCAGCGGCCGGTCGGTAGGGACGGCGGTCATGCTGGCCCCGGTGAGCTTGTTCCGCCAGTGGGCCAGCGCTGCCTCGTCGGGATGTCCGTGGCGCCGCTGCCAGGCGGCGAACTCCGCGTACTGCGGGGCCGCCGGCAGCTCGACGGGGGTGCTGGTGAGGCGCGCGGTGTAGCAGGCGGCGAGGTCGCGTGCCAACAGCCCCATCGACCAGTCGTCGCTCGCGACGTGGTGCGTCGCCAGTACCAGGACCGAGTCGTCCGCGTCGAACTGCCCGAGCACCGCCCGCACGAGCGGCAACTCCCGAACGTTGAGCGGCTGGTCGTCGACTTCGTTGAGCAGCTCCTCCGCCACCAGGTCGCGGTCCCCGCCGGGCAGTGCCCGCACCGAGAGCTCGGCCGGACCCGATGGGTGGACGACCTGGCGCCCTCCGCCGTCGGGCACGACCGTGGTGCGCAGCACGTCGTGCCGGGCCACGACGTCGTCCAGCGCCTGCTGGATCACTTCGGGCTCCAGCGGGCCGGAGATCCGCCAGGCGTCGACGAGCGTGTGCCGTTCGCCGAACGCGCCGTCGGCGTCGCCCTTGTCGAAGGCGAGCAGGAATTCCTGGTTGAAGGAGAGCGGGACGCCAGTCATGCGGTGGGAACTCCTCGCGTGGTCGTCGCGGGCAGGAGGCCGTCCAGCCAGGCGTCGAGCTCGCGGACCGTCGGCGTGTTGAACACGTCGGCCACGTGGACCTCGACGTCGAACTCCTGCTTGAGCCGGGTGGCCAAGCGGACCGCGAGCAGCGACTGCCCACCGAGGTCGAGGAAGCTGTCGTCGATGCCGACCCGGTCGATGCCCAGCACCTCGGCGAACACCCTGCAGAGCAGCGCCTGGCGGTCGGTTGCGGGAGGCTGGTAGGCGGCGGCCGGGTCGAGGACGGGGTCGGGGAGCGCCGCGCGGTCGACCTTCCCGTTCGGGGTCAGCGGCAGCGACTCCACCTCGACGAAGGACGCCGGAACCATGTAGTCGGGCAGGGCAGCCCGGGCTCCGGCGCGCAGCGCCGCGAGGTCGAGCGCCGAGTCCTCGGGAACGAGGTAGGCGACGAGCCGCTTCTCGCCGGAGGAGGAGACCCGCGCCGCCACCGCGACGTTGGCCACGCCGGGTAGGGCCGCGAGGGCGTTCTCGACCTCGACCGGTTCCACCCGGAAGCCCCGGACCTTGATCAGGTCGGTGGCCCGCGACACGAATTCGACCAAGCCGTCACCGGTCATGCGGACCAGGTCACCGGTGCGGTACATCCGGTTCCCGGCACCGGCGAACGGGTCGGCGACGAAGCGTTCGGCGGTCAGCTCCGGGCGGTTGTAGTACCCCTGGGCGAGCCGGGTGCCGCCCACGTACAACTCGCCGACGGTGCCGTCGGGGACGGGTTCCTGGTCGTCGTCCAGGACGTAGAGCCGCACCCCGGCCATCGCGCGGCCGAGCGGCACTCCCTCGCCGGTTCTTGGTCTCGGGACCGGTGCCGAGGCGGCGAACAGCGCCAGCTCGGTCGCCCCGTACATCGACCTGACCACAATTCCCGGGCAGGCGTCCACCACCGCTCGGACCGCGGCGGCACTGATCACATCACCGCCGGTGAGGACTTCCTCCACACCCGTGAGGCAGTGCGGTGCTTCCTCGGCCACGACTCGGAAGAGCCCGGCGGTCAGGTGCAGGCCGGTGATGTCGTGCTCGGTGATCAAGCGGCGCAACGACTGCGGGTCGACGTCCTCGGGCGAAGCCACCACCACTTGACCGCCGCGCAGCAACGGCACCCACACCTCGTACACGGCCACGCTGTAGGCGTACGGCGCGACGGCGAGCACCCGCCGGTGGTACCTGCCGTCCCAGCAGGGATCGGCAACGAGCTCCAGCACGGCCTGGTGCGACACCGCCACCCCGAGGGGCTCACCGGTCGACCCGGAGGTGTGCATCACGTACGCCGTGTCGTCGGGTGTCGTCGGACTCGCCGGGTCCGTCCGGGGCAGCCCGGCCGTCGCCGGGTCGGCGTCGACCGCGATGACGACGCGGGCGTCAGGCATCGCGTGCTGCTGCGTGGCGCTGTCGACGAGGAGGACCGGATCGCCAGCGCTGCCCAGGATCCGCCGCATCCGGTCGAGCGGGTACGCGCCGTGCAGTGGCATGTAGAACGCGCCCGCCTTCAGCACGGCCAGCAGCGCCACCACGAGGTTGGCCGAGTGCTGCATCAGCACGGCGACCGGTGAGCCGGTGCGCACCCCGAGTGAGCGCAACCGGTTGGCGAGTTGGTTCGCGCGGTCGTCCAGTTCCCGGTAGGACAGTCGATCCTCGCCGTGCACCACCGCGATTGCTTTCGGCGTGCGCGTGGCCTGTTCGGCGAACCGGCTGTGAATTGAAGGAAATCCCATTCGCGATCCCCCGTGCACCGAAGGGTGGTCGGATGTGCCGTCTCCATGCTTGTGATGCGGCGCCCGCGGCGCCAACTCATGCATTGCCCCGTGCGATCGAGGCCGACCTGTGCCCGCCGTCACGCCGGACTGCCGGGCAGCTCGATCGAGAGGCAGTGCCGGAACTCGTCGCGCGGGTCGTACCGCTGCTTGACCCGCTGGAGGCGTGGGTAGTTCGCCCCGTAGTAGAGCGTGGACCACGGCACCCCCGAGGTGTTCCACCGCGGATCGGCCAGGTCCCGGTCCGGATAGTTGATGTAGGCGCCCTCGTTGCGCTCGTCGGGAACGGGTACCCCGCCGGTGTCGGCGTAGATGTCGCGGTAGAGCGCACGGAGGTTGGCGATGTGCCGCCCGTCCTCCTCGGGGTCCCACCACGAGGAGAGGAAGGACCCCTTGAGCACCGAACTGCGCTGCACGGCCGCCGTCGCGTCGGGTGGCACCGCGTTGACCTGGCCGCCGTAGCCGATGAACATGAAGTAGATCGACCTCGGTTCCTCGGTGGTCAGGTGCCGGTACGCCGCGGCGATCTGCTTCGCGGTGTAGCCCTTGCGGAGGTAGGCCGACTTGAGCTTGAAGCGGGAACCGCCCAGCCCGGTGTGGTCACCCCGGTTGCTGTGGGTGAAGAAGTACAGCCAGGACACGACCTCGTTGTCAGTGCGCGCTGTCGGCTCCACGTCGACGCCGTCGGTGACCGCGTCGAAGAATTCGTTGGTCAGCTCCCGCGCGCCGGGGATGTCGTCGTCGATGAGCGAGCCGACCACGAACACCCCGCCGGACCGGTGGGTCGCGCAGAAGAAGGCGGTCAGGTCGGTCTCCCGGGCCCCCGGCGCGCTGTTGCGCTCGAACCAGGACGCGTAGTTGCGCATGATCCGGGCGAAGGCGCTCTCCGTCATCGTCTCCCAGGACCACACCAGGTGACCGTTGCGCCACCGGACCGGCGCCCTGGGGAGCAGTTCTCGCGGATCGGTCGACGTCGCGCCCGGGGACCGCAGCCAGTACCGGGTCACCACCCCGAAGTTGCCGCCGCCCCCACCGGTGTGCGCCCACCACAGGTCGTGGTGCGGATCGGCGGGGTCGTCGGTAGCCACGACGGCGGAGGCCGTCCCGGACTCGTCGACCACGACGACCTCGACCGCGCACAGGTAGTCGACGATGGCGCCGTACCGCCGGGACAGCGGCCCGAAACCACCGCCGACGAGGTGGCCGCCGAGGCACACCTCGGTGCCCTCGCCCGCTGGCACCGTGACACCCCACCGCTTGTACAGCGTGCGGTAGGCATCACCGACCTTGGCACCCGGTTGCATCGAGAAGGCGCGTCGCGCGGGGTCGAAGTCCACTTCGGTCATCGTGGACAGGTCGAGCAGCACACCGCGCTCCGCTGGCCCGGTTCCCTCGTAACCGTGGCCGCCGCTGCGAACGGTGACCCGCTGGCCCTTCGCCACCGCGTCACCGACCGCGGTGATGACTTCTCCGGTGCTGGTGGGGAAGCAGATGGAAGCGGCATCGGACACGAAGCGCTGGTTGAAGCCGCACCGGATCGCGGTCTCGTACCGGGGGTCGTCCGCGGTGACGGCGGCCGGTCGCGACCGGGCGGTGGCGGGCGGATGCCCGCGGTTCTCGGGTGGGGTCACTGGTAGGCCTCCGAGGTCGTTCTCCGTGTTGCGCGGCGACGGTCTCCGGTGCGGTAGATCCACCACTGGACGAGCATCAAGTTGCCCACCCAACCGAGCCACCGCACTCCCTCCTGGACGTACTGGATGTCGATCACGTCGGTCATGGACAGGCCGACCCGGCCGAGGATCACACCCCACACGTTGTTCATGACGATGGCGAAGCTGTAGAGCATCAGGCGGCGGTGCCGGACGAACTGGCGTTGCCGGGCCCGGACGAACGCCATCGCGGTCACCGCCATCCAGGTGACCGTCGCCGCGATCACCCCGACCTGCCCGGGGATCGGTGCGAACGGAACGATGATGAGACCGGTGACGCCCGCGATCAGGACCGCGACCACGTAGCACCGGCCGCTGATCCGGTGCGCTCTCGGGTGCTTGATCCGCAACCATGGCCACACCTGCAGCACCACGGTGATCATCGACACGGTCGCGAAGAACATGTGGACGAGCAGGATCGGGAAGTACAGCGGGAAACCGTCGTGCGGCGGCAGCGGTGCGGTCGACTCGTCCAGGTGCCGGAACGGGCTCAATTGGTAGACGAGGTACGCGGCCACCACCAGCGCCAGGGGAATGATCCACGGACGGCGCCACCAGACTGGTCGGCCCGGTGCACCGGTCGCCCCGGAGGTGCGCTCGCTGGTCCCGGTGACCGTGTTGGTGTCGCGGGTCATGGTTTCAGCACCATCCCGGCCGACGGTTGGTGCGCACCCCGCAGCACGGAGCGGAACGCGTCGGCCACCGCTTCGGGTCCGCTGCCGCGCTGGACCTCCATCCAGGACTGGGTTCTGGTGAGGAATTCCTCCTCCGCCTGCCGGAAGCGGCTCCGGTAGGCATCGGTGCCCACCTCGGCCATGATCTGCTCCTCCACCGCGGGCGTGAAGTACTGCTGCGGTTGCGGGTCGCCGACCTCGGGTGGGGCGAACGAGGTGCTCGGGTGGGTGAAACCAGCGAGGAACGTGGTGCGCAGCTGGTCGCCCGCATGCCGGTAGATCGCACGGATCCGCTCGGCTGAGTTGGTGAAGTCGATGAACACGGTGGGGCCCGTTACCAGGTCGGTGCCCAGCTCGTCGTAGCTGAGCACGGAGTCGTGGAGCTTCCGCTCGAGGACGAACGACTTGTGCTCCCCGGAGGTCACACCGGTCACCGAGAGGTCGTCGCGGCGCAGCAGCAGCTCCGCCAAGCCGAGTGCCGTCCTGCAGGACGCGCTGCTGATCAGCACCGACTTGACGCCCTGGGTGCGCTGCTGGTCGATGACCTCGGCAAGGGTGAACGAGCACGGGAACAACGGGTGCAGCAGTGCCCGCAGGTCGTCCAGGTCGCCCGCGTCCGGTGCCACCGCCTCGTAGGTCCGGTACCAGTCGTGGGGCACGGCTTGCTGCCCGGCGTCGAGGAAACCGCCGGCGACCGGTTCGGGCGTGACCGTGAAGTGGGTGGACATCGGCAGGTACCCGAAGAACCTGCTTCCTTCGGCCACGCCCTCGGCGCGTGACTCGACGACGCGCGCGAACCCCCAAACCGGTACCCGGCCGAACCCCTGCGGCGCGGGGAAGGCGTCGAAGAAGCGCAGCGGGGAGTCGCCGAACAGCGCGTAGGTCGCGGTGAGAGTGGTCAGGCCGAAGCGTTCGACGGCGAGGCGCACCTGGCCAGGGCGCAGTAGCGCGGGCGAGACCTCACGCACTTCGTGCCTGGTGAGGTCGTCACGGTCGAACAGCAGGTCCCAGGTGTCCGTCGTGGGCATGTTGCCTCTCTTCCGTTCGTTGCACCGGTTGTGCGGTCAGCCGACGACCTCGTCGATGGCGGCGCCGACCACGGCGCTGATCGTGTCGAGCTGGGCTTCGGTGGTGATGAACGGCGGGGCGAGCATGATGCCGTAGGGCATGCCGCGGACGATCACACCGTTGCGCCAGCAGGCGGCCTCGACCAGGTCGCTGTCGTCGGCACCGGGAACGCTGATGCCGCACAGCAACCCGGTGATGTTGACCGTGGCCTTGTCGCCGACGGCGTCGGTCAGGTTCTGCCGCAGGCGGGCTGACAGGTGCTGGATCCTGGGCAGGAAACCGCCCTCGGTGAAGTGGGTGACTGCGGCCAGCCCCGCCGCCGTCGCGATCGGGTTGCCGGAGAAGGTGTGCGTCGTCCCGAAGGCCATGTGTCCGTTGTCATCGCGGAACGGAGTGCTGACCCGTTCGTGCATCAGCAGTGCCGACAGTGGCGCGTAGCCTCCGGAGATCCCCTTGCCCGCGCAGATCAGGTCCGGGGTCACGCCGACCGTGTCGGCCCCGAAGTTCTGGCCCGTGCGCCCGAACCCGGTGACGATCTCGTCGAAGACCAGCAGCACTTCGTGCCGGTCGCAGATCTCGCGCAGCCGGGTGAAGTAGCCGGGGTCGGTGGTCGCGAGCTCGCGCAGCTGGCTGAACGTCTCCACGACGAGCGCGGCGACGTTGTCGGGTCCTTCGGCCTCGATGGTCTGCTCGATCAGCGCGGCGGCCTGTTGCCCCGCCTCCTCGGCGGTCAGCCCCCACTTCTTGACCAGTGCCTCCGGTGGCAGGGTGTGCACGGCGCCGGGCATCGGGGTGCCGAACACGCCGACCCCGGGGTGGCCCGTGAGGGCGAGCGCACCGTAGGTGGCCCCGTGGTAGCTCTCGTAGTGGCTGATGATCTTCTGCTTGGTCGGTTTGCCGCGGGCGGTGTGGTAGAGCCGGGCCAACCGGATGGCCGCCTCGACCGCCTCCGAGCCGCCGCTGAGCAGCTTGACGGTCGTGATGCCCTCCGGCGCGAGATCGGCCAGCGCGGCGGCGAGCCGCAGGGCGTTGTGGTTGGTCCCGTGCAGCGGTGGCTGGAAGGCCAGTCCCCGGCGCAGCTGGGCGGTCATCGCCTCGATGATCGGCTCGCAGTCGTACCCGAAGCACGTGACGAAGACGCCGGACAGCGCATCGAGGTAGTCGCGGCCACGGCTGTCGAACAACTGGATTCCCTTGCCGTGCTCGAAGATCGTGGTCCGCTGTGTGAACGGCAGCTCGGCGCAGAACGCCCGGGTGTGCGCTGGCCACTGCATCTCGTCGGAGGTATCGGCTCGCATGGCACCTAGTCCTGTCGGGTGGGGGACACGTCGTCGCGGAACAGCCCGTCCGGATCGACCCTGCTGCGCACCCGCGCCACCTCGGCGGCCTGCGCGGGGCTGAGGTGGCGCTGCGGTCGAGCGAAGTCCTCCACGAAGCTGGGGACGACGCGGCCGGTGTTCCACGGTGCGAGGGCACGCCGGACCTCTGCGCAGTGGGCGCGGAGCGCTGCAGCGGCCTCCGGGTCGGCCGCCAGCCCGGATCCGGCGTAGGAGTAGCTGGCATCGAGGCGGTCGAGCACCCCGCCGGGCGCTGGTGGGGTGGCGTAGGCGCCACCCAGCTGCCTGAGCCCGGCACCGACCAGCGGTGATCCGCTGCCTTCGCCGATCACGTCGAGGAGCCGTGCCGCACCGGCGCTGTCGAGGTCGCCGAGCAGCATGTGGTCCCCGACGATGGGGATCGGACCGGTCGGGTCCATGTGCGCGCGCAGCACCGCGGACGGCTCGGCCTCCTGCCAGGTGTCCAGCAGCGGCGCCCCGATGGTCCGAAGTGGACGCAGGAGTTCGTCGGCGCAGCGCCGCGCGGCCACCGGGTCGTCGGCGTGCACCACACCGTCGACCGCGAACGTGGAGCGTCCGGCGAGTTCCACCGGCACATCGGTGACGTCCGGGAAGTTCATGACCCGAACAGATGTGGTGGCGATCGCGGGTGCGTCCGCGGCCCAGGACAGCCACGCGCTCAGCAGCCGGTCGGCCAGCGCTCCCGGCCAGAACGCGGCTCCGGTGATGACCGCGGACACCGGGAAGAGGTCGATCTCCAGGCAGGTGACGACGCCGAACCCGCCGCCACCCCCGCGCAACGCCCAGAGGAGTTCGGGATCCGACTCGGCGTCGACCCGGCGGAACCGCCCGTCGGCCGTCACCAGCTCGACCGCGCGGACGCTGTTGGCCGCCAGGCCGACCATCCGGCCGTACGGGCTCAGTCCGCCGCCCAACGCGTACCCGACGACCCCGACACCTCCCGACGACCCGTGCGCGGCGGTCAGCCCGTGCGGTTCCGCGGCTTGGACGACGGCCTCCCACCGGGTTCCAGCGGGAACCCTGGCGATCCGGGACCGGGGGTCGACGATGACCGCACCGTCCATCTCGGTCCGGATGAGCACCGCCTCGCGCACGGGGCGGGCCGCGCCCGCACCGTGGCCGGTCGAGTGGACCCGGACCGCCCACCCGTGTTCCTCCGCCCAGCCGATCGCGGTGCGGACTTGGTCGAGGGTGCGGACGGTGGTGGCGGCGACGGGCTCGGGCACGGCGGCGGAGTTGAACACCCGGGTGGCTTCGGCGTAACCGGGTTCTCCTGGCGCGGCCACTGCCGGTGCACTGCCGGCGACGGTCATGCGGGTTCCTCCGTGCTCTGTGGGGCGTGTGCCGGAACACCGGCTGGGCGACGTCCGGGGGTTGCACCTGTTGATCACCGGGAGAAGGCGGGTGGGCGAGGGCGCGGCGTAATTCCTCATCTCGGTCCCGCGTCCGTTCCCCATTCCACTGGTGATCGGTCGAGCCAACTATGGCAGTGGTGTGCGCGGGTGTGCTTCTCCAATGCTGCGCGATCAGCTCTTCTCGATCGAGTAGACGGGTGCCGGCGTGTAGATTCCCGGTTGCCTGTCATGCGCTTGAATGGTGACTCGCCGAATTCGCGCGGTGAAGAGAAATGGTTTCCTGATGACTTCTTCGAAATATGCGCACCCTGTTGCCGGCGTGCAGGAGTGGATTGGGCTCGGCGTGATGTGCCTGCCGACCGCTTTCATCGCGGCCGACGCGTTCATGCTGATGCTCGCGCTTCCCCATATCGTCGTCGGCGTCGGTGCCGATGGCTTCGAACAGCTGTGGATCGCCGACGTCTACGGGATCGTGCTCGGCAGCCTGCTCATCACCATGGGCGGACTCGGTGACCGCATCGGACGGCGCCGGCTGTTCCTGATCGGCGTCGCCGGCTTCGGCATCGCCTCGCTCGTCGCCGCGTACGCGACCGATCCCGGCATGCTGATCGCGGGGCGGGCGCTGCTCGGCATGACCAGTGCCGCGATCATCCCGTCGACGCTCGGGCTGATCCGCACCATGTTCAGCGATCCGAAGCAGATGGGTGTGGCGTTCGGGATCTGGGGGGCGCTCTACACCGTCGGCGCGGTCCTCGGCTTGGTCACTGGCGGCATCCTGCTCGCCCACTTCTGGTGGGGCTCGGTGTTCCTGGCCAACGTGCCCGCCGTCCTGGTCGCCCTGGTGCTGGGGCCGATGGTGCTGCCGAAGCAGCGGGAAGCCGACGCGGGACGGCCAGATTGGCCCAGTTCACTGCTCTCGCTGGCTGCGATCCTGCTCGCGGTGTGGGGGGTGAAGGGGGTCTCGAGAGATGGCTGGGAACTGTTGCCGATCGCTGCCATCGTGCTCGGCGCGGCGCTCGGTGCCCTGTTCGTCCACCGGCAACGCGTGCTCAGCCGCCCGCTGCTCGACTTGGGCCTGTTCCGCATTCGGCGGTTCGCCACGCCGTTGCTGACCATGTTCCTCCAAGCGGTGCTGACCGGGACCGTGCTGTTCCTGCTCATGCTGCACTTCCAGCTGGTCCAAAACCTCACCCCGCTGCAGGCGGGGCTCAGCCTGGCGCCGGGCCTGGTGCTGAGCTCACTGGGCGCGCCGGTGGTCGGCACGCTCGCCCGCCGGTTCCGGCCCGCTCATCTGATGGCCGGCGGTCAAGTGCTGGTGATCGCCGGGTTGCTGCTGGTCATCGTCGCGGGCAGCACCGGTGCCACCAGCCTGCTCGTCGTCGGTTTCGCGCTGTGGTCGCTCGGCGGGGCGCCGTTGCTCGCCGTCGGGATGACGTTGATGGTGGGTTCCGCCCCACCGGAGCGGGCCGGTGCCGCGGCATCGATGCCGCAGGTCAGCGCCGAGCTCGGCAACGCCGTGGGGGTGGCGGTGGTGGGCAGTGCCGCGGTCGCGCTCTACCACGGGCAGATGGCTGGCAGCCTGCCACCGGCGGTTCCCGCCGAGGCCGCCGCCACCGCCGGGCAGAGCATTGCCAACGCGGCGGAGGTGGCGGGCAACTTGCCGCCTGACCTGGCGCACCTCGTGCTCGAGCAGGCGGGTCAGTCGTTCACCACCTCGTTGCAGGCGGTGGCCGGGTTCACCGTCCTCGTTCTGGTCGGGGTTGTCGCGCTGATCATCAACCGGTTGCGGGGCGTGCCACCCCTCGGGCAGGAGGACCTTGGCACCCAGGCGGGTTCGGCAGGTGCCGACCGCTGACGTGGCTGGGGGAGGAAGCGGACCTGGTCACCGGCCAGTGCTCCGGTACCGGCGAGAAGGAGGTTCCCGCGCCCGGTGCGCATGGTGTGAACGGAAGTTGTCGCATATCGACAGGGGATGAGAGAATGAGCGAAATCGTTCCTTTCCGGGTCGACGTCGAGCAGGCCGACATCGACGAACTGCACCGCAGGATCGACGCCACGAGATGGCCGGATGAGATTCCCGGAACTGGCTGGGAACGGGGAGTTCCGCTCGCGTACCTCAAGGAACTGGCCGGCTACTGGAGGACGGAATTCGACTGGCGCGCGGCGGAGCGGTGGCTGAACCAGTACCCGCAGTTCACCACTGAGATCGACGGCGCCAACGTGCACTTCCTGCACGTGCGGTCACCAGAACCGGACGCCACACCGCTGATCCTCACCCATGGCTGGCCGAGCTCGTCCGCGCAGTACATCGACATGATCGGCCCGCTGACCGACCCGGCGGCGCACGGCGGGGACCCGGCGGACGCCTTCCACGTGGTCGTGCCGACGATTCCCGGCTATGGGTTCTCCGGACCCACGGGCCAGCCGGGATGGAGCATGAGCCGGGTCGCGCGCGCCTGGGCGGAGCTGATGAGCCGGCTCGGCTACGACCGGTACATCGCCCAGGGCGGTGACTGGGGCAAGGTCGTCTCGCTCGAACTCGGCCGCATCGACGCCGACCACGTCGACGCGGTGCACATCAACATGCTGGTCACGATGTTCGAGGACGACCCCGCGGTGCTGGCCGGACTGTCCGAGGACGACATGGTGAAGGTCGAGCACACGCGCTGGTTCGCCGACGTGTGCACGGCCTGGAGCAGGCAGCAGGCCACCAGGCCGCAGACGCTCGCCTACTCGCTGACCGACTCACCTGTCGGCCAGCTCGCGTGGATCGCGGAGAAGTACAAGGAATGGGCCGACACCGTGGACCGGCCGGAGGACGCGATCGACCGCGACACCCTGCTCACGATCGTGTCGACCTACTGGTTCACCGCCACCGCTGGCTCCAGCGCGCACATGTACTTCGAGACCATGCACACCATGGCTGACCACGTCCGGACGTGGGGCGGACCGTGGCCGCTCACCGTCCCGGTCGGCGTCGCGGTCTTCCCAGCCGACGCCACTCGCCCGATCCGGCGCTTCGCGGAACAGGTGCTGCCGTCGATGACCCGCTGGACGGAGTTCGACCGCGGCGGGCACTTCGCGCCGCTGGAGCAGCCGGACCTGCTGATCGGTGACATCCGCGAGTTCGTCCGGTCGGTGCTGCGGTCGGCGTAGCGCGGCTGACGTGCCGGGTGCCTCGATGGCCAGTTGCCGGTGCAACGGGCCATCGGGCCATTCTGCGTCGTGCTGCGCCTCGCCAGTTCCGCCTGGCACCGTTCCAGTTCTCCTCCACCTGGAGCGCGGGCAGCACAACAGCCGGGACCGCGGTCCCGGCTGTTGTCAACTGGGCGGCTGCGCTGAACCGGTGGTCAGGCCGGTTTTCGCGCGGTGACGACGTAGTGCAGGTGCGGGCCGGACCGGTCGATCACCTCGAGCCCGGCGTCGGCGATCCACCGGTCCAGGTCGGTGCGCTCGAACAACGTCAGGCCGTCCTTGTGCGACTTCGGGAACCGGTGCGACCGCACGAAGTGCCGGTAGACCTCGTCGTCGGCGTCGACGAAGGTGAACAGCGTGAAGGTGCCGCCCGGACGCAGGCACCGGCCCACTTCGGCGATCGCCAGCGGCGCCTCCTCCGGGAAGGCCTGGAGCGCGTCCCAGCAGGTCACCGCACCCAGCGACGAGTCGTCGAAGGGCAGCGAGCGCGCGTTCGCCACGACGGCGGGCACATCTGGCCTGCGGTCGCGCAGCGTGGCGAGGCTGGCCGGGAGGATGTCCAGCGCCAGCACCCTTTCCGCGCCCACGGCTTCGGCGATCGTGTCGGTCCACAACCCGCTCCCCGCCGCGAGGTCGAGCACGGTGCCGTCCACCGGGCGGAGGTGCTGCCGGATGTAGTCACCTTCCCACTGCGGGCTGACCTGGTTGTTCCAGTTCATCCCGCACAGGCGCTTGAAGGCTGGGCGCGCGTAGACGTCGATGAAGTAGGCCATGGTGCCGATGTTCGACAACTGGAAGAGGAAGTCGTCATCGTGGTTCTTGCCGTCGTAGACGCTGGTGAGCACGTTCAGCATGCCCTTGGCGATCGGGAACCCCGCGTCGCAGCCGCCGCATTCGGCGAGGCCTTGCCGGATCGTCGGCTTGCCCCCGCAGCGCGGGCAGCGCAACGCATAGCGGTGCGGGGCGTAGAGCGCGACGTCGTCGGCGTCGGTGGGATGCGCCTCCCGTGTTGGTGTGTCATCGGGGTACACCGGCTCGGGCTTGCCGTGCCGGATGGCGTAGAACGACTTCGCGCCGGCATGCGCCCGCACGGCGGCGATGTCGTTGTGCCACTGCTCGCGAACCTGCTCCGGGGTGAGCGTCCGGATCCACGCCCGGTCGACCTCCTTCTCGGAGTCGAACATCTCGTCGTAGGCAGCCGGGTACGGGAACACCCGCCCGATCACGGGGTCCTCGACGTCGAGCGCGTCGAGGGCGCGGTCCAGCCTGGACATGTCGTCCCCGTCCAGCTCCACCTCGGCCGCGGCACCGAGGATTCGGTCCCGGTCTCCGGGGAAGTGCGACAGCAGGTACAGCAGCGCCCAGTAGGTGGGCTGGTCCCGGGTGCTGGTCCGCCACAGGGCGAGGTACTGGTCCAGCTCGGTGCGCACCACTGCGGTCACCGGGCCGCCGGTGCCGGGTTGTTCGGCTTGGACGAGCAGCCCGAAGAGCTCGGCGAGGTAGGCCTTCCGCAGTTCGTCGGCCTGCTCCAGCCGACGCACGAGCTCGTTCACCGCGGGCAGCGCCAGGTCGGTCAGGGCACCGTCGCGCCACACGGCACGGAGCAGTCGGCGGTAGCTCGCCTCGAGTTCGCCCGGTGCTGTGGTGAGGAACGAATCAACCAGGCCCGAGACCTTGTTCGGATTACCGGCAACAGTCATTCTCCTGCGTCCTCCTGAACGTCACGCCGTGATCCCGCTCTGTGAGCGCTGTCCAACCTCGTCACCGCGTTCAGCAGGGCCCCTGGGCAGCCGCGGCTTCTGCTGCTTGCCGAGGGTGGGAGCTAAGCGCGGTCGAGAAGCGTTCTCACCAGCAATGGTGCGCAGTGGCGAGGTCCGTTCGCCCCTTCTCACGTGCGGAGCAGGTGGGCGCAGACGGCACAGCAGGATGCCCGGCCCGGCACCGCGGCCGGACCGGGCATTCCCGCGACTCAGGCCGGCCTGTAGTGCAGTGCCACGACACCGGTGTCGTGCTGCTTGACGTCGACCAGCTGCAGGTCGAGGCGCGCGTCCAGCAGCAGCGTTCCCTCGGGAATGGTCGCCGGGTTGACGTGGATGTAGTAGTCGTCGATCAGCCCGGCGTTGGCGCACGCCTTCGTGATCCCGATACCACCGGCGATCAGGATGTCCTTGCCCGGCTGCTCCTTGAGCGCCTTGAGGTCGTCGAGGCTGCTCAGGATCTGGGTGTTCGGCCACGACGGGTCGGCCTCGGTCAGGCTTGCCGACAGGACGTACTTGGCGAGGTCGTACTGCCAGCGGGCGTGGCGGGCCACGTCCGAGTCCGACTCGTCCTTGGCCTGCTCCGGCCAGAAGCCCAGGAAGTCCTGGTACATCTTCCGTCCCATGACCATGGCGTCACAGCGGTCGTGGAGCGAGTTGGTGAATTCCCACGTCTGGTCGGAGACCTTCGCCCAGAACATCTCGTCGCCAGGATCAGCACCGAAGCCGTTCGCGGTCGACTGCATGTACATCAGGAGCTTGCGCATAACCTTCCTTCTTCCTTCTCACTTCCGGTCCGGTGCTGCGCCGAGCGCCGGACCGACAACTGGGTGGGTCAGTTCACCGACTTGGCGTCGGTTCCGCCCGTGGCGGCGCCCGGGCCGTCCAGTTCCGCTGCCGGGGACTCCTCGCCGGAGGCGTCGTCCGCGGCGCCTTCATCTGCGCCGGTCGGTGGCACGTGCCGGAGCAGGACGGCGATCACCGCGGCGGAGACGAGCAGGATCGCCATGCAGACCATCGCGAAGGTGTTCATTCCGCTGGCGAAGGCGTCCTTCGCCGCGACAGCCAGCCGGTCGCCCACCTCGGGCGGCAGCTCAGAGGCCACGGTCAACGCGCTGGCGACGTTCTCCTGCGCGGTTGCCAGGGTCTCGGAGCTGACCTCGGCCGGGGCGGTGTCGCCGAGCTGCGCGACGTAGACCGCCGCGCCGATGCTGCCCATGATCGCCAACCCCAGCGAGGAGCCAGCCTCGTTGGCGACCTGCGTCATGGACGACGAGGAGCCAGCCTTCTCCGGCGGTGCCGAGCTGACGACCAGGTTGGTGCCCAAGGACAGCAGCGGCCCCTCGCACAGGCCCATGATGGCGAACCCGATGATCAGCGGGAGCGGGCCCGAGTCCGGCTCCAACTGGGAGAACATCGCGAACGGGACGATGATGCCGACGATCCCACCCGAGATGAGGTACGCGGGCCGGAACCGCTGGCCGAGCATCGGGGAGACGGTGGCGCTGATCGTGGCCACCACCATGCCGGGGAGCAGGCAGAACGCGCTCTCGAGCGGGGTCATGCCGGACACGGACTGCAGGAACTGGGTGATGTAGAACATGCTCGAACCGCCGATGAGGGCGTAGAGCACCAAGCCGACGAGCATCGTGCTGAACGAGCGGCTGTTGAACAGGCGCAGGTCCATGAACGGTTCGGTCAGGCGGAACTGCCGCCGCACGAAGGCCAGGGCCAGGGCGATCCCCGCGAGCCCGACGACGACCGGGACCGGCTGCCACCCGTAGCGGGCGACCTCCTTGAGCCCGTAGATGAAGGCGATGACCGCGAGCACCGACAACAGCGCACTGGTCAGGTCCAGCCGCCCCGCATCGGGGTTTTTGAACTCGGGCACCACCAGCGTGCAGACCACCAGCAGCAGCACCATCACCGGCACAGCGAGCAGGAAGACCGCGCCCCACCAGAAGTAGGCGAGCATCACGCCGCCGACCACCGGGCCGAGGATGGAGCCGAGCGTGAACCCACCGGCCCAGATGCCGATCGCCAGCCCCATCTGCTTGGGGTCCTGGAACATGTTCGTGATCAGGGCGAGGGTGGACGGTGCGAGCGTGGAGCCCGCGATGCCCAGCAGCGCCCGGGCCACGATGAGCAGCTCGGTGGTGGGGGCGAACGCGCACAGCAGCGAGGCGACCGCGAAGCACGCGGCGCCGATCATCAGCAGCTTCCGGCGTCCGATCCGGTCGCCGAGGGTGCCCATCGTGATCAGGAAACCACCGACGAGGAATCCGTAGATGTCGAGGATCCACAGCTGCTCGACCGTGCTGGGCCGCAGGTCCGCGGTGATCTCGGGCAGGGCCAGGAGCAGCACGAACATGTCAAAGGTGATCATCAACGTGGCCAGTGAGAGGGCCACGAGGCCGACCCACTCCCTGCGCCCAGCCTTGGGTGGGGCTTCGTCGATAGCCATCCTGGGGTCCTCCGGTCTCAACGCGTGCGAACTAGATCTACACCCACGACGAACGAGGGCCGGCTGATTCGACAGCCGTCGCCAGGATTGCTCTGAATTACTCCTAACGGGTGACGTCCGCTGTGGGAGCGGGCTGGGGCGCGGCCCGCATTCTCGAAGGTGATCGAGCGTGTCGCCCCCGCGACCATGGGTGTGATGGGCAACGAGCGCGGGAGGAAGCGATGACAGCGGAGCAACCAGCGACCGGGGCGGATCCGGCCGAGCCCGACGCCGGGTTCCAAGACCTCGCCGGCCGGATCCTCTCGGTCATCTGGGGCGAGAACTACCACGCCGGGTACTGGAAGTCCGAGCACGACACCTCGTCCAACGAGGTCGCGCAGCGGCGGATGAACACGGTCATGATCGAGAAGCTGGGCGTGTCGCGAGGTCAGCGGGTGCTCGATGTTGGCTGCGGTACTGGTGGACCTGCCTTCCAGCTGGTCGAGGAGACCGGGGCGGAGGTGGTGGGGGTGGCGATCACCCCATCGCACATCGAGCGGTTCCGGCGCGCGGCCCGGGAGCGGGGCCTCGACCGCCTGGCCTCAGCCGAGGTGATCGACGCGTTGTCGATGCCGTACCCGGACGACTCCTTCGACGCGGCATGGGTGGTCGAGTCCTTCATCAACATCGACCGGGAGCAGGGGCTGCGGTCGGTGGCGCGCGTGCTCAAACCGGGAGGGCGCCTGCTGTTCACCGACGTCCTGCACCCGGCGGGGCCGGTCACGGACACCGAAGAGGCTCGCGCTGAGATGCTCAAGACCATGGAGATGGCCGTCCTGCCGAGCCGCGACCAGTACTTGCGGTGGCTGCGCGAAGCCGGGTTCACCGACATCGAGATGGTCGACATCACCCCGAACACCGCGAAGACCGGTGAGCGGATGGCGGCGGCCGCGAAGGAGCACTACGCGGAACTGGTGTCCGAACTGGGCCCGGCGGCGGGCGAAATCCTCGACCAGATGATGACCTCGATCGAGCACGAGTACGTGCTGGCCACCGCTCGGCTCGCGGCGTAGGCATTCCTCTCCGCGGGCCGGGCGTGCCCGCGGGCACTCCTTGGGCGGCTACCGCAGCGCGGAACGAGGAAGTGCAATTCTTTTCGCGCCTGAATAACTGGAGTGGTCGCCGTCGGCCGAATTGGATTCCTGGTTCCCGCGAACGGATACGTGCACAATTCCGTTGGGATAGGGATCGGTCGATGTGCGAGTGGGTAATTTCGCCGTCGAACCAGGCGGTGTCCGCGCGCATTGCGAGGAGACAGCGATAATGCCATCTGACCGTGCCCGCAAATCGGTTCCGGTCCTCGTCGTCGTCATGTCGCTCGTGGCGCTCTACCTGGCCGGGCAGAGCGCAGTGGCGAGCGGCGACGCGGATCGGACCGCAGAGCCGTACCAGTTCCGGGAACTGCCGATCCCGCTCCCGGAGGGCTACGAGGACAAGCCGATGAAGAGCCTCCGGGAGGTGAACCCCGCTTACCAGCACATGGTGTCGTGGATCTCCGCGATCGGGGCGTCCGTGGCGATCAACGACCTCACCGGGAACGGGCGGGCGAGTTCGCTGTGCCTGGTGGACCCGCGGACCGATGACGTGATCGTCACCCACACGCCGACAGCGCCACCTGAGGACCGCTTCGAACCGTTCGTCCTTGACCCCGCGCCGCTGCCGCACGACGACACGATGGCCCCGACCGGTTGCACACCCGGCGACTTCAACATGGACGGCCGGATGGACCTGCTGGTCACCTACTGGGGGCGCACGCCGATCCTGTTCCTGGCCAAAGCGGACGCCGACTCGGTGAGCAATGGCGCCTACCACCGCCAGGAACTCGTCGCGGCGGAGTCGGCGGACGGTCGCTACCACGGTCCGAAGTGGAACAGCGACGCGGTGCACGTCGGTGACTACGACGGTGACGGGCGCCCGGACATCTTCGTCGGCAACTACTTCCCCGACTCCGACATGCTCGATCCGAACGGGATGAAGAACGTCGAGATGAACATGTCGATGTCCAGCGCCACCAACGGCGGCGGTGGGCACGTCTTCCGCTGGCACTCGGCCACGTCCGGCCCGGAACCGGGCGTCACCTACGTGCCGGAAGCGGAGGCCATCCCGTACGAGGCGGCGACCGGGTGGACGCTCGCCTCCTCCGGAGCGGACCTGGACGGCGACGGGCTGACCGAGCTCTACATCGCCAACGACTTCGGCCACGACCACCTGCTGCACAACCGCTCCACACCGGGGCAGATCCGCTTCGAGCTGGCGAAGGGGGCGCGCACCCCGTTCACCCCGAAGTCGTTCGTGTTGGGCGACGACTCCTTCAAAGGCATGGGTGTGGACTTCGGCGACCCGCGGGGCCAGGGCCGCTTCGACATCGTGGTCAGCAACATCACCGTTCCGTTCGGACTACAGGAGAGCAACTTCCTGTGGGAGAACCAGGCGCCGGACCACGAGCAGATGCAGTCGCAGCTCGCTGCCGGAGACGCGCCGTTCGCGCAGCGCGCGGAGGAGAACGGGTTGGCGTGGACCGGCTGGGCCTGGGACGTCAAGTTCGGTGACTTCCTCAACAACGGCAACCTCGACATCGTCCAGGCGGACGGCTTCATCAAGGGCGAGCGGAACCGGTGGAACTGGCTGCAGGAACTCGCCATCACGAACGACCTGCTGATGCGTGATCCGAGCATGTGGCCGAACATGCAGGCCGGTGACGACCTCGCCGGTGATGACGAGCTGGCCTTCTACGCCAAGGGCCCGGATGGCGGGTACGTCGACATCTCCGAACAGCTCGGCTTGGGAGTGCCGGTACCGTCACGTGCCCTTGCGACCGGTGACACCACCGGAAGCGGATCGCTGGACCTCGCCGTTGCCCGCCAGTGGGCCCCGTCGTCGTTCTACGTCAACGAGTCGCCGGGCCGCGGCGAGGTGCTGAGCCTGCGGCTGTACCAACCCCCCGCGGACAGCTCCACCACGTCCACCGGGCGAAGCGGGCTGTCCGGCGTCGGCGCCCCCGCCTACGGCGCGACCGTGACCGTCACGACGCCCGACGGCCGCAGCCAGGTGTCGCAGCTGGACGGCGGCGGCGGGCACGGCGGCTACCGCAGCTTCGACGTCCGGTTCGGCTTGGGCGACGAAACCGGCCCGGTCACCGCCCGGGTGGTCTGGCGGGACACCGAGGGCCAGCTGCGGGACGAGACCGTGCAGCTCACACCGGGCACGCACGCGCTGATGCTGTCCACCACCGTGCAGGAGGTTCCGAACCGATGACCAGCACCACCTGGCAACCGTCGGACGGTTCTGTCACCACGTCACCCGCCACTCCACCCGCACCGCAGAAGCCCGCGCCCGATGCGCGCTACCTGGCGCTGCGCAACTTCGCCATCTCTATCTCCGCGCTGAACGTCTTCGGCTACACGCTGCTGGGCTTCGAGCAACCGTGGCTCTGGCCGATCTTCGCCGTGCTGACCGGTTACGTCGCGGAGATCGCCTTCGAAACGCTGACCGCGTGGGCCTACCGGCGAACGCCCCGGTACCGGGGCCGCGGTGGCCGCGGGGTGTACGAATTCCTGCTGCCCGCGCACATCACCGCCTTGGCGGTGAACATGCTGCTGTACGCCAACAACCAGTTCTGGCCGATCGCCTTCGGCGTGGTGGTCGGGGTGGGCGCCAAGTACGTGCTGTGGGCGCCGATCTCCGGCCGGACGCGGCACTACATGAACCCGTCGAACTTCGGCATCGCCGTCACCCTCGTGTTGTTCAGCGGATGGGTGAGCCTCGCACCTCCGTACGAGTTCACCGAGAACGCCAACAGCTTCTGGCGGGTGATGATCCCGGTCATCATCATCACCGCGGGCACCACCCTCAACGGCTTGCTGACCAAGCGCATCCCGCTGATCGTCGGCTGGCTCGGCGGGTTCCTCATCCAGGGCTTCGTGCGGCACTGGATCTGGGACGTGTCGCTGTACGGGGCGCTCGGGGTGATGACGGGTGTCGCGTTCGTGCTGTTCACCAACTACATGATCACCGATCCCGGCACGACGCCGATGAAGGGGCGCAACCAGTTCGTCTTCGGCGCATCGGTGGCCACCGTCTACGGCGTGCTGATGGTCTTCGACGTGGTGTACACGATGTTCTACGCGACCGCGCTGGTCTGCCTGGGGCGCGGCCTCCTCTGGTGGGCCCTGCACCTGAGGAGCAAGCGCCAGCAGCAGCGGGCGGCGGCGATCCGGGCGAACATCGTGGGCGACGGGGGGACGTCGTCGTGAAGCCCTACTACGAGGTCCGGCACCTGATCGGTTTCGAGGAGACCACCGTTGTCGGCAACGTCTACTTCGTCAACTACCTGCGCTGGCAGGGCAAGTGCCGGGAGATGTTCCTCCGCGAGCACGCACCCGAGGTGCTGGCCGCCTTCGGTTCCGAGCTGGTGCTGTTCACCGTCAAGGTGGAGTGCGAGTTCCTCGCGGAGCTGGCGCTGTTCGACGAGCTGGCCATCCGGATGACGCTGGTGGACCTGACGCGGACTCAGATCGAGTTCGGGTTCGACTACGTCAGACCGGGAGCGGACGGCGAAGTGCTGGTGGCGCGCGGTCGGCAGCGGGTGGCCTGCATCAACGGGCAAGGTGCCGAGGCCCGGCCGGTCGCGGTGCCGGCGTCGCTGCGCGAGGCGCTGGCACCCTATGCCACCGGAACGGCGTCGCAAGCGCGGGAGACCGCCGCGGTGAGGAATGGTTGATCATGTCCAGAGCCGACCAGCAGTTCCCAGGGGAACCCGGACCGGTGCGCGATCCGGTGCGGTTCCGCAGCGTGCTCGGCAAGTTCGCCACCGGGGTCGCGGTGGTGACCGCGGGCCCGGAGAGGCCGCGCGGGATGACGGTGAACGCGTTCACCTCGGTCTCCCTCGATCCGCCGACCATCCTGGTGTGCGTGCAGCGGTCCAGCTCGATGCACGAGGCGATCCTGGCCAACGACGCCTTCGCGGTGTCGGTGCTGTCGGCGGAGCAGGAGTGGATCGCCCGGCACTTCGCGAACCGCGCCCGGCCGCGCGGTGATGGCGAGTTCGCTGCGATCGAGTGGGTGACCGGCCGCCGCACCGGGGTCCGGCTCATCGCCAACGCCGTCGCCTGGCTGGAGTGCCGGCGTGCCACGGTGTACGAGGGCGGTGATCATTCCATCGTGCTCGGTTCAGTGGTGGCGCTCGAGTGCGGTGCGGTGTCGGAGCCGCTGCTGTTCTTCGGTGGGGGCTACCGCGGGTAGCTCAGGTAGCGCCCTGCCCGGGACGCAGGTTCGACTGTGCACGGGCACCGAGCCTAGGTGTCCGGGCCCGCCCGCCGGGAACCGCTGCGCCTCACGGCAGGGTGAGGAT
>NZ_JBEPDU010000019.1:0-114439 GCF_040300525.1 Saccharopolyspora sp. NPDC000359 | reverse complement strand
GGCAGCAGCGGCGGCGCCGGCGCAGGTCGGCGGTCGCGCAGCGGGATGGCGGTGGCCGGGAACCGGTCCAGCCGCGTGGCGATGCGGCGGCGGGCTTCGCGGGGGTCGGTGGGCAACGGCGTGGGGTCGGGCATCGCGGTCCTCTCGCTGGGCGGGTCAGTCAGCCGTCAGGCCGCGGCTGAGCAGGTCGAACGCGCGGTCCAGGAACCCGTGCGGCGCCAGGTCCGGGTCCGCCCGGTGCCAGGACTGGATCGCGGTGCGCATCGCCGTGATGGCGGTGCTCGCCAGCAGCCCGACGTAGAGGTCCTCGCGGTCCCGGCCGAGGCGCTGCGCCAGGCCGTCGGCCAGCGCCGCCTCCAGGGCGCGCGAGGCGACCACGACCCGGGGCATCAGCTCGGGGTGCTCGCGCAGCACCTGCGCCTGGTCGCGCCAGGTGGGGGCGGCCATGGCGGAGTCGATCGCGGTCGCGAGCACGGTGTGCGCCACCCGCAGCGGTGGGTGCTCGGCGGGCTGGTCCCGGACGTGCTGGGCGGTGCGCGCCACGATGTCCGAGTTCCACGGGACCAGCACTTCTTCCTTGGCGGTGAAGTAGTTGAAGAAGGTCCGCGGCGAGACCTCGGCGCGGGAGCAGATGTCCTCCACGGTGACCGCTTCGACACCGCGCTCCAGGAACAGGCTGATGGCGGCGCGTTGCAGCGCCTGCCGGGTGGCGCGCTTCTTGCGCTCCCGCAGCCCGCAGGCCTCTTCTGCCCCGGTCATCCGGATCGTCCGTTCCTGCCGTGCCGCGTGGCCCGGTGCGGAATCCGGGCATCTGCGACGAACCGATGTTGCACACCTGCATTTTTGCATGGACTGCAGAAATACGTTAGTCTCGCTAACCGTCAACCGGGATGGTTCTCGCCCGCGACGCCGATCGCGCCGGGCGATTCGAACCGTGCGCGGCGCTGCGCCCCGACCTGCTCGCGAGGAGTTCCCTTGACCGAGGCACAACCGAGCTCGCTGGTGCGCACCCTGGCATCGGCGCTGTGGTTCCCGATGTTCTTCATCGTCGGGTTCATGGTCTGCTACCTGCTGCCGTTCCACGCGCCAGCACCGCACGACATGCCGGTCGCAGTGGTCGGCGAGCAGGCCGCGCAGCAGCTCGGGGCGGCCTTCGACCAGCAGCTGCCCGGCGGCGTCGACGTCGCGGCCGTGCCCGACGTGCAGGAGGCGCGCGAGGCGATCACGCACCGCGACGCCGTCGCCGCGTACGACCCGGCGCACGGCGAGCTGTTCTACGCCAAGGCGAACGGCTCCGCGCTGCTGATGGTCCTGCAGCAGCTGTTCACTCCGGTCGCCTCGGCCGCCGGGCACCACCTGGTGCTGACCGACCTGGCGCCCGCCGCGCCCGGCGACGTGATGGGCACCGGCCTGTTCTACTGCCTGCTCGCCCTGAACATCCCGCCCTACATCACCGTGATGATGCTGCTGCGCGCCGCGCTGAGCACCCGGCAGAAGCTCCTCGCGCTGGTCGGGGTGGGCGCGTTCGGCTCGGTCGTGTGCTACTTCGCCGCGCTGTCCATGGACGTCGTCCACGCCGAACCGGTCCTGGTCCTGATCGGGTTCCTGCTCACCCAGGCGGTCGCCTGGACAACCTTCGGGCTGGTGCCCTTCGTCAAGCAGTTCATCCCCGGGGTGGCGATGGGGATGTTCGTGCTGCTCAGCATGCCGTCCAGCAGCGGCGCCATCCCGAAGGAGCTGGTGCCGCCGTTCTTCCAGTCGCTGCACCGGTTCCTGCCGCTGGGGCAGGCCGTCGACGCCATGCGCGGCATCCTCTACTTCGACGGGGTGGGGGCGTTGCCCGCGGTCCTGGGCTTGTGCGCCTGGTGCGCGATCGGGGTCGCGCTGGTGGTGGTCAACCAGGTCCGGACCAAGCGCAAGCAGGCTGCTGACCCGGAGGTGGTGACCACCGCGGGGACCTACGAGCACGAGGACGACAGCGGGGTCGTGGTCGACCCGGCGATCGAGGCGCCGGTGCCGCGGTACCACCACACCCTGGTCGGCACCGTTCGGGACGGTGCGGGGGAACCGGTGGCCGGGGCGATCGTGACCGTGACCGACGCCGGTGGGGTGCAGTTGGCGCACCTGGTCACCGGCGGGGGTGGGGAGTTCGAGGTGCACGATCTGCCGCCGCAGTACGTGACCGTGGTGGCCGCCGCGCCCGGGATGCGGCCTGGGGTCGATCGGGTCGGGGTTCGGGCCGGGCGCGTCGGGTGCGACTTCGTGCTGGAGCGGGAGGAGCGGGTCGGGGTGGGGTGAGTGTTCTCGGGGGACTTCGATCGGGGTTGCGCCCTCCCGAGGTGACCACCTGGTTGCTCTGAGCCCGAAGGCACCCCGTGCGCGAGGTGTCATCACTCGTCGGCGTCCCCGGCTATCACCACTGGCCCACCAGTGGTCGGTCGCCCGCGACTGAGACCCACCAATCCGAGGGGCCCTCGCAAATGATCACCGCATCGAGCGACCGATAAACAATCGAAAGTCCGTTCGACCCCTGGGATCATTGAGGCATGGCACCTCTGATCACCGCAGTCATCCGGGCGACCCTGCTCCAGCGCGACGGGGTCTGCGCGTTCCCCGGGTGCGATCGGCCGCCGGGGACACCGCAGGCGCACCACCATCGTCCACTGGGTCGGTGGTGGTCCCACCGACCTCGACAACATGGTCATGACCTGCGCGCACCACCACCGCGTCATCCACGGTCAGGGGTGGGACACCGCCCTGCGTGACGGTCGCGCGGTGTTCACCCCACCGTCCAGTGTGGATGTGAGTCGGAGATCTGGACCAGGCGGCACGGCGTTGCCCGCCGCGTACCGCGACACCCTCCGGGATCTCATCCCTGCTTCTCGGAGCCAGGCGGACATCCCGTGATGCCCTGCGGCGGCCTGCCGGGTTTCCCGTTCTGCTCCGGACAACTGGGAACCGGCTGCGCGCAGGATTGCCACTTTCGCTGGTGGTGGGCGGTGCGACCGTCCGCCAGATTGCGAATGTCCACGACCGCTGATCGATCGGAGGTCCGATGTTCAGTTCACGGCGCACCGCAGCGGTAGTCGCGGCCGCTGCCTGCTTCCTGCTGCTCCCGGCAGCCCAAGCCGGTGTCTCGGCCGCTCCCGACGACCCGGCTGCGGTTCCGGCGGCCGACGCCGATGGCACCGCGGTCTACACCGTGCCGGACACCGACAGCCGCAGCAGGACCGAGATCAACCGCAGCGGCGCGGACGTCCTGTCCGTCACCGGGAACACGGCCACGGTCCAGGCCACTCCCGAGCAGGCCGAGCAGCTCCGGGCCAGCGGCTTCCTGCTCCAGGCGCAGCAGGACGTCTTCAACGCGCTCGAGGAGCTCAACCTCGGCCGCGAGGCAGGTTCCAGCCCCACCGCGTTCCCGCCGGATGACCAGGGCTACCACACCTACGACGAGGTCAACCAGGCCCTGGACCAGGCCGTGGCCGACCACGGTGACATCGCCGCGAAGTCCAGCATCGGCCAGTCCTTCGAGGGCCGCGACATCCCGGTGCTCAAGATCAGCGGCAACGTCGCGCAGGACGACGCCGAACCCGAGGTGCTGTTCAGCTGCAACCAGCACGCGCGGGAGCACCTGACCACCGAGATGTGCCTGCGCATCATCGACCGGTTCACCGACGGCTACGCGACCGACCCGGCCATCAAGGAGGTCGTCGACAGCCGCGAGATCTGGGTCGTGCCGATGGCCAACCCGGACGGCTCCACCTACGACGTCGAGTCCGGCCAGTACCGGGGTTGGCGGAAGAACCGGCAGGACACCGGTACCGACACCAACCGCAACTGGGACTACCAGTGGGGCTGCTGCGGCGGTTCCAGCGGCAACCCAGCCTCGGAGACCTACCGCGGCAGCGCGCCCTTCTCCTCGCCAGAAGCCAGCCAGCTCGCCGCGTTCGTCGACTCCCGGGTGGTCGACGGTGCGCAGCAGATCAAGGCGCACATCGACTTCCACACCTTCTCCGAACTCGTCCTCTGGCCCTACGGCTACACCTACTCGGACACGGCCGAGGGCATGACCCAGGAGGAGTACGACCGGTTCGCCCGGGTCGGCACCGAGATGGCCCGGACCAACGGCTACACCCCGCAGCAGTCCAGCGACCTCTACATCACCGACGGCAGCGTCAACGACTGGATGTGGGGCAAGCACAAGATCCTGTCCTTCACCTTCGAGATGTACCCCTCCAGCGGCGGCATCGACGGCTTCTACCCGCCCGACGAGGTGATCCAGCGCGAGACCGAGCGCAACGACGCGGCAGTGGACATCCTGCTGCGCGAAGCCGGGGCCTGACCCGCGGGTCGGCGGCCCGCTCAGGTATCAATGGGCGGGCCGTCGACAACCACAACGGGAGGGCAGATGGGCGAGATGCGAGTCGCGGTGGTGACCGGTGCGGGCTCCGGCGTGGGCCGGGAGATCGCGCGGGCGCTGCTCGACGCCGGGTACCGGGTGGCGTTGGCCGGTCGACGCCTCGAACCGCTGCGGGAAACGGCGCAGGGCTCCCCGTCCGCGTTCCCAGTGCCCACCGACGTCGGCGACCCGGACTCGGTCGCCGCGCTGTTCGACGGCGTGCGCGACCAGTGGGGGCGCCTCGACCTGCTGGTCAACAACGCCGGGACCTTCGGTCCCGCCGGGTCCGTCGGTGAGCTCTCCAGCGCGGACTGGCAGGAGGTCGTGCAGGTCAACCTGACCGGCTCGTTCCTCTGCGCCCACCACGCCTTCCGCATCATGCGCGACCAGCGGCCGCAGGGTGGGCGGATCATCAACAACGGGTCGATCTCCGCGCACAGCCCGCGGCCGCGCAGCGTCGCCTACACCGCCACCAAGCACGCCATCACCGGCCTGACCAAGTCGATCTCGCTGGACGGCCGACCGCACGACATCGCCTGCGGGCAGATCGACATCGGCAACGCCGCCACCGAGATGACCGCGGGCATCGCCACCGGTGCGGTCCAGGCGGACGGCACCACCCGCCCGGAACCCACCTTCGACGCCCGCCACGTCGCCGAGGCCGTGCTCCACATGGCCGGACTGCCGCTCTCGGCGAACGTCCAGTTCCTGACCATCACGGCCACCGCGATGCCGTTCATCGGCCGCGGCTAGGCCACCTGCCACGCCTTGGCCAGCAGTTCGTAGGAGCGCACCCGGTCCGCGTGGTCGTGGGTGACCGTGGTGACCACCAGCTCGTCGGCCCCGGTGGCGTCGCGCAGCGCCGCCAAACCGCGCACCACCGCTTCCGGTGTGCCGACGAACTGCGTGTCCACCCGGTCGGCGACCAGCTCCCGCTCCTCGTCCGTCCAGCTGAACTCCGCCGCCTCCGCCGGGCTGGGGAACGGGATCGCGCCCGCACCGGATCGGATGCTGTGCACCCACGGCGCGTAGGGTGCGGCCAGCTCGCGGGCCGCTTCGTCGGTCTCGGCCACCACCACGTCCGCCGACACCACCACGTACGGCCGGGCCAGCCTGGTCGATGCGGTGAACGCACTCCGGTACGCCCCCACCGACTCCAGCACCGTGGACGGGCTGACGTGGTAGTTCGCCCCGAACGGCAGGCCCAGTGCGCCCGCGGTCGCCGAGCTCTCCCCAGCGCTGGAACCGAGGACCCACACGTCCAGGTCCGCCCCCTCGGCGGGGGTGGCGCGCGGCAGCTCGCCCTGGCCGTCGCGGAAGCTGCCGGTGATGTACTGCAGGATCCGGCTGACCTGCGTGCGGTAGTCCAGGTCCTCGTCCGCCACCGGGCTGCCGACCAGGCGCTGCTGCTCGGCGATGCGGGCCAGGAACCGCTCGGGCCTGGCCAGCCCGCGCGGCTTCGGCGGGATCAGCAACCCGTCCACGACTCCCGGTGGGGTGCGTGGCTCCTCGGCGAAGCGGCGCGCCAGCTCCCCGGTGCGGTTCAGCGTGATCCGGCCGAGACCGAGGTCGACCCGTCCCGGGTGCAGCTGGGCGGTGGTGCCGAACTGCTCGGCCACCACCAGGGGCGAGTGGTGCCCCAGCAGGACCGCCGCCGAGCCGACCCGTATTCGGCTGGTGGCGCCGGCGATCAGGGCGATGAGCACCGCGGGCGCCGCCGAGGCGATTCCCGGTAAGAGGTGGTGCTCGGCGACCCAGTAGCGCTTGTAGCCGAACTGCTCGGTGCGTTGTGCCAGGTCGATCGTGTTGTGCAGCGCGTCCGCGGCGGTTCGCCCCGAGGGGACGGGCGCCAGGTCGAGGACTGAGAGCGGGGTGGACATCAGTGGTACCTCCAGTAGGACCGGGTCACGAGGCGTTCCTGCTGCTGTGCTGCGGGTTCCGCAGCGGCGGGAGACCGAGGTTGTCGCGCAGCGTCCCGCCCGGGTACTCGGTGCGGTACACGCCGCGCTCCTGCAGCAGCGGCACCACGGTGTCCACGAACTCGTCCAGGCCGCCCGGGGTGAGGTGCGGGACGAGGATGAACCCGTCGCAGGCGTCCTCCTGCACGAACCGGTTCATCTCGGCCGCCACCCCCGAAGCGGTGCCGATGAACGACTGCCGGGCCGTCACCTCGATGATCAGGTCCCGGATCGACAGCTGCTTGGCCTCGGCCAGCTCGCGCCACTCCTGCGCGGTGGCGACCGGGTCGCGGTACCGCCGCACGCTGGCCCGCCCCCGGGCGATGGTGTTCTCGCCCGGCACCGGGTCGAACTCCGGCAGCGGGCGGTCCGGGTCCAGGTCGCTGAGGTCGCGGTTCCACAGCTGCTCCAGGAACCGGATCGCGGTCTGCCCGCTGACCTGCTGGCGCCGGATGTGCGCGGCGCGCTCGTGGGCTTCGGCGTCGGTGTCGCCGAGCACCACGGTCGTCGCCGGGAAGACCAGCAGCTCGTCGCGGGACCGCCCGTGCCCCGGCAGTCTCCGCTTGACGTCGGCGTAGAAGTCCTTGCCCGCCTGGGGGGTTCCGTGCGCGGTGAAGATGGCGTCGGCCGTGGCGGCGGCGAACTCCCGCCCGGCGTCGGAGTCCCCGGCCTGGAAGATCACCGGCCGCCCCTGCGGGCTGCGCGGCACGTTGAACCGCCCGGCGATGTCGAAGTGCGCGTCCCGGTGGGCGAACGAACCGGCGCACGGATCGGTGAGGAAGGAGCCGCTCTCCTTGTCGGCGACGACCTCGTCCCCGCGCCAGGAGTCGAACAGCTCCCAGGCGGTGCGCAGGAAGCGCTCGGCGCGCTCGTAGCGCTGGTCCTCGGGCAGGAAGCCGCCGCGCCGGAAGTTCTCCCCGGTGAACGAGTCCCAGGAGGTCACCACGTTCCAGGCGGCGCGACCGCCGGAGAGGTGGTCGAGGCTGGCGAACTGCCGCGCCACCTCGTAGGGCTCGTTGAACGTCGAGTTGATCGTGCCCGCCAGCCCGAGGTGCTCGGTCACGGCGGCGAGCCCGGCCAGCACCGTGAAGGTGTCCGGGCGGCCCACCACGTCCAAGTCGTAGATCCTGCCGCCCTGCTCGCGCAGCCGCAGCCCCTCGGCCAGGAACAGGAAGTCGAACTTGGCGCGCTCGGCGGTGCGGGCGAGGTGCTCGAACGAGGAGAACTCGATCTGGCTCAACGACCGCGGATCGCTCCACACCGTGGTGTTGTTGACCCCGGGGAAGTGGGCGGCCAGGTGGATCTGCTTGGTCACGGACGTCCTCCGGCTGTCGTGGCGTAGCGGCTGGCGGGACGGGGGAGCCCGAGCCGCCCGCGCAACGACCCGGTGTCGTAGGAGGTGCGGAACACCCCGCGCCGCTGCAGCTCCGGCACCAGGTCGCGGGTGATCGCGGTCAGGTCCTCCGGGAGCGCGCCCGGCCGCAACCGGAAACCGGTCAGCCCCGCCGCGGACCAGGCCTGCAGCCGGTCGGCGAGCTCGGCGGCCGTGCCGGTGAAGACCGGTGCGTCCGATGTGGACCCGCTGCCGTCGAGCTCGTCCAGCTGGGCCCTGCGGTCGGCTGCACCGGCGCCGAGGTGCACCACGATGTCGCCGAAGACGTGCAGGCGGTCCTGCTCCCGGCCGACCAGGGCCTGCTCGGTGCGGATGCGGGACTCGACGATCCGCACCTGCTCGACGTCGTGCGGCGTGGTGAACACGACGTCGGCGGCGCGGGCGGCGAAGCGGTGCCCTGCCGCGTCGGTGGCCAGTGCGGTGACCAGCGGCTGCCCCTGCGGCGGTCGGGGCGTGATGGACGGCCCCTTGACGTCGAACCACTTCCCAGCGAAGTCGATGTGGTGCAGCTTGTCGCGGTCGATGAACCGGCCGGTGGCCACGTCGCGGATCTCCGCGTCGTCCTCCCAGCTGTCCCACAACCTGCGCACCACCTCGACGTAGTCGGCGGCCTCGTCCAGCAGCTCCTCGGCGCGCACCTCCCGGCGGCCGAAGTGCGCCGCCTCCGAGCGCAGCGCGGAGACCTTCGGCTGCCAGCCAGCCCGCCCGGTGCTGATGTAGTCGAGGCTGGCGACCGCCTTGGAGATGTGGAACGGCTCGGTGTGGGTGACCACGGCGCTGGGCACCAGGCCGATGCGCCTGGTCAGAGGTGCCACGCGCGCCGCGACCAGGCCCGCGTCCAACCTTCCGCGCACCTGGTCGGTGCGGTCGTCGGGGCCGTCGTCGCGGCTGGACTGCGGCCCCAGGGAGTCTTCGAAGGTGATGAGGTCGAGCAGTCCCCGCTCGGCCTCCTGGGCCAGGTCGACCCAGTACCCGGCGGTGAACAGCTCGGCGGGCCGGGCCTGCGGTCGCCGCCAGGCGGCCGGGTGCCAACCGGCGCCGTCCAGAGCTACCGCGAGGTGCAGTTCGGGGGGTGCCATGTGCAGGTCGTCCTTCCTGCGGGCGTCGACCACCGCGGCCCGGGATCGGCCACAGTGGAATAGAAGGAGGGCGGAAGGTGCGCGAGGTCAGGGCCGCGGACAGGCGGCGGAGGTGACCCGGAGGAGATCGACGTGGTCCCTGGTGACCAGCTGCACCGGATGCGCCATGCCTCGAACCTAGAGCTGGAAACGCCGCAACGTCAACGAATCTCGACCGCCGCCCACGATGTGGGCGCTCAACGCAGCGTGATCACCGCACCGGCCGCGGGGCGGACCTGGCCGATCACCGGAGCACCGGGGACTTCGCCGACCACCAGCAGGCCACCGGAGGTCTGCGCGTCGGCGAGCAGCAGCTGGTCCTCCTCCGCCGCGCTACCCGCGTCGAGGTGCGGCCGGACCCAGTCCAGGTTGCGCCGCGTGCCACCGCTGACGAAACCCGCTCGCACGGCATCCCGCGCGCCGTCGAGGTAGGGCACCGCGGCGGTGTCGAGCTCAGCGGAAGTCCCCGAGGCGCGCATCATCTTGAACAGGTGCCCGAGCAGCCCGAACCCGGTGACGTCGGTAGCGCACACCGCGCCCGCCCGCAGCGCCGCCGCGGCCGCGTCCCGGTTGAGTGCCGTCATCGCCTCGATGGCTTGAGGGAAGCGCTCTCCGGTGCGCTTGTGCCGGGTGTTGAGCACGCCGACGCCCAGCGGCTTGGTCAACGAGAGCGGCAGACCGGGACGTGCGGTGTCGTTGCGCAGCAACCGGTCCGGGTCGACCAGGCCGGTCACCGCCAAGCCGTACTTGGGTTCGGGGTCGTCGATGCTGTGCCCACCGCCGAGGTGGCACCCGGCCGCCGCGGCGACCTCCCCGCCACCCCGCAGCACCTCCGCGGCCAGCTCGAACGGCAAGACCTCGCGGGGCCAGCCGAGCAGGTTCACCGCGACGACCGGCGTGCCGCCCATCGCGTACACATCGGACAGCGCGTTGGCCGCCGCGATGCGCCCCCAGTCGCGCGGATCGTCCACGACCGGGGTGAAGAAGTCCGTGGTGACCACGATGCCGGGGCCGCCGTCCGCGCGCACCACTGCCGCGTCGTCGCCGGTGGCCACCCCGACCAGCAGCTGCGCCGCGGGGTCGGCCACGTCGGTGGGCAACCCGGCCACCACGGCTTCCAGCTCGCCGGGTGGGATCTTGCACGCGCACCCGCCGCCGTGCGCGTACTGGGTCAAGCGGATCTGCTCCGGGCCGGTCACACCCGGCATTAGAACACCTCTGGCCCCGGAGCACAGCCGGGGCGAGCACTAGGATGGCGGCGTGCCGTTCGTGAAAAGCGCAGACCAGGCAGCGATCTACTACGAAGTGCACGGCGGCGGTGAACCGCTGGTCCTGCTCAGTGGGCAGGCCAACACCCACCACTGGTGGGATGGCGTGCGCGCCGACTTCGAGGCGGCGCACCAGGTGGTCGTGCTGGACTACCTGGGCACCGGGCGCAGCGACAAGCCCGCCGGTGCCGAGTACAGCGTCCGCCGCTTCGCCACCGACGTGGTCCACGTCCTCGACGAGCTCGGCATCGCCCGCGCGCACGTGTACGGCACGTCGATGGGCGGCAAGGTCGCCCAGTGGTTGGCGATCGACTACCCGGACCACGTCGGTGCGCTGATCCTGGGCTGCACCTCGGTCGGCGGAGCGCACGGGCTGCGCGCCGACCCGGAGATCATCCGCGCGTTGGCGCAGCCGTCGGCGGAAGCCGCCCGGGAGGTCCTGATCGACCTGATGTACTCCCCGGAGTGGGTGCGTGCGAACCCGGGCCCGTACCGGACGCTCGGCGACCCGATGCCCGGCCACGCGCGCCGCGGGCACCTGCGGGCCAGCAACGCCCACGACAGCTGGGCGGTGCTGGACCAGATCACCGCGCCGACGCTGGTGCTGCACGGCACCGACGACGCGTTCAGCCCGGTGGAGAACGCCACCATCCTCGCCAACCGCATCCCGGGTGCCGAGGTGCGCTACCTGGACGGGGCCCGGCACGCCTACTTCGAGGAGCAGCGGGCGGAGGCCTCTGGCGCGGTGCTGGGTTTCCTGGCCGAGCACCCGCTCGACTAGTCCCTACCCAGGGCAGGTCTCAGGCAGCCCGAAGCGGGGGAACACGCTGACGTCGAAGAAGGCGACGGTGTGCCGCACCGCGTTGCCGTCCAGCTCCAGCACCTGCAGGTGGAACGGCCGGAACACCTCGTCGGGTTCGCGCAGGTAGACGCCGAAGGCGACCTGGCCGTTGGCCCGCGCGGGCAGCAACCGCAGGTCGCCCGGTCCGGCCGGGCACTTGAGGTCCACCAGCCGACCGATCTGCTCGGCACCGCGCACCCAGGTGGTGAACGGCGGCATCTCCCAGACCGCTTCGGTGGTGAACAGCTGCACGAGGGCGGAGATGTCCTTGGCCTCGAAGGCCGCCACGTAGCGGTCCAGCAGCCGCTGCTGCACGTCGCTCAGCGGAGCGGGCGCATCGTCCGACGAGGACTTGACCTCGGCCAGCTGCGCTCGGGCGCGCTGCAGGGCGCTGTTGACCGCCGCTGTGCTGGTGCCGAAGACCTCGGCGACCTCAGCGGCCTTCCACTTGAGCACGTCGCGCAGCACCAGCACCGCGCGCTGGCGGGCGGGCAGGTGCTGGAGGGCGGCGATGAACGCCAGCCGGGTGCCCTCCCGCGCGCTGACGATGGCGGCCGGGTCGGTGGGGTCGTCGACCACGACGGTGTCCGGGATCGGTTCCAGCCACGGGATCTCCGGCCGCTGCACCAGCTCGTCGCCGGGGATCTCGCTGGGCCCGCCGAGACCGGTCGGCAGCGGGCGGCGCTTGCGGTTCTCCAGCGCGGTCAGGCACGCGGTCGTGGCGATCTTGTGCAACCAGGTGCGCAGCGACGAGCGGCCCTCGAACCGGTCGTAGGCGCGCCAGGCGTGCAAGTAGGTCTCCTGCACCAGGTCCTCGGCGTCGTGGAGCGAACCGAGCATCCGGTAGCAGTGCGCCAGCAGCTCGCGCCGGTACGGATCGGTCGCGGTGGCGAAGTCCTCGACGACCATGGTGGCGCCCATGGCCTCCCCCTTTCGGCTGCCCCTGGTTGCGACTCTAGGACGGTCCCGGCGGGGTTCGCGAGACCAGCGCAGTCGCTGGAACAGTAGGGGGGAGCACTGACAGGCGCGCGGGACCAGGTCAGCTGCGGCCCTCGCGCCAGTAGCCCATGAACGCCACGGACTGCTTCGGGATGCCGTAGTCGGTGACCAGCATCCGGCGCAACCGCTTGATCACCCCAGCCTCCCCGGCCAGCCACCCGTAGAGGCGGCTCGGCGCGGGCTCGGCGGCGGGCACCTCCCACAACGTCTCGGTGTCCACGTCGATGTCGTCGAGCTCGGCGGCACCGGAGGCCGAGCGCGGGTGCAGCTCGGCGAGCGCGCTGGCGACGCCTTCCTCCAGCAGCTTGCCGTGCGGCGCCCCTCCGCAGCGGGAGAACCACCGCACCTCGACCCCGGTGGGCACTCGCCAGTCCTGCCGGTCCTGCTCCTCGGGCACCTCAAGGCAGACGACGCCGCGGGCGCACGGCGGGAGGCTCTCGACGATCGCCGCGACCGCGGGCACGGCGGTCTCGTCACCGGCCAGCACCAGGTGGCTGGCTGACTCCGGCGGGGCCCACTCGCAGCCCCACGGGCGCCCGCGGCCGGGGCGGTCCGGGCCGAGCAGACCGATCTGCTGGCCGGGGCGCGCGGTGGCGGCCCAGGTGGAGGCGGGCCCGCCATGCCCGTCGGCCACCCCGTGCAGCACGAAGTCGACGTCGAGCTCGGCGTCCGCCGGGCGGAAGGAGCGGACGGTGTAGGTGCGCAGCGTCGGGCGGATGTCGTCGGGCTGCGCCAGCCACCGCTGGTACCAGTCGGCGCCGTCCGGGAAGTCCGCGATGGTCCGCCCGGGCTGCGGCAGCACCAGCTTGATCCGCTGGTCGTCCCCGCCGAAGCCGAAGCCGCGCAGGCAGTCGGCGGTGAAGGTGATTCGCGCGAAGCTGGGGCCGAGCCGCTGGACCCGCGCCACCTCGACGGGGAACAGCCGGTAGTCCGGCCGGTGCTCGACGGTCTGCGTGACTGCCATCCGTGAACCTCCCGAGATCAGGTGCTAGGTTAGCCTAGCCTTAGAGATTTGGGGAGGTTGGTGTGCGTCACAAGATCCGAGCCGCAGCCGCGTCGTTGGCGGCCGTGGGCGTGCTGGCGGGGTGCGGTTCGCCCGCGCCGGGAGGCCAGGGGGAGGGCGGCTGGTCCTACACCGATGACCGCGGGATCACGGTGACCGCCGAGCACCGTCCCGAGCGGATCATCGCGCAGGTCTCGGCGGCCGGTGCGCTCAAGGACTTCGGCGTGCCGATCGCGGGCACGTTCGGCCCGCTGGTGCGCGACGACGGTTCGACCGAACCGGAGGCCGGCAGCATCGACCCGGAGCAGGTCACCGACGTCACCGGGCCCGGCTACGGCGAGGTGAACCTGGAGCGCCTGACCTCCCTGCAGCCCGACCTGCTGGTCAGCGGCAAGTACGCGGAGTTCCCCGGGCTGTGGCACCTGGTGCAGGACCAGGAGGACGCGGTCAGGCGGATCGTGCCGACGGTCGGCGTGCAGCAGTCCGGCATCTCGCTGCCCGAGGCGATCGGCAAGTACGAGGAGCTGGCCCGCGCGCTCGGCGCCGACGTGGAGTCCGCGGCGATCAAGGCCGACAAGCAGGCGTTCAACGCCGCCGCCCAGCGGCTGCGCGACATCGGGGCCTCGATGCGCGCCGAGGGCAAGTCGATCCTGGCCGTCGGCGGCACCAAGGAGGAGTTCTTCGTGGTGGTGCCCGGGCGCAATCCCGACCTGGACTACTACGTCGAGGAGCTGGGCCTGCCGATCACCACGCCGAAGCACCCCGACGTCGCCGGTGGCGGCTACTTCGAGCGGCTGTCCTGGGAGAACGCCAACGCCTACCCGGGCGACATCCTGCTGTGGGACGCGCGGTCGGCGTCGATGACGCCGGAGCAGATGAAGCAGAACCCGGTCTTCGCCGCGCACCCGGCCGCCGCCGCGGACCGCTTCGTCGAGTGGGACGCGGTCGCGCCGATGAGCTACGCCAGCTACGCGGGGATCATGAACAAGCTGGCCGACCAGCTGGAGGCGAACCTGGCCCGGGCCTGACCCGCGACGCCGAAAAGCTCCCCCGTCGACAGGGTCGGCGGGGGAGCTCGTCAGTTCGAGCGGTCAGCCCTGCTGCGGCTTGCCGTCGTCGGCGGGCTGCTTGGCCGCTTCCTCGTCGGCCTTCATGCCGCGCGCCTCGGCCTTGAGGACGCGGGCGGACTGGCCGAGCGAGCGCGCCAGCTGGGGCAGCTTCGCCGAGCCGAACAGCAGCACGACCGCGACGAGCACGATCAGCCAGTGCCAGACACTGAGCGAACCCATGGGAACTCCTCGCTGTTCAGCCGCCTGGTTCGAGATCAGGCGGCCTGCGGATGCGCCGTCCGGAGTCTACCGATCCGGCGAACGCGAGCGGGTTCCGCCTCTTCGCCGAGTAGGCTCCGCGGTGCCCCCCGGCACCTGCGGCAAGCCCCGGTTACAGAACTTCCGCAACTTCCGATAGGTCCGGAACCGAGACGTTCCGCCTCGCACGGGGGATGATCACCCACCACCCGGTCGGTGCGAGACCGGGGTCACAGTGAGGTGATGATGCGCAAGCTGAAAGTGGCGCTGGCGGTGCTGGGCGCGGCACTGCTGGTGTTCGTCGTCCCACCCCTGGTGGGGTCGGACCGGGACGAGGCGGCGGGGTCCCAGATCCGCGGCCTGCGGGTCATGGTGCCCAACACCCCCGGCGGTGGTTACGACATCACCGCGCGGACCGCGGTGAAGACCATCGAGGACATCGGGCTGAACGGGCCGACCGAGGTCTTCAACCTGCCCGGCGCGGGCGGCACCGTCGGGCTGGGGCGGCTGGTCAACGAGGCGGGCAACGGTGCGCTGGTGATGTCCATGGGCCTGGGCGTGGTGGGGTCGGTCTACACCAACCACTCACCGGTGTCGCTGCAGGACACCACGCCGATCGCCAAGCTCACCGAGGAAGCCGACGTGATCGTGGTGGCCAAGGGGTCGCCGTACCGGACCATCGGTGAGCTGATCGAGGCGTGGAAGGCCAACCCCGGCGCGGTACCGGTCGGTGGCGGCTCCTCGCCGGGCGGCCCGGACCACCTGGCGCCGATGCTGACCGCGCGGGCCGTCGGCCTGCCCGCCAAGGACGTCAACTACGTGCCCTTCGACGGCGGCGGCGAGCTGATGGCCTCGGTGCTGGGCAGCAAGGTCGCCTTCGGGGTGTCCGGGATCGGTGAGACCCGCGACCAGATCGCCGCTGGCGAGCTGCGGGCGCTGGCGGTGACCAGCCCCGAGCGGGTGCCGGGCATCGACGCCCCGACCCTGCGGGAGTCCGGGGTGGACGTCAGCTTCACCAACTGGCGCGGCATCGTCGCCCCGCCGGACATCAGCGACACCGAGCGGAAGAAGCTGATCTCGCTGTTCGCCGAGCTGCACGACAGCGAGCAGTGGCGCGAGGCCATGCGGCTCAACGGTTGGACGGACGCCTTCCAGACCGGTGACGCCTTCGGCGCCTTCCTGCAGGGGGAGAACGACCGGGTGGCGTCGGTGCTCGAGGAACTGGGGGCGGCATGAGTTCCACTGCGCACCAGCGCCGGAGCTGGTGGAAGTCGCACTCCGAGCTGGGGCTGTGCGCCCTGCTGCTCGCGGTGGGCGTGCTGGTCCTGGTGGACGCGATCACCATCCCGACCGACTTCGCGCAGCGCGGCCCGGTGGGCCCCAAGGCGGTGCCGGTCGTGGTCGGCACGCTGCTGGTCGTCGTCGCCGTCCTGCTGGCCCGCGACGTGCTGCGCGGCGGTCGAGGTGAGGCCGAGGGCGGCGAGGACGTCGACCTGGACGCGCCGACCGACTGGCGCACCCTGCTGCTGCTGTCCGGGTTCTTCCTGCTCAACGCGGCGCTGATCAACGTGATCGGGTTCCCGGCGTCGGCAGCGGTCCTGTTCTGGGGCGCGGCCTACTCGCTGGGCAGCCGGAACCACGTGCGGGACCCGCTGCTCGCCGCGGTCATCTCGGTGCTGACCTGGTTGGCGTTCAACAACCTGCTCGGCGTCCCGCTGCCCGGTGGCCCGCTGATGGAGGTGCTGTAACCGATGGACCTGTCCAACCTCCTGGCGGGGTTCAGCACCGCGCTGACCCCGGAGCACCTGCTGTTCGCCGCGATCGGCGTGCTGCTGGGCACCGCCGTGGGCGTGCTGCCGGGCATCGGCCCGGCGATGGCGGTGGCGCTGCTGCTGCCGGTCACCTACGCGCTGGACCCGACCGGTGCGTTCATCATGTTCGCCGGGATCTACTTCGGCGGCATGTTCGGCGGTTCGACCACCTCCATCCTGCTCAACACCCCGGGGGAGAGCGCGGCGGTGGTGGTGGCCATCGAGGGCAACAAGATGGCCAAGGCGGGCCGCGGCTCGCAGGCGCTGGCCGCGGCGGCGATCGGCCACTTCATCGGCGGCCTGATCGGGCTGGTCCTGCTGGTGCTGCTCGCACCGGTCATCGCCAGCTACGCGGTGAACATCGGCGCCCCGGACTACTTCGCGTTCATGGTGCTGGCCTTCGCCGCGACCGCCACCGTGCTGGGCAGCTCGCGGATCCGCGGGTTCGCCTCGCTACTGATCGGCCTGACCATCGGGCTGGTCGGCCTGGACCAGATGAGTGGCCAGGCCCGGCTGACGTTCGGTTCGCTGCAGCTGGCCGACGGCATCGACGTGGTGGTCGTGGCGGTCGGGATGTTCGCCGTCGGCGAGTCGCTGTGGGTCGCCGCGCACCTGCGGCACACCCAGGACCGGCCGCTGCCGGTCGGCCGCCCCTGGCTGGGCCGGGCGGACCTGCGGCGCACCTGGAAGCCGTGGCTGCGCGGGCCGCTGATCGGGTTCCCGTTCGGCGCGATCCCCGCCGGTGGCGCGGAGATGCCGACGTTCCTGTCCTACACGGTGGAGAAGCAGCTGTCCCGCAAGTCCGGTGACTGGGGCAAGGGCGCCATCGAGGGCGTGGCCGGGCCGGAGGCGACCGCCACGGCGAGCGCGGCGGGCACGATGGTCACCATGCTCACCCTGGGCCTGCCGACCACCTCGGTGGCCGCGGTGATGCTGGCGGCGTTCCAGCAGTACGGCATCCAGCCCGGACCGCTGCTGTTCGAGCGCGAGGCGGACCTGGTGTGGGCGCTGATCGCGAGCATGTTCGTGGGCCTGGCGCTGCTGCTGGTCATCAACCTGCCGATGGCCCCGGTGTGGGCGAAGCTGCTGCAGATCCCGCGCCCGTACCTCTACGCCGGGATCCTGTTCTTCGCCAGCGTCGGCGCGTACGCGGTCGGTGGTGCGGCGCTGGACCTGGTGCTGCTGTTCATCATCGGCGTGATCGGGTTCGCGATGCGCCGCTACGGGCTGCCGGTGCTCCCGGCCATCGTCGGGGTCATCCTCGGCCCGGCCGCGGAGCTGCAGATGCGGCGAGCGCTGCAGATCAGCGACGGTTCGCTGACCGGTCTGGTGAACTCGCCGCTGGCGATCACCGTCTACGTGGTGATCGCGCTGCTGCTGACCTGGCCGCTGTGGAACAGGCTGGTGCGGCGCTCGGCGAAGCGGGACGAGCACGTCGACGCCTGATCGACCGGCCCCGGGAGGCGGTCGCGGTGTCGCACCGCGGCCGCCTCCCGTGCTCAGGCCGGGTCCGCCAGGGCGGTGCGGAGAGCAGCGGTGACGGCTTCCGGGTTGTCGACGTTCATCAGGTGCCCGGCGTTCGGGATCTCCACGTAGTGGGCCCGGGGGAGGCCGGCGAGGAGGATGTCGGCGGCCTTGCGCGGGCAGACCGCGTCGTGCTCGGCGCCGATCACGGTCACCGGGCGTTCGACCGCGGCGAGCGCGGGGGTCAGCGGGTTGTCGCGGATCCCGGCCATCGCGGTCAGCGCGTTCGCGTACCCCGCGCCGTCGCCGATCGTCGATGCGCGGTAGGTGACCAGCTCGTCGATGTCCACTGTGGAATCGGTGGTCATCGCCCGAGTGTCCCCGCGCAGGGTTTCCAACAGGGCAGCGGGATCCGCGACTTCTGCGGCGCGCTGCATGTTCATCTCGGCTGCCCGCCGACCCACCACAGAGGACGTGCCGAGCACCACTGCTCCGGTGACCAGGTCGGGGCGCTGCGCGGCGGCGGAGAGCACCACGGTGCCGCCCAGCGAGAATCCGACGCACACCGCGGGGCCGGAGATCTCGGTGAGGAACGCCAGCAGGTCGTCGCGCAGCTGTTCCAGCGTGCCGTTCGCGGTGCCGAGCTTGCTGGAGCCGTGGCCGCGCACGTCGTAGGCGTAGGTCCGGTGCTCGGTCAACGCCTCCTGCTGGCGCTGCCAGCTGCGGTGGTCCTGGGCCAAGCCGTGCACGAACACCACGGCCGGTCCCGAGCCGTGGGCGCAGTAGCGCACCTGGATGTCGTTCAGCGCGGCCGTCGCGGTCTGCACCCTCGATCAACTCCCCACTCCGGTTGCCGTGATCGATTCTGCTGCCGCGGTGGCACCGCGTCCAGGCCGCGGTGCCACCGGTCGCCGATCAGCGGTGGTCGCGCAGGAAGTTGAGCACGACCTCGGCGACCACGTCCGGTGCTTCGAAGACCATGCCGTGGCTGGCGTCGACCTCCTGGACCTCGAAGCTGGGCTGCTCGGCGCTGAGCCGCGAGGTCTCGGCGGAGGCCCTCGTGCAGGGCCTCCACCAGGTCGGTGAACTCGGGTGGGAACCCGGCCACCCGCGTGGCGCGGACGAGCAGGAAGGGGCTGGTCACCTTGGCGAAGACTGGGAGCGCATCGACGAACTCCGGGCTGTTGCGCAGCGGTTCGAGCAGTTGCGGGCCCGGCCGCACCAGTGTCTGGTCGCCGTGCACCTGCCAGCCGCGCTGGAGCTGCTCGAGCCAGTGCTCGACGTCGATCCCGGTCCGCGCGGCGAAGGTGCGCTGCTGCTCCAGCACCGCGGCGGCCTGCTCGGGGGTCATCGGCTGCCCGGCCGCTGCGGTCTGCGCGTCGAAGACCGCGCGCAGGCGTGCCAGCTGCGCGTGCACCTGTTCCTCGGGCAGTCCCGCGTAGTTCTCCGGGTGGGTGAGGGCGGCGCGGTGACCGTCGAGGCTGATGGCGGCGGGGCAGTCGGGGTGCCGGAGCGCCCACAGGGCGGCGATCATGCCGCCCAGCGAATGCCCCACGACGGCCGGGCGGGCCAGCTGGAGGTGCGCGGCCACGGCATCGAGGTCGTCGAGCACGTCGTCCCACGTCCACGGCCCGTCCCCCGAATGCCCGTGGCCGCGCAGGTCCAGCGAGATCACCCGGTGCTCGGTGGTGAGCAGCGGCGCGAAGTGCCGCCAGGCCAACAGGTTTCCGCCCGCGCCGTGCAACAGCACCACGGCGGGCCCGGTGCCGCCGTGGTCGCGCACGGCTACCCGACTGCTCGGGGTGTCGATCAGGACGTCGTTCATGCGGTGCCTCCGTGGATGTGGTCCAGCCGCGCGCGGATCGACGCGGTGCGCACGCCGCCGTCCGGGTGGCGTTCGAGCTTGCCGCGGTTGACCAGGTCGTGCACGCCCTGCCGGGTGATGCCCAGGATCGCACCCGCGGTGGAGAAGGGGACGTGGTCGGCGCCGGGGTGGCCGAGGCGGCGTGCGACGACCCGCCCGAGCGGGGTGCGCCACCAGGGATCCGGCGGGGCGAACGGGCCATCGCTCGGGAACAGCGCGGCCAGCGCCCGCGAGCAGGCGTGCGCGGCGGCTTGCTGATCAGGGCCGAGCATCGTCGCGGCCCACTGCGCGGCCTGCTGCTCGACCTGCCGCTGCAGCTCGTTGGTCGCGGTGTCGGATTCGAGCAGGATGCTCAGCGGGTCCAGGAGCCGGGTGGTCACGAGTCGACGCAGTTCCCCGGCCAGTTCCCGTTGTTCGTCCAGCACGGCAGCACCTCCCGTCTGCTTGACGCAGACTAGCAAGCGCTTGACGACTGGTGTCAAGTAGTGGGGTGCTGGCTCCGGGCGGGTCCTCAGGCGCGGTGCTGGCCGCGGACCTGCAGCGCGCCGAGCAGCTTCGCGGTGGCCTGCTCGACCTCGTCCACGGCCTGCTCGAACGCCGCGGCGTTGTGCGCGGCGGGCTGCCGGAACCCGGAGATCTTGCGGACGTACTGCAACGCCGCCGCGCGGACGTCACCCTCGGTGACCTCCTCGGCGTAGGGCGGGCGGAGGGTCTTGATACTGCGGCACATGAGCGTTCCCAGGGGTGGTGGCCGGTGGGCTGCGACGGGAGCCGTCCCCGCCATGCTATCGGCGGTGCCACCGCCGGGCTGCCGCTCAGCCGTAGACGATGCGCCGGAGCTGGCGCTCGCTGAAGCGCGGCGGGGCCAGCGGCCTGGTCGCCAGCTCGGCTCGCAGGAATTCCCAGATCTTGCTGTTCTTGTAGCCGCAGTCCTGGAGCTCGCGGTGTCGGCGTCGCACGTAGTCGTCCACCGGTTCGTTGAGGTTCTCGACAATCGTGTGCACCAGCCGATTGGCAGTGGCGCGATCTGCGCCAGTCGCGAGCACGACGTACTCCTCGAGGTCGTCGAAGAATGACTGGGACATGCGTGCAGCTTTGCGCGATCACGATCACCGGGGCAAGCGGAGTTGCCCGCTTCTGGGCAGGGACAGGGCGTTTCCCGTCCTGCGCCACCCGCAAGGAGCAGCGCCCGACGTGACAGGAGGCACAGTTCTCGGCGGGCAGTTCAATGGTGCCGAGTTGGCCGGTGCGCGAAGGCCTTTCCCGGCTTCCGATCGGCTCGCCGACATCGAGGGTGATGCCGTTCGCGTTCATCCCTGGTGCGCTCCGGGCGGTCCAGCGATTCGGGCAACGGGCGCACCAGCGCAATTCGGGAATCAGGGCCGCAATTGACCACGTGGGCGCCGTCGACAACTGGTGCACCCGGGTTTGCCGACTGCGGGCCTGGGAGCGGCAGGTGCGGGTTAGGCTGGCGGTCCGTGAAGAGAGCGAGGAACGATGGTCATGCCAGCCGCTGCGCTGCCGATCTGCGCGACCTGCGGGACGCAGTACGCCCACCCGCGACCTGACTGCCCGATCTGCGAGGACGAGCGGCAGTACCTGCCCTCCGCCGGGCAGCAGTGGACCGACCTGGCGCAGCTGCGGTCCGGTGAGCGCACCGCGGTGATCCGGGAGGAGGGCGAGGTTTTGGGCATCGGCTGCGAACCGAACTTCGCCATCGGCCAGCGGGCGCTGCTCCTGCGCACCGAGGCCGGGAACTTCCTGTGGGACTGCCTGGCCTACCTGGACGACGAGATCGTCGGGGCGATCAACGCGCTCGGCGGGCTGGCGGGCATCGCGATCAGCCACCCGCACTACTACACCACGATGGTCGAGTGGGCGCGCACCTTCGACGTGCCGGTGCACCTGCACGCCTCCGACCAGGAGTGGATCGGTCGCCCGGACTCGGCGATCGAGCTGTGGGAGGGGGAGACCAAGCAGCTGGCCCCCGGCCTGATGCTGCTCAACCTGGGTGTGCACTTCGCGGGCGGCACCGTGCTGCACTGGGACCGCGGCGACGGCGCGCTGTTCAGCGGTGACATCGTGCAGGTCATCCCGGACCGCACGCACGTGGCGTTCATGTACAGCTACCCGAACTACATCCCGGAGCGGCCCAGCGTGGTCCAGCGGGCCGCGCGGATGCTTGAGCCGTACCGGTTCGAGGCGCTCTACGGCGCGTGGTGGGACCTGGTGATCCCGTCCGGGGCGGACCGCATCGTCCAGCGCTCCGCCGAGCGCTACGTGCGCTTCGCCACCGAGGCGTAGGGCTCACACGTCCACGGTGACGCTGCAGCGCCAGCCCTGCTCGTCGCGCGCGAACGAGAACCCGTGCAGGGAGATCGCCTTCGGTGCCGCCCCGGTGAACCGGACCGCATCTGAGTCCACTTCGGACAACTCCAGTGCGGTCCCCGCCGGGGTGGCCCGCACGTCGACCTCGCGCGGCACGGTGCCCCCGACGTCGAGCCGGTAGATGACCTCGTCCAGCGCGGCGAGCAGCAGCTGCTCGCCGCCGCCGTCGAGCACCACCGAGGCGGGCCGGGCCGGTGCTGCTGCGGGGACCTCCGCGAAGGAGGCGACCAGCGCGCGGCAGGCCTGCGCGAGGCACTCCTCGCGGGTGCCGCCCCACGCCTCGAACCGGATGTCGGCGGTGTGCGGGAGGAAGCGGTAACCGCCGCTCACCCCTTCACCACGCCCAACGGCACCAGCCGGGCCACCTTCCGGCACAGCCCGGCCCCCTCGGCGACGGCCACCACCGCGTCGACGTCCTTGTAGGCGGTCGGCGCCTCCTCGGCCAGACCGCGCGCGGAGCTCCCGCGCACCACGATGCCGTCGCGCTCCAGCTCCCGCCGCAGCTGGTGCGCGTCGGTCGTGCGGACGGCCTGGTGGCGGCTCTGCGCGCGGCCCGCCCCGTGGCAGGTCGAGTGGAACGCGTCGCCACCAGCAACCCCGGCCAGCACGTAGGACGCGGTGCCCATCGAACCCGGGACGAGCACCGGTTGCCCGGCCTCCCGCAGGTCCGGCGGCAGTTCCGGGTGCCCGGGCGGCAGCGCGCGGGTGGCGCCCTTGCGGTGCACGCACAGCTCGCGGGACCGCCCGGCGACCTCGTGGGTCTCGAGCTTGGCGAGGTTGTGCGAGATGTCGTAGACCAGGTCGAGCCCGTGCCCGGTCACCCGCCGCAGCACCTCACCGGCCGCGACGCCGAGCACGTGCCGGTTCGCGCGGGCGTAGTTCGCCGCCGCGGCCATCGCACCCAGGTAGGCCCGGCCCTCGGCGGAGTCGACCGGGGCGCAGGCCAGCTGCCGGTCCGGCACCACCAGCCCGCGGTCGGCCATCGCCTCGTCCATCCGCCGGACGTGGTCGGTGCAGATCTGGTGGCCCAGCCCCCGCGACCCGCAGTGGATCATCACGCACACCTGGTCGGGATGCAGCCCGAACGCCCCGGCGGTGCCCTCGTCGTAGACCTCCGCGACGGCCTGCACCTCCAGGAAGTGGTTGCCGGAACCGAGGCTGCCGACCTGCCCGAGCCCGCGGTCCCGCGCCCGCGTGCTGACCCGGTCGGGCGCGGCGTCGGCGACCGCTCCGCCGTCCTCGCAGCGCTCCAGGTCGCGCGGCACGCCCCAGCCCCGCTCCACGGCGTAGCGGGACCCGTCCGCGAGCAGGCGTTCGAGCCCCTCGCGGGGCACCTGCCACACCGCGCCCCGGCCAGCCCCGCGCGGGGTGGCGCGGCTGAGGCCGTTGAGCACCTCCTCGGCCACCCGGTGGAACTCCGCCCGCTCCAGCTCGGCGGCCAGCAGCCGCACCCCGCACGAGATGTCGAACCCGACCCCGCCCGGCGAGACCACACCACCGGCTCCGACGTCGGTGGCGGCGACCCCGCCGATCGGGAAGCCGTAGCCCCAGTGCACATCGGGCATCGCGTAGGACGCGCCGACGATGCCCGGCAGCGCCGCGACGTTGGCCACCTGCTCCAGCGACCCGTCGCCCCCCGGCGGCAGCAGCCGCCGCGACGCGAACACCACCCCGGGCACCCGCATCGCTCCGCGCGGCTCGATCCGGAACCGGTAGGGCGTCTCCTCGACGAGCTCCACGCCCCCGCAGTACCCGCCGCCACGCGGAGCGACACGCCCCGGCGGTCAGCTGGCTGGGGAGTAGTGCGCGGCGTCGCCGGTGCGGGTGGTGCTGCGCACGCCGTCGACGCTGACCGGGACGTCACCGGCGAGCGTGATGCGGTGCAGGCGGCGCGGCTGGTCGTCGTAGTCGGCGATGGCGTAGTGCTGCGTGGCCCGGTTGTCCCAGATCGCCAGGTCCCCGTCCGCCCAGTTCCAGCGGACGGTGTTCTCCAGCTGCGTGACCCGGTCCTGCAGCAGCCGGAACAGCGCCGCCGACTCCACGCTGGTGAGCCCCACCAGGCGGCGCACGAAGTGGCCCAGCAGCAGCGACCGCTCACCGGTCTCCGGGTGCACCCGCACCACCGGGTGCTCGGTCTCGTAGACGTCGGCGACGAACTCCTCCCGGTACTGCTGGGACTTCACGTCGACACCGCCGATGCGCTGCTCGTCGATGTTCGCCGCGTAGTCGTAGGCGTTGCTGTGCACCGCCCACAACCGGTCCACCAGCGCCCGCAGCGAGTCCGGCAGCTTCTCGTAGGCGGCCACGGTGCTGGCCCACGTCGTGGTGCCGCCGTAGGAGGGCAGCCGCACCGCGCGCAGCAGGCTGATCGCCGGGATCCGGTCCACGAAAGTCACGTCGGTGTGCCAGCTGTTGGCCTTCGAGTAGTCCGAGTCGATGGGCAGGATGTTGGCGTGCTCGCGGCCCTTGACGGTGGGGTGGGCCAGCGTGGGCTCGCCGAGCAGCTCGGCGAAGGCCAGCTGCCCGGCGTCGTCCAGGTGGTGCTGGTCGCGGAAGAAGACCACCTTGTGGGTCAGCAGCGCGGCCCGGATCTCGGCGACGGTGGCCGCGTCCAGGTCGCCGCCGAGGCGAACGCCGTCGATGCGCGCACCGATGTGCGCACCGAGCTTGACGACCTCGACCCGGGTGTTGAGCTGAGCGGTCATGGTTGTCCTCCCAGGGGGATGAAGAAGGTCTCGTTGCCGGACTGTTGCGGCACGGAGAAGGGGAAGTTGCTCCACCTCGGACGAACGCTAAGGACGAATGCCGCGCTGCAGCAAGGCTTTTCGCGCCACTGAAAATAAGTCGCGGGTCGCGTCCCGCATCGCGGAAGGCTTTGACGCTGCCCCGGCGGGCGGGCAATGCTCGGCCCATGCAGCAGTTCCGCGCCCCGCTCCCGCACGGCACCCCGGCCTCGGCCGCGCCGTGCTGTTGCCGCGGCTGAGCGCGCGATCCGCGACTTCCTCCCACCACCGAAAGCAATGCCGCGCACCGCCGGGCGGTGCCGCGGCGTGCTGTTCCCCGAACCTTCCCGAGCAGACGGGACCCCTCGTGACGACCATGCTGTCCGCGCGCCCGGGCGGGGTGCGCGAAACCAACGCCGCCACCGTCCTGGACGTGATCCGCCAGGCCGGGCCGCTGTCCCGCGCCGCCATCGAGCGGCGGGTGGCGTTGAGCCCACCGACGGTGAGCCGCCAGGTGGCGGCGCTCATCGAGCTCGGGATCGTGCGCGAGGTGCCGGAGCTGACGCACTCCGGCGCGATCGGCCGCCCCCGGGTGCCGGTGGACATCGACGAGACCGCGCTGGCCGCGTGCGGCGTGCACATCGGCGTCAGCACCACCACGTTCGGGCTGGCCGACCTGCGCGGCAGGCTGCTGGCCGACGAGCACCTGCCCACACCGGGTGGTGGGCCGGAGGACGTGCTGGACTTCCTGGCCTCCCGGCTGGCGGTGTTCCTGCACCGCCGACCGCAGCGCAGCGTGGTGGGCATCGGGCTGGTCACCGGTGGGCACGTGGACCCCGACCACGGCGTGGTCGACCACGAACGGCTCGGCTGGTACCAGGTGCCCGTCCGCGACCTGCTGGCCGCCGCCACCGGACGGCCGGTGCACGTCGACGGGCACCTGCCCGCGATGGCCACCGCGGAGCTGCTGTTCGGGCTGCGCCGGACACCACGCAGCCTGCTGTACTGCTACGCGCGCCAGGTGGTGGGCGTGGCGCTGGTCTCGGGTGGTCGGCTGCACCGCGGGCCGGGGCGCGGCAGCGACATCGCGCACCTGGCCGTCGGCACCGACGTGCCCTGCCCCTGCGGGCGGACCGGGTGCCTGGAGGTCTCGGTGTCCGAGCAGACTGTGCTGGCCGAAGCCGTCGCGGACGGGGTGGTCGACCGGCCGGACATCCACCTACTGCACGCCACCGCGGCCGCCGGGGACCCCGGTGCCGCGCGGATCCTCGCCGCGCGGGCCCGCACCCTGGGCCGCGCGGTCGCGGCCGTGCGCGACGTGGTGGACCCGGACCTGGTGGTACTGGGCGGCCAGGCGATCACCGACGCGCCGGAGCAGCTCGACGAGCTGCGGCACAGCTTCGCCGACCACACCGCGCTGCCCGGCGCGCCCCCGCCGCAGGTGACCCGCTTCGGTGCCGACGTGCAGGCCGTCGCGGCCTGCACCAGCGTCCTGGCCCACCTCTACGACCGACCGTTCGCCCTGTTCACCGCTGCCCGAAGGAAGTCATGACGCAACACATCGGCCGCCGCGAGCTGCTGCGCGGCCTCGGTCTCGGTGCCGCGCTGCTGGTCACCGGCTGCGAGTCGGCGGTGGCCAGGCAGGAGCGGGTGGTGTCCGCCGGGCCCCCGGAACCGGGCGGCACCGCGCAGCTCGGCCTGCTCTCCGACCTGGTGCCCAAGAACCTGTTCACCAACACCGGCCCGGCGATCACCACCCTGATCGGGCTGGTCTACGACCGGCTGGTGCGCTACGGCCCGTCGGGTCTGGAACCGCGACCGGCCCTGGCCACCTCCTGGACGCCCGCGCCGGACGGCACCGCGCTGACCCTGCTGCTGCGCGACGACGTCCGCTTCCACAGCGGGCGCCCGTTCACCGCCGCCGACGTCGAGTTCTCGCTGCGCAGCTACGCGGATCCGAAGTGGAACGGGCAGCTGCGCAGCACCGCGGCGGCGATCACCGGGATCGACGTGGTCGGCCCGCACGAGGTGGTGCTGCGCTTCGCCGACCCGCTGAGCAACATCTTCGACCTGCTGGACACGGTGCCGATCATCGACTCGGACTCGATCGACGACCTGCGCAGCGGCACCCGGTTCGTGGGCACCGGCCCGTTCCGGTTCGACGGGTGGCGGCCGAACACCGAACTGCGGTTCACCCGCAACCCCGACTACTTCGTGCCGGGCCGGCCCTACCTGGACGGGGTGCGGGCGCGGATCATCCCGGAGAAGTCCTCGCTGCTGTCGGCGCTGAAGTCGGGCCAGGTGCACCTCGCCGACACCCTCGGCCACCGCGACGTGGAGTCCGCGGTGCGCCTCGGCACGGCCCGGGCGATCACGCTCACCGGGGCCGAACTACAGGCCTACGTGGGCACGAACGTGACCACCCCACCGCTGGACGACGTGCGGATCCGCCGTGCGATCGCGCACGCGTTGGACCGGGAGCGGATCATCACCGAGGTGTTCCGCGGCGCGGGCTACGCGACTTCGCTGCCGTGGCCGCAGGACAGCCCGGCCCACGACGAGGTGCGCGCGCGGCGCTACGCGCGGGACCTGCCGCGGGCGCGCGCCCTGGTGGCGGAGCACGGCCCGGTGCCGGTGCTGCCGCTGGTGTACGCGGCGAAGGACCCGTCGCTGGCGGCGGTGGCCCAGATCGTGCAGAACAACCTCGCCGAGGTCGGCATCGACGTGCGGCTGGAACCGCTGGACCGGGCGCAGTTCACCCAGCAGCTGATCGCCGGGGGCTTCCGCGGGCTGTGGGTGGCCACGCACTCGTGGGCGCAGATGACCCCCTCGACGCTGGCCGTCAGCGCCTACCCGTTCAACGCGCGCCAGAACGCGTCGCACTTCAGCTCACCGGACTACACGCGGGCCGCCGACGCGGCCTGGCAGCTCCCCGGTGATCCGGCCGGTGCGCACGCCGCACTGTCCGACCAGCTGCTCGACGAGCTGTTCCTGATCGAGATCGGCGTGTACTGGCAGCGCTGGGCGCACTCGCCCGCGCTGCAGGGCATCGGCTACAGCCGGCGCCGCGAGCTCGACCTGACCGAAGCCTTCCTGGCCTGACCCGTGAGAGGGGGTGCCATGTTCGGCTACCTGGTGCGCCGCGTCCCGTCGGCGCTGCTGGTGCTGCTGCTGGCCTCGGTGCTGGTGTTCCTGGTGATCCGGTTGATCCCCGGTGACCCGGCCGCGGTCCTGGCGGGCTCGGACGCCACGCCGGAGGCGGTCGCCGCGATCCGCCGCGAGCTGGGCCTGGACCAGCCGCTGCACCTGCAGTACCTGCACTGGCTGGGCGGCCTGTTCGCCGGGGACCTCGGCAGTTCCTACCTGATCGGCGGTGAGATCGGCGACCTGCTCGCCGACGGCGCGGCCAACACCGCGGTGCTGGCCACCACCGCGCTGGTGCTGGCGGTGCTGTGCGCGGCGCTGCTCGGTCCACTGTGGGCGGTCACGCGCAACCGCTGGGTGGACCGGGTGCTGACCGGCTTCACCACCGCGGCGGTGGCCCTGCCGCCGTACGTCACCGGCGTGCTGCTGGTGCTGGTGTTCGGCGTGGCCGTCCGGCTGCTGCCCGCCGGGGGAGTGCCCTCGGAGGGGCTGGCTGACCGCCTCGACATCACCGCCCAGTACCTGGTGCTGCCCGCCAGCTGCCTCGCCCTGCCGGTGGCCGCGGTGCTCACCCGGTTCTTCTCCGAGGCGCTGCGCGGCGAACTGGCCCGCGACTACGCGACCACCGCCGCGGCGGCCGGGATCCCACGCCGCCGCATCGTGTTCCGGCACGCGCTGCGCAACGCCGTGCCCGCGGCGGTGACCGTGCTGGGCCTGCAGGTCGGCAACCTGCTGGGCGGCGCGGTCCTGGTGGAGGCGGTGTTCTCCTGGCCGGGCCTGGGGATGCTCATCGAGCAGGGCATCGACCGCCGCGACTACCCGGTGGTGCAGGTCCTGCTCGTGCTGTCCGTCGCGGTCTACGTGGTCATCCAGCTGGTGACCGACGTGGTGCACGCCTACCTGGATCCGCGCATCCGGATCGGGAGGACGTCATGACCGAGGTGCTGAGCCCCGCCCCGGCGGCGCGCCGGGTCCCCACCCGGGGCCTGGTCGGCGCGCTGGTGGTCGGGGTGGTCTTCGCGGCCGGGCTGGCCGCGCCGCTGCTGGCGCCCTTCGCGCCGGAGGCGCAGGTGGAGGGTGCCAACCTGCTCGGGCCGAGCGCGGCGCACTGGTTCGGCACCGACGAGCTGAACCGGGACGTGCTCTCCCGGGTGCTGCACGGCATCCAGGTGGACCTGCTGATCAGCTTCCTCGCCGTGCCGCTGGGCGCGCTGACCGGCATCGCGGTCGGCGTCGCCGCCGCCGCGCACCGGGCGCTCGACGTCGTGGTGCAGCGGGTGCTGGACGTGCTGCTGGCGTTCCCGCATTTGATCCTGGCCATCGCGCTGACCGCGGTGCTCGGGCCCGGGCTGGGCACCATCTTCGTGGTCGTCGTGGTGGTGGAGGTCCCGGTCTTCGCCCGGTTGGTGCGCAGCGAGGTGCTGCGGGTGCGCGAGCTGGAGTTCGTCACCGCGGCGGAGGTGATCGGCGCCCGCCGCGGCCGGGTCCTGCGCACCCACGTGGTGCCCAACTCGGTCGGCCCGCTGATCGTGCAGACCGCGCTGTCGATGTCGATCGCGGTGTTCCTGGAGGGCGCGATGAGCTTCCTCGGGCTGGGTGTGCGCCCGCCGGAGCCGTCGCTGGGCAGCACCCTCAACGGCTCGCTGAACTACCTGGACGCCAACCCGGCCTACGCCGTCGGACCACTGCTGGTGATCGCCGCGCTGGTGCTGGGCTTCCAGCTGATCGCACAGGCCGCGAGCGCGGCCACGAGAACAGGGGAGAGGACCTGGTGAGCATTCCCGACCACGCCCGCGGCTACGAGGGGTTCGGCGGTGAGGTCGGCCGGACCTTCACCGGGTCGCGGCCGTGGTGGCCGCCGACGCCCCGCCCCGAGCCGGGCGCGCCCAACGTCGTGCTGATCGTGGTCGACGACCTCGGCTACGCCGACACCGGCCCGTACGGGTCCGAAGTGGATACCCCGAACCTGGACCCGTTGGCCGCCGCGGGCGTGCAGCTGGCGAACTACCACACCACCCCGCTGTGCTCGCCCTCGCGCGCCGCGCTGCTGACCGGGCTCAACCCGCACCGCGCGGGCTTCGCGGTCCCGGCCAACTCCGACCCGGGGTTCCCGGCGCACGCCTTCGAACTGCCCGACCACGCGCCGACGCTGGCCGAATTGCTGCGCGCCGCGGGCTACGCGACCTTCGCGGTCGGCAAGTGGCACCTGACCCGCGACGCGCTCAGCCACGACGCGGCCGACCGGTCCTCCTGGCCGCTGCAGCGCGGTTTCGACCGCTACTTCGGCAGCCTGGAGGGGCTGACCAACCTGCACCACCCGCACCGGCTGGTGTGGGACAACAGCCCCTACGACGTCGGTGACCAGCCGCCGGACTACTTCCTGACCGACGACCTCACCGACCGCGCCACCGGCATGATCGACACCCTGCGCGCCAACGACCCGGACAAGCCGTTCTTCCTGTACTTCGCCCACCACGCGGTACACGGCCCGATCGCCGCCCGGGAACCGGACCTGGCGAAGTACCGGGGCCGGTACGCGACGGGCTGGGACGTGCTCCGCGAGCAGCGCTTCCACCGCCAGCTCGCCGCCGGGCTGTTCCCCGAGGGCACCGCCCTGCCGCCGCGCAACAGCGAACCGGGCCGCAGCGTCCCGCCGTGGGACGAGCTCAGCACCGAGCAGCAGGAGCTGTTCGCGCGCTACATGGAGGTCTACGCCGCGGCGGTGGACAGCGTCGACCAGAGCCTCGGCAAGCTGCTGGAGGCGTTGGCCCGGCACGGTGAGCTGGACAACACCATCATCGCCTTCACCTCGGACAACGGCGCCACCGCCGAGGGCGGCGAGGAGGGCACCCGCAGCTACTTCAGCCAGTTCGCGCACGTGCCCGGGCTGCCCGCCGAGTGGGAGCGCGACGTGCCGCGCGACCTGGAGCTGATCGGTGGGCCGCAGACCACGGTGCACTACCCGAGCGGCTGGGCGCAGGCGTCGAACACGCCCTTCCGGCTGTACAAGTTCGACACCTTCGCTGGTGGGGTGCGCACCCCGTTCCTGCTGCACTGGCCCGCCGGGCTGGGCGCGACCGGCCTGCGCCACCAGTACGTCTACGTCACCGACGTCGCGCCGACGCTGCTGGAGCTGGCCGGGGTGCCGCGCCTGGAGCGGCGCCACGGCGTCGCTGCGGCCGAGCTCGACGGGGTCAGCGCGGTGGACGTCCTGCGCAGCCCGAACCGGCCGAGCCGCCACACCCGCCAGTACACCGAGACCGGCGGAAATCGCGGCTACTACGCCGAGGGGTGGAAGATCGTGACCCGCCACCGGCCGGGCACCGAGTTCGCCGACGCCGAGTGGGAGCTCTACCACCTGGACACCGACCCGACCGAGACCCGCGACGTCGCCACCGAGCACCCCGGCAAGCTCGCCGAGCTCGCGGCGGAGTGGGAACGGCAAGCCTGGCGCAACGGGGTGTTCCCGCTCAACGACGGCAGCCCCGCCGCGCGGCTGCGCAGGCCGGACGAGGAGCGGTTCCAGCGCCCGGTGACGCTGTTCCCCGGCACCCCGACGCTGGAGCGCTACCGGTCGGCCCGGCTGGTGCAGTTCCGCGACTTCACCGCCACCGCGCACCTCCGGCACACCGCCGGGGACCGCGGCGTGCTGTTCGCCCACGGCGACCAGGGCGGGGGCTACCTGGTCCACGTCGACGGCGACGCCGCGTGGCTGGTCTACAACGCCTACGGCCGGATCCACCGCAGCGGCCCGGTCCCGGTCGGCACCGGTGAGGTGGCCGTCCGGCTGGTGGCCGAAGCCCTGCCGGAGTTCCGGTGGCGCTTGGCGCTGGAGGTGGGGGCGGAGCGCACCGAACTCGACCCGGTGCCGCAGCTGCTGGGCATGGCGCCGTTCACCGGCATCAGCACCGGCGCGGACCGCGGCGGACCGGTGGACTGGGAGCTGCACCGCCGGGAGGGCCGCTTCCCCTACACCGGCCAGCTCGCCGCGGTCCGCTACGAACCGGGCCGCCAGGCCGACTACGACCCGCAGCAGGTCGCGCAGCTGTGGGCCGAGGCGCAGCGCTGCTACGAGTAACGACGAGTGCAAGGAGATCGGCATGGCAGCGAGTTCGGTACTGGCGTTCGACGGGTTGGCGGTCGGCTTCGCCGCCGGCCCGGTCGTGCGGGACGTGAGCTTCGAGGTGGCACCCGGGGAGGTCGTCGCGGTGGTCGGCGAGTCGGGGTCGGGCAAGTCGCTCAGCGCCCGCGCCGCGCTGGGCCTGCTCCCGCCCCCGGCGACGGTGTCCGGCAGCATCCGGCTGGACGGGCAGGAGCTGCTGGGCGCGGACCCGCGGCGGTGGCGGCAGGTGCGCGGCACCGGCATCGCGATGGTCCCCCAGGAACCGTCGGCGGCGCTGAACCCGGTGTTCAGCATCGGCTGGCAGCTCGTGGAGGTGCTCCGGGCGCACCGCGGCCTCAGCCGGGAGCAGGCGCGGGCCGAAGCGGTCGAGCTGCTCACCGCGGTGGGCGTCCCGGAGCCGCGGCGGCGCCTGCGGCAGTACCCGCATCAGCTCTCCGGTGGCCAGCAGCAGCGCGTGGTGATCGCCATGGCGCTGGCAAACGACCCGCGGGTGCTGATCGCCGACGAGCCGACCACCGCGCTGGACGTGACGGTGCAAGCCGAGGTCCTGGCGCTGCTGCGTCGGCTCCGCGACGAGCGGGGCACGTCGATCGTGCTGATCACGCACAACATGGGCGTGGTGGCCGAGGTCGCCGACCGGGTGGTGGTGCTGCGCCGCGGGCAGGTCGTGGAGACCGCGCCGGTCGGCGAGCTGCTCACCCGGCCCGCCCACGACTACACCCGGCAGCTGCTGGCCGCGGTCCCGCGGTTCGGTGGCGAACCCGCCCCAGCGGTCGAAGCCGACCGCACGGGGCTGGAGCTGACCGACGTGGTGGTCGACTACGGCGGTTTCCGCGCCGTGGACGGGGTGAGCCTGCGGGTCGGCGCGGGGGAGGTGCTCGGCCTGGTCGGGGAGTCCGGCTCGGGCAAGTCGACGCTGGGCCGCGTGGCGGCCGGGCTGCTCGTGCCGCGCTCGGGTTCGGTGTCGGTGCTCGGGAACGACCCGTCGGCGCTGTCCGCTGCGCAGCGCAGCCAGTTGCGCCGCCGCATCGGCTTCGTCTTCCAAGGTGCGGCGGCGTCGCTGGACCCGCGGTGGACCGTGCGGGACTGCATCGGCGAACCGCTGGTCGTGCACCGCGCCGCGACCGGGCGCGGCGTGCGGCGCCGGGTTGCCGAGCTCCTCGACGCGGTGCAGCTGCCCAGCGGGGTGGCCGACCGCCGACCGCACGAGCTCTCCGGCGGGCAGCGCCAGCGGGTCGGCCTGGCCCGGGCGCTGGCGCTGGAGCCGCAGCTGCTGATCGCGGACGAGCCGACCAGCGCGCTGGACGTCTCGGTCCAGGCGGCGGTGCTGGACCTGCTCCGGCAGCTGCAGGCCGAGCTGGGCTTCGGGTGCCTGTTCATCACCCACGACCTGGCGGTGGCCGACAACCTGACCCACCGCGTGGTGGTGCTGCGCGGCGGCCGGGTGGTCGAGCAGGGTCCGACCCGCCAGGTCCTGCGCGCCCCGGCCGAGGACTACACCCGGGACCTGCTCGCCGCGGTGCCCGGGGCCCAGGAACTGGCGGAGGTGTGACCCCGCTCAGCCGGGCTCGCCGCGCCACTTGCGGTGCGCGACCCAGGCGAAGTCGACGGCCGCGATCACCGCCAGTGCCACGAGCACCCAGGCGAACCAGGCCAGCTCCGGCAGCACCAGGAACAGCACCACGGCCGCGCCCGCGCAGAACACCAGGCCGAACCCGGCCAGCCACAACCGCAGGGTCAGCGCGCTGCGCGCGTACGGCGCCCCGCCGACCCCGGCCATCGGGTCGTGGTAGCCGGGCAACCCCCGCTCGTATTCCTCACGACTGCGTTTCGGCATGCCCCTGGGCTACCCGGCGGGCGCGGTGCCATGCCGTCAGTCGCGGACGATGTGCACATCGGCTGGCCGGTCCATCCGGTAGCCGACGCCGCGCACCGTGGTGATCAGGTTCAGGTCGGCGCCGAGCTTGCTGCGGATCCGCCGGATGTGCACGTCCACGGTGCGGGTGCTCGGGGTGCTGTTGAACTCCCACACCGCGTTGAGCAGCGCGCTGCGCCGGTGCACCCGGCCGGGGTTGTCGCACAGGAACAGCAGCAGGTCGAACTCCAGCCGGGTCAGCTCCACTGGGGTGCCGTCGGCGCGCAGCACCCGCCGCGAGGCCACCAGGACCTGCAGCTGCGGCTCCGCCGGTTCGGGCGGGGCGGGCAGCGACCGCAGCCGAGGTGACTCCACTGTGGACTGGTAGGGGACGGGTTGGGGGGTGAGGACCTGCTCCAGGGCGGCCAGGTCCTGGCGGGTGACGATGAACCGGGCGGTCACCTCGACCACCGCGCCGTCCTGCAGCGGGCGGGTCTCGAACGAGTTCGCCGCGAGCGGCCGAGCGGCTTCCGATGTCATGGCACGAATCTCCGTCTCACATCGCGGTGCGGATCCGGGGAGGGTGGTGCGCGGGAGTGCTCAACCGCGCGGACACGCCGCGGACGCGACCCACAGCAGGTCGATGTGCGCGCGCTGCACCAGCAGCGGTCCCAGTGCCATGGACGGATCAAAGCACCACGGCCGCAACGGCGTCAAAGCTGCTCAGCAGGTGGGACGGGTCACCGCCGAAAACGGTGCCACCAGCGGGTTTTCCGCGCCGCCGGTGCGGGTTGCGGGGCGGGCTCGGGCGGCACCGCCTGCTGCCGAGCGCCGCGCCAAGCCGCGACGAGCTCGTCGGCGTCGACCAACCCGATCGCCACCTGCGGGCCGCTGGGCGCGCGCAGGTGCTCGACGATCCGCCGGTTGAGCTCAGCGGCGGCCTCGCGCACGGTCTGCTCGGTGGGCAGCTCGCGCACGGTCTCCGGCAGCCGCTCGACCTCCTTGCGCAGCCGCAGCGCCGTCGGCAGCAGCGCCTCGCCGGACAGGCCCTCGCGGCGGAGGTGGTCCTTGAGCCACCACTGCTCCTCGACGGGCTGCCCCGCGCCGGGCAGCGGCTTGCCCGCGCCGGGCAGGTCGTCGAAGTCGCCGCGCTCCTGCGCCGTCCGGATCTGCCGGTCCACCCATGATTCGAACGTGGTGCCGGGAGGCTTGCGCTCGGTCATGGCACCGATTGTCCGACAGGCCGCTCCCGCGGTGCCACCCCGGCCCACCGCGCTCGGCAGCCGGTCAGGAGCGGGTGTACTTCAGCACGTCGAGCATGCTGTGCTCGTCGGCGACGTCGGGTTCGCCCAGGCAGGCCGCCAGGTCGTCGCGGACCCGGTCGCCGTCCAGCCCGGAGCCGATCACCACGAGCTGGGTGCGGCGGGCCTCACCGCGGGCCCAGCGGGAGCGGTGGAAGCGCAGGAAGTCGCCGACGGTGTGCAGGGTGAACTTCTGCTCGTGGCCGGGCACCCCGAAGTGCACCTGGCCCTTCACCCGGTACACCCCGGCCGGGCGGGCATCCAGGAACCGCATCAGCGCGCGCGGGTCGACCGGCTCCTCGGCGGTGAACGACACGCTCTGGTAGGCGGTGTGCAGGTGCTCGGCGCAGTCGTCGTGGTGGGAGTCGGCGAGCAGGTCGTCGAAGGACAGCTGCCGGGCGGTCTCCCGCCGCTGCCGCACCGAGTCCCGGTCGAACAGCAGGGACGGGTCGACGCGGCCGTGCGCGGTCGGCAGCACGGGCTTGCCCCCGGCCAGCTCGCGCACCAGCGCCAGCAGCCGGTCGCGGTCGGCCTCGGCGACCCGGTCGGTCTTGTTCAGCAGCACCAGGTCGGCGAAGCGCAGGTGCTGGTCGAGTTCGGGGTGGCGCTGCCGGGTGCGGTCGAACTCGGCGGCGTCGACCACCTCGACCAGCCCGCCGTAGCCCAGCCGCGGGTTGGTGCTGTTGAGCAGCAGCCGGACCATGCCGCGCGGGTCGGCCAGCCCGCTGGCCTCGATCACGATCACGTCGATGTCGCTGCTCGGGCGCGCCAACCGGGCCAGCAGGTCGTCCAGCCCGCTGGCGTCCACCGCGCAGCACAGGCACCCGTTGCCCAGCGAGACCGTCGAGTCGACCTGCCCGGCCACGCCCAGCGCGTCGATGTTGATCTGCCCGAAGTCGTTGACCACCACCCCGATCCGCGCGCCCTGCGGGTTGCGCAGCAGGTGGTTGAGCAGACTCGTCTTCCCGGAGCCGAGGAACCCGGCGACGATGATGACCGGGATCGGTTGCCGAACCAAAGAAGTGCCTCCGACGATCGCTAGCCACCCGGGAGCATATTCACCGGCGCGGCGGCACCGGCACCCGCACCAGGTCCTCGGCCACCACCAGCTGGCCGTCGAACACCGCGGCCGCCTCGTCCCGGAAGCGCCGCGGATCGGGGTAGCGCTGGGAGAAGTGCGTGAGCACCAGGCACCGCACCCCGCACTCGGCGGCCACCCGCGCGGCCTGGGCCGCGGTGAGGTGGCGGTACTCGTCGGCCAGCCGGGCGTCCTGCTGCAGGAACGTCGACTCGATCACCAGCATGTCGGCCCCGTCGGCGAGCTCGAAGACCCCGTCGCACAGCCGGGTGTCCATCACGAACGCGAACCGCTGGCCCGGCCGCGGCTCGCTGACCTGCTCCACCGACACCTGCCGGTCGCCGACCCGCAGCAAGCCCGCCCGCTGCAGGCGGCCGACGTCGGGCCCGCGCACCCCGAACCGGGCCAGCTGCTCGGGCAGCATCCGCCGCCCGTCCGGCTCCACCAGCCGGTAGCCGAACGTCTCGATGCGGTGGTCCAGCGGCACCGCCTCCAGCGCGCCGAAGGTGCCGGTGAACACCGTGCCGGCGCGCTCGACCGGCCGTTCCCGCACCTCGGCGACCTCGTCGAAGGCCGACGCGTGGTGCAGCCGCCGGAAGAACTCGGCACCGGCGGCGGGGAAGTGCGCGTGCACCGGGCGCGGCATCCGGTCCAGCGACAGCCGCTGCAGCACGCCCGGCAGCCCGAGGCAGTGGTCTCCGTGGAAGTGGCTGATGCAGAGGTGGTCGATGGCGTGCGAGCTGACGCCCGCGCGGACCATCTGCCGCTGGGTGCCCTCGCCCGGGTCGAACAGGAACCCGACGCCGTCCCAGCGCAGCAGATAGCCGTTGTGGTTGCGGGCGCGGGTGGGCGCCTGGCTCGCGGTGCCGAGCACGACCAGTTCCCGGGTGGACATCGCTGAACCCTAGATGATCGCCGTCGCGCCCGGTCCGCGCGGCCGGATCACTGCTCGGGTGCCCTCGGGCGCCCGGAGCGCACCTCGGGTTCTCGGCCCGTCCGCGCCCGCTCGGCCTCCTCGGCCTGCTCGTGCCGGGCCCGCTCCAACTCCTCGGTCTCCTCCCGCGGGTCCGGCACCAGCAGGCTGCCCGGCACCGAGTGCCCGGCCGCGCCGAGCTGGTTCATCTTCTTGGGCACCGGGGTGCCCTGGTAGGGCAGCGGCTCCGGGTGGCCGTGCTCGTCCACCGGGCCCAGCGCCTGGTGCACCTCCACGAACTCGCCGTGCGGCAGCCGCCGGACGATGCCGGTCTCCACGCCGTGCTCCAGCACCTCCCGGTCCGCGCGCTGCAACCCCAGGCAGATCCGGTAGGTCACGTAGTAGGCGATCGGTGGCAGCAGCAGCACGCCGATCCGCCCGGCCCACGTGGTCATGTTCAGCGACAGCCCGAACACGAACGCGATGATGTCGTTGGCCCCGGAGGCCAGCACCACGAGGAAGAACGCGATCGCCATCGCGCCCAGCGAGGTGCGCACCGGGGCGTCGCGCGGCCGCTGCAGCAGGTTGTGGTGGGCGTCGTCGCCGCTGAGCTTGCGCTCCAGCATCGGGTACATCAGCGCGACGGTGAACACCAGGCCGAGCCCGAGGACCAGTGGGAAGAACACCGCAGGCACGGTGTAGGGCCCGAGGTAGAGCTCCCACGGCGGCCACAGCCGCCCCATCCCGTCGGTCCAGATCATGTACCAGTCGGGCTGCGAGGCCGCCGAGACCATGGCCGCGTTGTACGGGCCGAAGTTCCAGACCGCGTTGATCTGGAAAACCCCGCTCATGATGGCCAGCACGCCGGTGACCAGGAAGAACAACCCGCCGCTCTTGACCGCGAAGGACGGCATGATGCGCACGCCCTCCACATTGGACTCGGTGCGGCCCCGGCCAGGGTACTGGGTGTGCTTCTGGTACCAGACGATGGCCAGGTGCGCCGCGATCAGCCCCAGGATGATGCCGGGCAGCAGGAAGATGTGGATCATGTAGAAGCGCGGGATGATCTCGGTGCCCGGGAACTCCGCGCCGAACAGCAGCCACTGCAGCCAGGTGCCGATCACCGGCACCGACAGCAGGATCCCGGAGGCGATCCGCAGCCCCGTGCCGGACAGCAGGTCGTCCGGCAGCGAGTAGCCGATGAAGCCCTCGAACATGCCGGTGATGAACAGCAGGATCCCGATCGTCCAGTTCACCTCGCGCGGGCGGCGGAACGCGCCGGTGAAGAAGATCCGGAACATGTGCACCACGATCGAGGCCATGAAGATCAGCGCGGCCCAGTGGTGCAGCTGCCGCGCGAACAACCCGCCGCGGACGTCGAAGGAGATGTCCAGGGTGCTCTCGAAGGCCCGCGACATCGGGATGCCGCGCAGGTTGGTGAACTTGCCGTTGTAGACCACCTCGGTCATCGACGGGTCGAAGAACCAGGCGAGGTAGGTGCCGGTCAGCAGCAGCACGACGAAGCTGTAGAGCGCGATCTCGCCGAGCAGGAACGACCAGTTCGACGGGAAGACCTTGTTGAGCTGGCGCCGCATCCCGGAGGCCAGCTGGAACCGCAGGTCCAGCTCGTTGGCCTGGCGGCCCAGCGAAGCGGCGAACCTGCTCTCGGACCTGGTGGGCTGGGTCAGCCTGCTCATCTCGACTCCCGGCTGCCGCGCCCCGGCCTGCGCGGGGACCGCCTGCTGCCGAACCCCCTGCGTGGCCCGGGGGAGGACGATGCGCGGTTCCGAGCGTACTGCTTCGGCAGGTCCGCAGCAGCCGAACTGGTGTCCGGCTCGGCGCGTCCGCGGTCGCGGGTGCGACCATGCGCGGTGAGGAGTACAACGAGGGCGTATCGACTTCTCACGCGGACATTGGCGGTCCGGTCCGGCCGCCTGCGCAGCTGCCCGCCTGTCGCTCAGGAGGTGCTGCTGTGAAAATCGTGTGCATCGGGGCCGGACCCGGTGGGCTGTACTTCGCCATCTCGGCGAAGCTCCGCGACGCCGGCCACGACATCACCGTGATCGAACGGGACCCGCCCGGTGCCACCTACGGCTGGGGTGTCGTGTACTGGGAGGACCTGCTGGACACGCTCTACCGCAACGACCGGGAGAGCGCGCAGCGCATCCGGGCCGAGTCGACGCTCTGGCAGGAGCAGGTGGTCGCGCTGCGCGGCGTCGACAAGGCCTACCTCGGCGGCTACGGATACAGCGTCAACCGGGCCCCACTGCTGGCGATCCTCGCCGAGCGGGCCACCGAGCTGGGCGTGAAGATCGAGTACGGGACCGCGGCCGAGGACCTCGCCGACTACGCCGACGCCGACCTGGTGGTGGTGGCCGACGGGGCCAACAGCCGCACCCGGCAGCGCTACCAGGACCAGTTCGGCACCCAGGTCGACCACGGCAACAACCCCTACATCTGGATGGGCACGGAGCGGGTGTTCGACAAGTTCACCTTCGACTTCGAGCAGACCGAGGCGGGCTGGATCTGGTTCCACGCCTACCCGTCGGCCGCGGGCATCAGCACGTTCATCGTGGAGTGCACCGAACCGACCTGGCGGAACCTGGGGTTGGACCGGCTCGGCGACGCCGAGACCCGGCAGCTGCTGGAGCAGGTCTTCTCCGGGCCGCTGCGGGGCAGGTCGCTGATCAGCCAGTCCCGCGGCGGACCGGCGTCCTGGCAGCGCTTCGCCCACGTGTTCAACCAGACCTGGCGCTACGACAACGCGGTGCTGATCGGGGACGCCGCGCACACCACGCACTTCACGCTGGGATCGGGCACCAGGTTGGCCATGCTGGACGCCATCGTCCTCGCGCAGGGCCTCTACGAGCAGCCGGAAACGGCCTTGGCGGTCAAGGAGTTCGACGAGGCGGGGCACACCGCGATGCGGGAGCTGCAGATCGCCGCGCGCAGCAGCATGGCCTGGTTCGAGCGGGCCGACCGCTACACCGACCGCGGGGCGGTGGAGTTCTGCTACGCGATGGCTGGTCGGCACGGCATCCAGGGGCCCTGGCAGTACCAGAAGTACCTGGCGCAGCAGACCCTGGTGGCGCGGAAAGCGCTGCGGTGGACCGGAAACGGGCAGCGGTGGCTGCGGGCTCGCCGCCGCGGCGAGCCCTGGCGCTGATCAGTTCGGCAGCTGGCCGTCGACGGGCCGGGTCGGGGTGACCGACCCGGCCTGCTGCTGTTCGGGCACCGCCGGGCCGCCGCCGCGCTCCGGGTGGTGCAGCCGGTAGAGGTGGGCGTAGCCGTTGTTGTTGCGCAACAGCTCCTCGTGCGTGCCGACCTCGGTGATCCGGCCCTGCTCCAGGTAGACGATCTGCTGGGCGTCGCGGACGGTGAGCAGGTTGTGCGAGATCACGATGGTGGTGCGCCCGGCCATCAACCGGCGCAGCGGCGCGAGGACCCGGCGGGTGGCGTCGGCGTCCAGGCTCGTGGTCGGCTCGTCCAGCAGCAGGATCGGCGCGTCCCGGATCATCGCGCGGGCGATGGCGATCCGCTGCCGCTGCCCGCCGGAGAGCAGCCGACCGCGCTGCCCGACCCGGGTCTCGTAGCCCTCCGGCAGCGCCTGGATGAACTCGTGGGCGTCGGCGGCCTCGGCGGCCTCGACCAGCTGGCGCTCGTCGGCGTCCGGTCGTCCGGCCAGGATGTTGTCCGCGATGGTGCCGTCCAGCAGCAGCGTTTCCTGCAGCACGATGGCGATGTTGGCGCGCAGCTCGGCGATGTCCAGCTGCCGCAGGTCGACGCCGTCCAGCAGGATGCGGCCGCCCGTCGGGTCGTAGAAGCGCAGCAGCAGCTTGGTCAGCGTGGACTTGCCCGCGCCGCTGGCGCCGACCACCGCGGTGGTCTGGCCGGGCGGGGCGCAGAAGCTCACGCTGTGCAGCACGTCGGCGGGGGTGCCGGGGTAGCGGAAGTCGACCCGGTCGACGTCGATGCGGCCGGTGACCCGCCGCAGCGGCACCGGGTTCGCCGGGTTCTGCACCAGTGGGCGCTGGTCGAGCAGTTCGATGATCCGCTCGGCGCTGGCCGAGGCGGAGAAGATGGTGTTGGACAGCTGCCCGAGGCTCTGCACCGGCGCGTAGAGCTGGGACAGGTAGACCAGGAACGCCAGCAGCCCGCCGAGGCTGATCCGCCCGGCCGACAGCTCCAGGATCCCCACCCCGACGATCGCCAGCACACCGCAGACCTGCAGCAGGTCGGTGAGCGGGCCGAACAGCGCCCCGACCCGGGCCGAAGCCAGCTCGGCGACGACGTTGCCGCGGCTCTGCCGGGCGAAGCGGTCCACTTCGGCCGCCTCGCGCCCGTAGGCCTGGATCAGCGGCGCGTTGCCGAGGCTCTCCTCGGCGACGGTGCTGATCGAGCCGCTGCGCCCGCGCTCCTCGCGGGAGGCGGCCTTGATGCGGCGGGCGAAGAACCGGGCAACCACCCAGAAGAACGGCACCGCGATCAGCGACACCAGCGCCAGCTGCCAGTTCAGGTAGAACAGCACCCCGGTGAACATCAGGACCTTGACCAGCGAGGAGAAGGTCTGGGTGACGCCGGAGAGCACCAGGGCCTCGATGGCGCCCACGTCGCCGGTGAGCCGGGACAGCGTGTCACCGATGCGCCGGCGGTCGAAGAACCCGACCGACAGCGTGTGCAGGTGCGCGAACACCCTGGTTCGCATCCGGTGCAGGAAGTTCTCGCCGATCCACACCGCGAGGTACTGGCCGCAGAAGTCGATCACCCCGGAGGCCAGCGTGAGCACCGCGTAGGCGGCGGCGATCATCGGGAACACGGCGAAGTTCTGCGGTGTCAGCACCTCGTCGATGAGCACCTTGAACAGCCAGATCGCCGCGGTGTCCAGCAGCGGCGAGATCAGCACGAGCAGCAGGCTGAGCAGCAGCCAGCCGCGGAACGGCCGGGCGTCCGGCCAGAACCGCCTGATGACCGCGCGCACCCGCATCACGGGCGCGTGCTCGACCAACCCCTCGGTGTCCCGCTCCGCTGGCCGGAACAGCCAGCTCACCAAACCCGGCACCCGCCTCACCCCCCAGGCAGAGGCGTAGCTCCCGCTCCGGGGGAGCGGGAGCTACGCGAATCGGATGGATGGAACTGCAGGGCTCAGCAGCCCCAGCCGCCCCAGCCGCCCCAGCCCCAGCCGCGGCCCCAGCGGCCCCAGCGGCCCCAGTGACCCCAGCCCCAGCCGGATCCCCAGCCCCAGCCGGATCCCCAGCCCCAGCCGTGACGGTTGCGGTTGAAGTCGACCTTGAAGGTGTCCTTGATCTGCATTCCGATCACTCATTTCCGGAGTCGATGCACGTCGCGTACCGGACCGTCGTGCTGCCCGGCGTGCGCTTGCACGCGACACGAGCTGAATTCAGGTGGTGCCCCGAACCGCATTCCGCGCGGGATTCGATCTGGGCCCGTGGATCGAACTGCCGCGCGGTGGGAGCTTCGGGTTCGCGGCCCGTTCCGGAATTGCCCCTCGCGTCGGGTCACTTCGCGGGGCGAACCGGACTTCCCCAGTTCCCGATGTCCTCCGGACGTCGGGTCATTTCGCGTTCCTCGACGTGACCGCCATCCACGTTAAGACGTCCGGTGGGGCGGGACAAGCTGACTTTAGGCCCTGCTTCGACGGGTTTTTTCGCCTTCCAGCGCGGTGTCGTCGCGCGGTCGCGGGAAAACGGGTACTTGGTCCCTAGTCCTATTCGGCCGCCGCTTTCCCGTGGGTGGAATTGGGGCCGGGTGGTGCTGATCCTTCCATTCCGCTGGGCGCGCTTTCACGGTCGCGAAGCGCGGAAATGCGCGGTGGAGGAGTGGCGCGCGGCAGCGGCGGTGGAGGAATTACCGAGCTGGCTCAGCTGTTGTGGAACAGGTGCTGGAAGAAGGTCGTCAGCGAGCTGATCACCGTGGTGACCGCCGAGATCACCAGGTCCCACGCGGCCTGCACGGTGGACGCGGCGCCCACCGGGTCGCGGACCAGCAGGAAACCCAGCACGACGATCACCAGCACCACGACCGCGATCACCGGCTTGCGGTTCATCGGCTCAGCCTCCCCGTCGTCAGACCACCAGCGCAGCGACGCGAAAACCCTACCCGGCGGGCGGCTGCGCGGTGGCACCACCGCCACCTGCGGCGCGTCGCGCCCCGCGGCCGCGGGGCAGCGGCCTGGTCAGCCGCAACCCGATGCGGGAGCTGAGCTCGCGCAGCGGCTCCACCCAGTCGCCTGGGTCGTGGTCGTGCTGGTCGGCGTGCCAGCCCACGCTGACGCTGCCGTAGAGCTCGTCGCGCAGGAACACCGGCACCGCCAACGTGGCCACGCCCTCGTCGTACTCGCCGACGGTGTAGGCCCAGCCGGACGCCCGGACGTCGGCGAACTGCCGCTCCAGCACCGCCAGGTCGGTCACCGTGCGCTCGGTGAAGCGGGCCAGCGGGCGGTCGGTGAAGATCCGGGCCCGCGACTCCGGCGGCAGGAAGGCGTAGAAGGCCTTGCTGGTGGCCCCGGCGTGTGCCGGGTAGAGCTCGTTGGTCAGCGGGTAGCCGCGCAACCGGCCGTCGGCGCCTTCGGCAACCACCACGCAGCGCATGTGCGCGCTGTCCGGCAGCGCCAGCAGCACGCTGTGCCCGGTGTCCTCGGCCAGTTCGGCCAGCAGCGGCCGCACCAGCAGGTCCAGCGCGCCAGCCCGGTCCCACACCCGGCCCAGGTGCAGCGCGGCCGGGCCGATCCGGTAGCGACGGTTGGCGTCGTTGCGGACCAGGAACCCGCGGTGGGCCAGCGTCGCCAGCAGTCGCTGCGCGACCGAGGTGTGCAACCCGAACTCGGCGGCGATCTCGGTGACGCCCCGCTCCGGATGCGCGCGGTCGAAGGCCAGCAGGACCTGCAGCGCCCGGTCTGCGGTGCGCGGCAGGCCGGGCGGGGTGCGGGGGTCGGTTCCGAAGTCCGGCATGCACCCATTTTGCGAATAGCGGGATTTGCTTGCTCGGCGGTGTCGTCGACGAGCACCGTGGTCGGTGAGCGGCCGCCCGAACCTGGCCGGCCGCCGTCGAACCCGGCCGCACCGCGCGGGCAGCCCCCCGTCCTGCCCCCGGAGGTGCGGCCCAGGCCCGGAGGAACCGCGGATGCTCAAGTACGTCCTGGACGTGGTGGACCTGCTCGACTCGCCGGAGGTCACCGGCGCTGACGTGGTGGCGCACCTGGACCGCGCGGCCGGGGAGAGCGGGTTGGCGACCAGCACCACCGTCCGCGGCGACGTGGGCAGCACCGACTTCGTGCAGGTCCGGGTGCCCGGCACCCGGGGCCGGTCGGTGGGCGGCGACGCCCCGACGCTGGGCGTGATCGGTCGGCTGGGCGGTATCGGGGCCCGCCCCGAGGTGACCGGCTTCGTCTCCGACGGCGACGGTGCCGCGGCGGCCCTCTCGGCCGCGGCGAAGCTGCTGGCCATGCGCGCTCGCGGGGACCAGCTGCCCGGTGACGTGGTGATCAGCACCCACGTGTGCCCGTCGGCGCCTACCCGCCCGCACGAGCCGGTGCCGTTCATGGACTCGCCGGTGGACATCGCCACCATGAACGCCCACGAGGTCACTGCGGACATGGACGCCGTGCTGTCCATCGACACCACCAAGGGCAACCGGATCATCAACCACCGCGGCCTGGCGCTGTCGCCGACGGTCAAGCAGGGCTGGGTGCTGCGGGTGGCCGACCGGCTGGGCACCCTGCTGGAGGCGGTCACCGGGGAACCGCTGGTGACCTACCCGGTGACCACGCAGGACATCACGCCCTACGGCAACGGCGTCTACCACATCAACTCGATCCTGCAGCCCGCCACCGGCACGGACGCGCCGGTCGTCGGCCTGGCGATCGTGGCGGCCACGGCCGTGCCCGGTTGCGCCACCGGCGCCAGCCACGAGACCGACATCGCCGCGGCGGCCCGCTACGCGGTGGAGGTGGCCAAGGAGTTCGGCGCCGAGCAGCTGGCGTTCCACGACCAGGCCGAGTTCGACCACCTCGTCGCCCGCTACGGCTCGCTGGCCCACCTGCAGACGTTGGGGGCGCTGCCCGCCGCGGAGTGACCGCGCGGCACCGGGTGTGCCAAGCTCAAGGACGACGACGTGGTCGAGGTCCTCGGGAGCGCCGATGAGCGGTTCGCAGTACGAGCACCTGCTGTCCGAGCAGGACGGTGCGACCGTCCGCATCACGATGAACCGGCCGGAGCGGCGCAACTCGCTGTCGGTGGCGCACCTGGCCGAGCTGGTGCGGGCGTTCGAGGCGGCCGCCGAGACCAAGGCGACCGGGATCGTGCTCGCCGGTGCCGGGCCGGTGTTCAGCTCCGGGCACGACTTCGGCGACATGGCCGAGCGGGACCTGGCCGGGATGCGCGAGATGCTGCGGCTGTGCGAGTCGCTGATGCACACCATGCACGCCGTGCCGCAGGTGGTGGTCGCCCGCGTGCACGCGCTGGCGATGGCCGCCGGCTGCCAGCTGGTCGCCTCCTGCGACCTGGCGGTGGCCGCCGAGTCCGCGGCGTTCGCGCTGCCCGGCGGCAAGGGCGGCTGGTTCTGCCACACCCCGGCGGTGCCGGTGGCGCGCTCCATCGGCCGCAAGCGGCTGATGGAGCTGGCGCTCACCGGTGATCCGGTCGACGCCGCGACGGCCGAGCGCTGGGGGCTGGTCAACCGGGTGGTGCCCGACGACGAGCTGGACGCCGCGGTCGACGACCTGCTCGCGCGCGCCACGCGCGGGAGCAGGCACGCGAAGGCGGTGGGCAAGCAGACGCTCTACGCCCAGCTGGACCGGCCCGAGGCCGATGCCTACGCGATCGCCACCGAGGTGATGGCCGGGACCTCGCAGTCCCCGGACGCGCGCGAGCAGGTGCGGGCGTTCCTGGAGAAGCGCAAGCCGACGTTCGACGGCTGAACCGCCGACTGGTGCCCGCGGTGATCGGCTGCGAGGCTGGGTGCGTGCGCAAGAGCGGGAGATCGCCCGAGGCCAATGCCAGGTCGGTGCGCCGGTGGCGGCGTCGGCTCGCCGACGAGCGCGAGGAGGCCGCGGTCTACCGGGAGCTCGCCGCCCGCCGCACCGGCGAGGAGCGCGAGATCCTGCTCGGGTTGGCCGAGGCCGAGGAGCGCCACGCCGCGCACTGGGCGGAGCTGCTCGGTGACGAGGCCGGGCCGCACCGCCGCGGCCAGTTCCGGATGCGGCTGCTGGTGTTCCTGGCCCGCCGCTTCGGCTCGGTCTTCGTGCTGGCGCTGGCCCAGCGCGCGGAGAGCCGCTCGCCGTACGGCACGGACCGCGACGCCTCCGCGGCGATGGCCGCCGACGAGCGCATCCACGAGGAGGTGGTGCGCGCGCTGGCCGCTCGCGGCCGGGCCCGCGTGTCGGGCACCTTCCGCGCCGCGGTCTTCGGCGCGAACGACGGCTTGGTGAGCAACCTGGCGCTGGTGCTCGGGGTGATCGGCGGGAACGTCCCGACCGGGACGGTGCTGCTGACCGGCCTGGCCGGACTGCTCGCGGGGGCGCTGTCGATGGGGGCCGGGGAGTACATCTCGGTGCGCTCCCAGCGGGAGCTGCTGGCCGCGGCCGCGCCGAACCCGGAGGCGCGCGCCGTGGTGCCCTACCTCGACGTCGACGCCAACGAGCTGGCGCTGGTCTACCGGGCCAGGGGGATGCCCGAGGACGAGGCGCACCGCCGCGCCGACGCCCTGCTGCGCGATCCGAGACCGCCGGTGCCCCCGCTCGAGTCGCCCGCCGACGACCACGAGGTGGTCGGCACCGGGATCAAGGCCGCCCTGTCCAGCTTCGTGTTCTTCGCCTCCGGCGCCCTGGTTCCGGTGCTGCCGTTCCTGTTCGGCATGTCCGGTGGGTGGGCGGTGCTGGTGGCGGTGGTGCTGGTCGGGCTCGCGCTGATGCTCACCGGCGCGACCGTCGGCGTGCTGTCGGGTGCCGCGCCGCTGCCCCGCGCGCTGCGCCAGCTCGGCATCGGCGCGGGAGCGGCCGCGGCCACCTACCTGCTCGGCCTGGTCTTCGGCGCGACCGTCGGCTGATCAGTCCGCAGTGGACACGTCGAGGACGGAACCCGGCGCGCTGATCGCCTGTCAACGGACGATCTGCGCGGTGTCGGCGCCTGGCGCGCACACCTTGCCAACTTTCCCCGCCGGGCGCGGTGGTCGAGACTCGGACTCCCGGGCCGTGATCGAGGGAGCGTGGGTATGGCGGAGTTGGCCGATCTCCCGGCGGTGGACCTGGTGGCGGCCTATCGGGCGGGGGAGACTTCGCCGGTGGAGGCCCTCGACGCCGTGTTGGAGCGCGTCGAGTCCTGCGAGCCGAAGCTGTGCGCGACCTACGCGCTGGACCCGGAGTCGGCGCGCAGCGCGGCGCGGGCCGCGCAGCGGCGCTGGCGCAGCGGTGCACCGGCAGGTCCGCTCGACGGCGTTCCGGTGACGGTGAAGGAGAACATCGCCACCAAGGGCACTCCGGTCCCGCAGGGGACCGCGGCCACCGAGCTCGTCCCGGCGCGGGAGGACGCCCCCGCGGCGGCCCGGTTGCGCGAGGGCGGCGCGGTGATCTTCGCCAAGACCACCATGCCCGACTACGGGATGCTGTCCTCAGGCGTGTCCAGCTTCCACCACCTGGCCAGGAACCCGTGGGACCTCGGCCGCACGCCGGGCGGCTCCAGCGCCGGGGCAGGCGCGGCCGCCGCGGCCGGGTACGGACCGCTGCACCTGGGCACCGACATCGGCGGTTCGATCCGGTTGCCCGCCGGGTGGTGCGGGGTGGTCGGCCTCAAACCCACCTTCGGCCGCATCCCGGTGCACCCGCCCTACGCGGGGCGCGTGGTCGGGCCGATGACCCGCACGGTCACCGACACCGCGCTGCTGGCCTCGGTGCTGGCCGCACCGGACGACCGGGACCACACGGCGCTGCCCCCGGCCGACGTCGACTGGAACGAGCTCGACGGGCGGGTGCGCGGGTTGCGCATCGCCCTGCTGCTGGACCACCGCGTCGGCCTGCCCGTCGAACCCGCGGTCACCGCCGCGGTCGCGGGTGCGGCCCAGCTGCTGGAGTCGGCCGGTGCCTCGGTGGAACCGATCGACCCGTTCCTGTCCCGCGAGATGCTCGACGGCATGGACCTGTTCTGGCGCTTCCGGTCTTGGACCGACATCTCGGCGCTGCCCGCCGAACGGCGGGCGGCGGTGCTGCCGGGCATCGCGCAGTGGGCGGGCAGCGCGCGGGAGGCCACCGCGGCCCAGGTGTTCCACGGGTACAGCCAGATGGACGCGATCTCGGTCGCGGCCAACCGGGTGGTCCGCGACTTCGACTACGTGCTGTCCCCGGTCGCGCCGATCCCGGCGTTCCCCGCCGAGCAGGCCTACCCGACCGGCGACCCGCTGCGCGGCTTGGAGCACATCGCGTTCACCTTGCCCTACAACATGTCCGGGCAACCCGCGGTGTCGGTCAACTGCGGCTGGACCCCGGACGGGCTGCCCATCGGCCTGCAGATCGCGGGCCGCCGCTTCGACGACGTCGGGGTGCTGCGCCTGGCCCGCGCCTACGAGCAGCTGCGCCCGGCGCAGCGTTCCTGGCCGCGGCCCTGATCAGCCCAGCAGCTCCGCGAAGCGCTCGACTCCGATGTTGCCCCCGGAGATCACCACGCCGACGCGTCGGGGTGCGGTGATCCGGCCGGTGAGCAGCGCGGCGATGCCGACCGCGCCGCTGGGCTCGACCACCAGCTTCAACCGCTCGAAGGTCAGCCGCAGCGCCGCGCGGACCTCGTCGTCGGAAACCAGCACGACCTCGTCGACCAGCCGCCGGTTCACCGAGAACGTCAGCTCACCCGGCGTGGCCACGGCCAACCCGTCGGCGATGGTGCGCGACACTGGCGTCGACACCCGCTCACCCGCGGCGAGCGAGCGGTGGGTGTCGTCGGCGGTGTCGGGTTCGACGCCGACCACCCGGATCCCCGGGTGGCGCGCCTTGGCCACCGTCGCGCACCCGGCGATCAGCCCGCCGCCGCCGACCGGCACCACGAGCGCGTCCAGCGGCCCGGTCTCGGCCAGCAGCTCCAGTGCCGCGGTGCCCTGACCGGCCATGATGTGCGGGTGGTCGTACGGCGGGACGAGTGCGAGCCCGCGCTCCTCGGCCAGTTCGCGGCCCAGCTGCTCGCGGTCCTCGGTGTAGCGGTCGAAGGTGATGACCTCCGCGCCGTAGCCGCGGGTGGCGGCGAGCTTGGCGGCCGGGGCGTCCTCGGGCATCAGGATCACTGCCGTGGTGCCGAGCAGCCGACAGGCCAGCGCGACGGCCTGCGCGTGGTTGCCGGACGAGTACGCCACGACCCCGCGCCGCAGCTGCTCCGGGCCCAGCCGGGAGATCGCGTTGTAGGCACCGCGGAACTTGAACGCGCCCATCCGCTGAAAGTTCTCGCACTTGAGGAAGACCTCGGCGCCGACCAGCTCGTCCAGCGTGCTGGAGGTGACCACCGGGGTGCGGTGCGCGACGCCCGCCAGCCGTTCGGCGGCGTCCTGCACGTCGGCCGCGCTCACGATCTCGTCCACCGCGCTCCTCCCGGTCGGCTGCCGGTGATCGTAGTCACCAGCGGTGCGGGTCGTCTCCCCAGTGCTGCGGGATCCCGGCGGTGGCCAGGTCGACCGCCTGCTCCACGAGCTCGACCATCCGCCCGAGCTCGCGGCTGGGGTCGGCGCAGGTCGCCTCCAGGCCGATGCGCAGCGCTCCGCAGACCGCGGCGACGAGCACCCGGGGGCGCATGTCCCGGTCGGGGTCCACGCCCTGGCGGCAAGCGATCTCGGCGGTCAGCCGTCCTTCGGTGCCCACGGCCCGCCGGAGGTTGCCGGCCAGCAGGGCGGGTGTCCGGGTGATCAGGTGCTGGGTGCTCAGGAACCGCTGGACGCCGGAGTCGGTGGCGGCTTCGCGGAGCATGCCCAGCACCGCGTGCCGCAGCGCGGTCAGCGGGGGTTCCTCGGCGGGCCGGGAGGCCAGGGCGTCCAGCAGCAGCTCGTCGAACTCGGCGCCCTTGGCCAGCGCGATGTCCTCCTTGCTGGCGAAGTAGCGGAAGAAGGTGCGCGAGGAGACCTCCACCGCGGCGGCGATCTCGTCCACGTTGGTCGCCTCGTAGCCGTTGGCGAGGAACAGGTCCAGCCCCGCGTCGATCAGGGCCGCGCGGGTGCGCTGCTTCTTGCGGGCGCGTAGGCCACCCTGGTCCGTCGGGGCACTCATGCCGACCATTCTGCCACCGCGGCAGACCGAGACATAAGTCATTGAACGACAATTGGCAGTCACTGACACTTTGGGTAGGGTCGGTGCCGAACCCGTCCCGTGGAGGAGTACCGATGAGCAAGGGCCTGGAGATCCGCCTGGCGTCCCGCCCCAAGGGCTGGCCGACCCCGGACAACTTCGACGTCGTCGAGGTCGACACCCCGCAGCCCGGCGAGGGCCAGCTGCTGGTGCGCAACCTGGTGATGAGCGTCGACCCGTACATGCGGGGCCGGATGAACGAGGGCAAGTCCTACGTGCCGCCGTTCGAGGTCGGCAAGGCGCTGCAGGGCGGCGCGGTGGGCGAGGTGGTGGCCTCCCGCGCGGAGGGCTTCCAGCCCGGCGACCACGTGCTGCACGACCTCGGCTGGCGCGACCACGCGGTGGTCAAGGCCGAGCGGGCGGTCAAGGTCGACCCGCAGGCGGCACCGCTGAACGCCTACCTCTACGCGCTCGGCATGCCCGGCATGACCGCCTACGTCGGCCTGGTCGACGTCGCCAAGCAGCAGGAGGGCGACGTCGTGTTCGTCTCCGGCGCGGCGGGCGCGGTCGGCTCGCTGGTCGGGCAGATTGCCAAGCTGCGCGGCGCCTCCCGGGTGATCGGCAGCGCCGGGTCGGCGGAGAAGGTCCGCTACCTCACCGAGGAGGCCGGTTTCGACGCCGCCTTCAACTACCACGACGGCCCGGTGGTCGAGCAGCTGCGCGCCGCCGCCCCGAACGGCGTCGACGTCTACTTCGACAACGTCGGCGGCGAGCACCTGGAAGCGGCGATCGACGTGCTCAACGACTTCGGCCGGGTCGCCGAGTGCGGCATGATCTCGCAGTACAACAACGCCGAGCCCAAGCCCGGCCCGAACAACCTGTTCAAGATCGTCTCCAAGCGCCTGCGCCTGGAGGGCTTCATCGTCGGCGACCGCGCCCACCTCAAGGACCAGTTCTTCGCCGAGGTCGGCGGCTGGCTGCGCGACGGCAGGATCAACTACCGGGAGACCGTGGTGGACGGCCTGCGCAACGCCCCGGAGGCCTTCCTGGGCCTGCTCCGCGGCGAGAACACCGGCAAGATGCTGGTCAAGATCGCCTGAAGCCCGGCCTCACCGCTGGGCGACGAGGGCCTCGATGCCGTCGAGGATGCGCTGCAGGCCGAACTCGAAGGCGTGCTCGGGGTCGTGCGCCGAGCCGTGGGCCTGCCCGGCGGCCGCACCGACGCGGGTCGCGGTCGGGTAGCGCTGCGGGTCCACCAGCTGGCCGAGCAGGGGTGCGTGCGCACGCCACCAATGCTCGTCGGTCATCCCGCTGCGCTGCTCGACCTGCACCGCCTCCACCGCGCGGCGGGCGGCGGCCTCGGCGTGGCCGAGCACCAGGCTCAGCGTGGCGTCGACCTCGACGTCGGTGAGCCCGAGGCCGGTGAGCGCGCCCAGTTCGTAGTCGTACTTGGCGATGGCGTTCGGACCCAGCACCGCTCGGCCGGTCGCGACCTGCAGCATCCACGGGTGGCGGTGGTAGAGCGCCCAGTTCTCCCGCGCGATCCCGGTGAGCTGCTCGCGCCAGCCGGTCGCGCCGGGCTCGGGGCGGGCGGTCTCGCCGTAGGCGGTGTCGAGCATGACGTCGATCAGCTCGGCCTTGCCCGGCACGTAGGTGTACAGCGACATGGTGCCGACGCCGAGGTGGTCGGCCACCCGGCGCATGGACAGCGCGGCGAGGCCTTCGGCGTCGGCGATCTCGATCCCGGCGCGCACGATCCGGTCCACGCCCAGGTCGGAGCGCCCGCGGCGACCGCTGCTCGGCCCGTCCTGGGTCCGCCACAGCAGCGCCAGGCTGCGCACCGGGTCACCCCCGCCGCTGTGCTCGGTCGCCATCGCCCCTCCGCTTTCGCCGTACCCCGTACGGGAGAATGGTAGGAGGGCGCGGCGGGGCGCCGGTCGCGGGGCGTGGACGTCCGATGTGGAGGGTCACTCGCCGGGGTGGCTGCGCAGCCAGTCCGCCCAGGTGGTCCGGCCACGCCGCGCGCCGGGGCAGGTCATGTCGGCGGCGATCCGCCGCAACCGGCGCGGTGCGGGCACCTCGATGACCTTGCGGTGCTTGCCGCGCGCGTCCTGCCAGGTGCGCAGCGCGTCGCCGAGCGTCAGCACCTCGGGCCCACCGAAGTCCTCCCGCCGACCGCCGGGGCCGTTGCCGATGCACTCCACGAGGTACTCCGCGAAGTCCCGGACGTCCACCGGCTGGGTGGGCAGCGCGGCGGGCAGCGGCAGCAGCGGCATGCGCGCGGCGCGGTTGAGCATCCGGTCCAGCAGCCAGTGGAACTGGGTGGCGCGCACCGTGGACCACGGCAGGTCGGAGACGCTGACCAGTTCCTCGGCGGTGTGCTTGAGCTGCAGGTACGGCAGCGCTGGCCGGTCCACGCCGACGATGGAGACGTAGAGGAAGTGCCGCACCTCCGCGGCGGTGGAGTCCTCCAGCAACCGGCTGGTGCCGTCCACGTCCACGTCGGGCGGGCTGCGCCAGAAGTCGACCGGGTGCAGGTACCCGCGCTGCGCGGCGGGGGAGGACGTGGCCGCGTGCACCACGGTGCTCGCACCGGCGACCAGTTCGGCCACGCCCTCACCGGTGGTCAGGTCGCCCTGCACCCACTGCACCTCGGGGTCGGTGCCGGGGCGGCGGGTGAGGACGCGGACCTGGTGCCCGGGTTTGAGCAGGCGCACGAGTTCGCGCCCCAGATGACCAGTTCCACCGGTGATCGCGACGACGTCCATGGCGGCACCCCCTCGGGATCGACTGTCCCACCGGGTACCGCGGATCGCGACGGCTAACCGCCCAGCAGCGGCCGGGTGATCCCGTCGATGACGTCACCGAGGCGGGGCAGCAGCCGGGGCCGCTCCGGCTCGGAGTCGGTCGGCGGCTGCTCCTCCGACGGCGGCGCGGTCTCGTCCGGCTCCTCGGTCGGCGGCGCGGTTTCCGAGGGCGGCGCGGTTTCCGAGGGTGGTGCGGTCTCGGTGGGTGGTGCGGTCGCGGTGGGTGGCGTCGGTTCGGAGGTCTCCGCGGGGACGCTGCTCGCGGGCGAGCTCGTCGTCGTGGGTGCCGAGGCGGTGGTGGACCGCTCCTCGGGCTCCGGGGCCTCGGTCGTGCGGACCGGTTCCGGATCGGCGGTGGGCTCTGGCCTGCTCGTGGTCCCGGGGACCTGCGGCGGCGCTTCGGCGAGCACGACCGGTTCCGCGTGGCTCAGGTCCGGCGCGGTCGTGGTGGGCTCCGGTGGCAGGAACTGCGCGGCTGGCTGCGGTGCCGCGGCCTGCGGTGCTGGGGTGGGTGCGGCGGCGGTGCCGTAGTGCGCGCTGCTGACCGCGATCGCGGTGACGAACACCGCGACGGCGTAGCCGAGCAAGCGCGGGGGAGCTGCGCGGTGCCGGGTCTTGGGCGGCACGCGCCGGTGGCGGCCGCGGGTCCGAGGCAACGACGAACTGCCCACTTGTTGTCACCCCACCTGATCGGTCGTCTCGTCCACCGTCTCACTCGAATGGGTGAGACGGTCCGGTCGAACCCTACGTGACCGCTGATCCACGCCGCCAGCCCCGGGGCAAGATCATCACTGGTCAGCGGCTCGGCCCGGGGTGTCCGGCGGGGTACCCTCCGTGATCAACACCGACCGGGAGGGGTGCGCGTGGAACTGCTCGACAACGCCCTCGACGTCCTGCCCGCCGACCGCACCGCGGCGACGCTGGTCGGACGGCTGCACGACCCGGACGAGGACGGGCCCGCCGTGGTCGCGGTCCGCGGGGACGAGCTCGTGGACCTCACCGCCGTCACCCCGACGCTCGCCGACCTGCTGGAACACCCCGACGCGGTGGGCTTGGCCCGCTCCGCACCGGCTCGCAGGGGCTGGCCGCTGCCGCCGGTGCTCGCCGACACCCTCGCCGGTCGCCGCGGCGCGCACCTGCTGGCCCCGGCCGACCTGCAGGTGCTCAGGGCCGCTGGGGTGACCTTCGCCCAGAGCATGCTGGAGCGGGTCATCGAGGAGCGCGCCGGGGGCGACGCGTCGCGGGCCGCCGAGGTCCGCGCCCAGGTGGAGCGGGCGATCGGCGGGACGCTCGCCGCGGTCGTGCCGGGTTCCGCGCAGGCGCGGGCGGTCAAGGAGGTGCTGGTCCGCGACGGGCTGTGGTCGCAGTACCTGGAGGTCGGGCTCGGCCCGGACCCGGAGATCTTCACCAAGGCGCCGCTGCTGGCCGCGGTCGGCGTCGGCGCCGAGGTCGGCGTCGCGGCGGGCTCGGAGTGGAACAACCCCGAACCCGAGGTGGCGCTGGCGGTCCGCTCCGACGGCCGCATCGTCGGGGCGACGCTCGGCAACGACGTCAACCTCCGAGACGTGGAGGGTCGCAGCGCCCTGCTGCTGCCCAAGGCCAAGGACAACAACGCCTCGGCCGCCCTCGGACCGTTCCTGCGGCTGTTCGACGACTCGTTCGGGCTCGACGACGTGCGGGCCCTGGAGGTGCGCCTGGAGGTGGTCGGAGAGGACGGGTTCGTGCTCGCCGGGGCCAGTTCGATGCGGGAGATCAGCCGCGACCCGGTGGAGCTGTCCCGCGCCGCGCTCGGCGCCCACCACCAGTACCCGGACGGCCTGGTCCTCTACACGGGCACGCTGTTCGCCCCCACCGCGGACCGCGGCGCGCCCGGCGCGGGCTTCACCCACCGCACCGGCGACGTGGTGCGCATCTCCACCCCGCGGCTGGGCACCCTGGTCAACCGGGTGGCCCGCGCCGAGGACTGTCCACCGTGGACCTTCGGGGTGCGGGCGCTGATCGGCAACCTCGCCCGCCGCGGCCTGCTCTGACGCGAAGGGGCCCGGCCGGTCGGCCGGGCCCGGAGTCCACTTCGGACAGATCAGCGGTGGCTGGGCGTGCGGATGCCCCGCTTCAGCTCCGCCGCCAGGTGCTTGAGGTACCGGCGGTCCGACGAGCCCTTCCCGTCGAACACGTCGGTGAACATCACCGCACCCAGGACCACGACCAACAACAGCGCCACGACGACCACGAACACGTCACTCACCCCTTCTGCCGTGAACATCGGTCCACGATCGGTTTCGTTACCGGTGGGACGCGGTTCACCGCCCGGTGTGACGCGGATTGCCGGAACCGAGCGCGGGGACCCGCCGGAGGGGCGGCTAGGATTCGGCGTCGAGCAGGACCGGCCGAAGGGACGGCTCCGGTCGACCCGGTGAGGACTAGCCTGGAGAGCATGGCGACCAATCGACCCAATCCAGCGCAATGGGTCTGGTACGCCTACGGCGGCAGGCTCCCGGACCGCTGCGCCGAGTGGGTGCTGCACGACGTCACCTGCCGCACCTGGGTGCTGCGGCACGTCCTCCGCGCGCTGACCCAGCTGGCGCCGTTCTGCTCGCTGGTGCTGCTGCCCGGCCCGCTGGAGATCAGGTTGAGCGCCATCCTGCTCGGGCTGCTGGTCGGCCTGTTCTACTCGGTCTGCTACATGGGTGAGACCGCCGAGCACCGCGCCATCAAGCACGGGTTTCCGCCGGGGGTGGCGCGCGAGACCCGGGAACTGCGCCGCGACGTCCAGCGCGTGGCCAAGCACGGTGTCGGCTACCGCCCCTGGTGGGAGTAGCCGTCGATGAGCGCAGCACGACCCGAGGCCGCCTTGGCCGACGCCGAGATCGCCGTGCTCTGGACCGACCGCGCCGACCGCCCCGAGCCGCGCGAGCCCCTCGCCGGTGATGACCGCGCGGACCTGGTGGTGGTCGGCGGCGGGTTCACCGGGCTGTGGGCGGCGATCCTGGCAAAGCAGCACCGCCCAGAACTGGACGTGCTGCTGCTCGAAGCGCACCAGCTCGGGCACGGCGGCAGCGGCCGCAACGGCGGCTTCCTGTCCGAGTCCCTGACGCACGGTCTGGCGCACGGCGCGCTGCACTGGCCCGGCGAGCTGGACCGGCTGGTCGCCCTCGGGCGCGAGAACCTGCTGGAGATCGAGAAGTTCGTCCGGGACCAGGACATCGACGCCGACCTGAGGTTGTGCGGCAAGACCGCGGTGGCCACCGAACCGCACGAGGTCGCCGAGCTCAGCGAGGAAGCCGAGCTGTACCGGGAGCACGGGATGGCCGCCCGCTTCCTGGGTGCCGGGGGAGTTCGCGCGGACATCAACTCGCCGACCTACCGGGCGGGGATCCGGCTGCCCGACGCCGGTGGCCTGGTCGACCCGGCGCGGCTGACCTGGGGGTTGGCGGACGCGGCGCAGCGCCTCGGCGTGCGCATCCACGAGACCACCCCGGTGCGCGGGCTGCGCGAGCGCGGCGGACAGGTCCGGGTGCGCACGCCCCGCGGGGTGGTCCGCGCGCAGGGCGTCGTGCTGGGCACCAACGCCTTCCGCGCCCCGCTGCGCGCGATCCGCCGCCGCGTGCTGCCGATCTGGGACTACGTGCTGGCCACCGAACCGCTGTCGGACCAGCAGTGGGCGGAGCTGGGGTGGCGGGAGCGCCAGGGCGTCACCGACAGCGCGAACCGCTTCCACTACTACCGCCCGACCCCGGACGGTCGGATCCTGTGGGGCGGCTACGACGCGGTGTACTACTTCGGCGGGCGCACCGACCCCGCCCTGGCCCGCCACGACGCGGCGCACCGCCAGCTGGCGCGCAACTTCGCCCGCACCTTCCCGCAGCTGGCGGGCGTGCGGTTCACCCACCGCTGGGGCGGGCCGATCGACTCCACGACCCGGTTCACCCCGCTGATCGGCCGCACCGGCCGGATCGCCTACGCGGTCGGCTACACCGGCCTCGGCGTGGCAGCGTCCCGCTTCGGCGCGCGGACGGCGCTGGACCTGCTGTGGGACGAGGACACCGAGCGGACCCGCCTGGAGCTGGTGCGCCGCGCACCGACGCCCTTCCCACCGGAACCGCTGCGCTGGCCGCTGGTCCAGCTGACCCGCCGGGCACTGGCCCGCGCCGACGAGGACGCGGGCCGCCGAGGCCGGTGGCTGACGTTCCTGGACCGCCGGGGCCTCGGCCTGGGCAGCTGAGCGCGCGGGCTTGGAGAACGATCAACTCCGTGCCAGCGTGGGGGCATGGACTACGCGGAGTACCGGCGCTTCGACGCCGTGGGCCTGGCCGAACTCGTCAGCCGCGGTGAGGTGGCGCCGCGCGAGCTGCTGGAGGTGGCGATCGAGCGGGCCGAGCAGGTCGACGGTCGGCTCAACGCGATCGCGCGGCCGATGTTCGACATCGCCCGCGAGCGCGCGGCCCAGCCGCTGAGCGGTGTGCTGGCCGGGGTGCCCTTCCTGCTCAAGGACCTGCACCAGGACTACGCCGGGGTCCGCACCGGGGCCGGGTCGCGGTCCACCCGCCGGTCCACCGCGACCCGGCACAGCGCCAGCGTGCAGCGGTGGCTGGACGCCGGGCTGGTGGTCTTCGGCCGCACGAGCACGCCGGAGTTCGGGGCGAAGGGGATCACCGAGCCGGAGGAGGGCGGTCCGACCCGCAACCCGTGGCACACCGCTCACACGCCCGGTGGCTCCTCCGGTGGTTCGGCGGCCGCGGTCGCCGCGGGCGTCGTGCCGGTGGCCGGGGCCAGCGACGGCGGCGGTTCCATCCGCATCCCGGCGGCGTGCTGCGGTCTGTTCGGGCTGAAGCCCGGCCGCGGCCTGGTGCCCGCCGGACCAGACCACGCCGAGCTCATGCACGGCGGCGCCACCGACGGGGTGCTGTCCCGGACGGTGCGCGACACGGCGGTCATGCTCGACGTGCTCACCGCCAGCCCCGACCCCGGCGGCCCGTACCTCGCGGCCCGCCCGGACACCTCCTACGCCGAGTGCGCCCGGCGCGAGCCGGGGAGGCTGCGGATCGGCTTCACCTGCCGCTCGCCACTGGGCTTCCCGGTGAGCCCGCACGCGGTGGCGGCGGTCAAGGACACCGCGACGCTGCTGGCCGGGCTGGGGCACGACGTCGAGGAGGCCGAGCCCGCCATCGACGGCCGCCAGCTCTCCCGCGACTTCCTCTCGGTCTGGTACGCCCAGATGGCCCACACCCTGGAGGGCGCGCGGCGCACCCTCGGCGCGGCGGAGGACGACTTCGAGCTCGACACCCGGCTGCTCGCCGCGGCGGGCCGCGAGATGCGGGCGACCGAGTACGTCGCGACGCTGGACCGCTGGAACAGTTACAACCGCGCGCTCGCCGACTTCCACGACCGCTACGACCTGCTACTGACCCCGACCCTGGCGCACCCGCCAGCCCGCATCGGCGAGCTCGACACACCCCCGCTGCTGCGCAGGGCGATCGCGGTGCTGCTGAAGGTGGGCCTGGCGGGAAAGGTGGCGCGGACCAGGCCGGTCGACGCGGTGGTGCTGAAGAACCTGGAGAAGGTTCCCTTCACCCAGCTGGCGAACATCACCGGCCGTCCGGCGATGAGCGTGCCCACCTACCGCACCCCGACCGGACTCCCGCTGGGCGTCCAGTTCGTCGGCGGCCTCGGCGCCGAACCAACCCTGCTGGCCCTGGCCACCCAGCTCGAGTCCGAGACCCCCTGGGACCACCTCGAACCACCGCTGTGACCGCGGATCCACAGTAGACGTCGAGCGGCCGGGTCCGGTCGCTCGGGACGACACACCGGGGCTTCGCCTGTTCGATGGAATTCGGGCGGGTGGGCGGTGGTGTGGTCGGGGCATCGCCCCATGCCCGGGGCGGCGGGCGAGGGAAGTGGGTGCGTTGCGTAACCGGACGATCATTGCGCGTGGTGGTTCGTGGTCATACCTTCGGTGGGCGGGCCGATCGGCTCGTCCTGCCACCGATCGAAGGGGTGCAGCGCAACCATGTCCAACCTCGTTCGTGCCGCTCTGGTCCAGGCGAAGTGGACCGGGGACACCACGTCGATGGTCGAGCAGCACGAGGCGCACGCCCGTGCCGCCGCCGCGCAGGGGGCGAAGATCATCGGCTTCCAGGAGGTGTTCAACGCGCCGTACTTCTGCCAGGTGCAGGAGGTCGAGCACCACCGGTGGGCCGAGCCGGTGCCGGATGGGCCGACCGTGCAGCGGATGTGTGCGCTGGCGCGGGAGACCGGCATGGTGCTGGTCGTCCCGCTCTACGAGGTCGACGGGCCCGGCTTCTACTACAACACCGCCGCCGTGATCGACGCGGACGGCAGCTACCTCGGCAAGTACCGCAAGCACCACCTGCCGCACCTGCCCGGCTTCTGGGAGAAGTACTACTTCCGGCCCGGCAACCTCGGCTGGCCGGTGTTCGACACCGCGGTCGGCCGCGTCGGCGTCTACATCTGCTACGACCGGCACTTCCCGGAGGGCTGGCGGGCGCTCGGGCTGGCCGGTGCGCAGCTGGTCTACAACCCGTCGGCGACCAGCCGCGGGCTGTCGTCCTACCTGTGGAAGCTGGAGCAGCCGGCAGCGGCGGTGGCCAACGAGTACTTCGTCGCGGCGATCAACCGGGTCGGCGTGGAGGAGTACGGCGACAACGACTTCTACGGCACCAGCTACTTCGTGAACCCCTACGGGCAGTTCGTCGGCGAACCGGCCAGCGGCACCGAGGAGGAGCTGGTGGTCCGCGACCTCGACTTCGACCTGATCGAGGAGGTCCGCCAGAAGTGGGCGTTCTACCGCGACCGGCGCCCCGACGCCTACCAGCCGCTGACCGAGCCGTGAGGGGGAGCAGATGACGAGCACGCACGCCGAGCTGGCCAAGCGGCACCGCGCCGTGCTGCCCGAGTGGCTGGCGCTGTACTACGACGAGCCCATCGACGTCGAGCGCGGCGAGGGCCGCCACGTCCAGGACGCCGAGGGGAACCGGTACCTGGACTTCTTCGGCGGGATCCTCACCACGATGACCGCGCACGCGCTGCCGGAGGTCACCGCCGCGGTCCGCGAGCAGGCGGGCAAGGTCCTGCACACCTCGACGCTCTACCTCAACCGGCCGATGGTCGAGCTGGCCGAACGGGTCGCCGAGCTCTCCGGCATCGACGACCCGCGGGTGTTCTTCACGACCAGCGGCACCGAGGCCAACGACACCGCGCTGCTGCTGGCCACCGCCCACCGCGGCTCGAACCAGGTGCTGGCGCTGCGCAACAGCTACCACGGCCGCTCGTTCTCGGCGCTGGCCGTGACCGGCAACCGCAGCTGGTCGCCGACGAGCCTGTCCCCGGTGCAGACCGCCTACGTGCACGGCAGCCGCCGACGCGGCACGCCGCTGGCCGACCTGCCCGACGCGGAGTTCACCGACGCCTGCGTGGCCGACCTGGAGGACGTGCTCGACCAGCTGCACGGCACCGTCGCGTGCCTGATCGCCGAGCCCATCCAGGGCGTCGGCGGGTTCGCGGTACCGCCCGACGGGTTGTTCGCGCGGTTCAAGGAGGTGCTCGACCGGCACGGCATCCTGTGGATCAGCGACGAGGTGCAGACCGGCTGGGGCCGCACCGGCGAGCACTTCTGGGGCTGGCAGGCGCACGACGACCGCGGCGCGCCGGACATCGTCACCTTCGCCAAGGGCATCGGCAACGGCCTGTCGATCGGCGGGGTGATCGCGCGCGCCGAGGTGATGAACAGCGTCCGGGCCAACTCGATCTCCACCTTCGGCGGCAGCCCGATCACCGCGGCCGGGGCGCTGGCCAACCTCGACCACCTCATCGCCCACGACCTCCAGGGCAACGCCGCGCGCGTCGGGGCGGTCCTGCGGGAGCAGCTCGACGCCGCGGTGGGCCGGATCCCCGCGGTGGTCGACGTGCGCGGCAAGGGGCTGATGATTGGCGTCGAGCTCGTGCGCCCCGGGGGTGCCGCCGCCCCGGAGCTGGCCACCGAAGTGCTGGAGGAGACCCGGCGCCGCGGCCTGCTGATCGGCAAGGGCGGCCTGGACGGCAACGTGCTGCGCATCGCGCCGCCGCTGAGCCTGACCGAGGCGGAGGCGCGCGAAGGCGCCCAGATCCTGCTGGCGGCACTGAAGGAGGCGGGGCAGCGATGAGCCGGACGGTCATCCGCGGTGGCCTGGTGATCACCGCGACCGAGGAGGTCCGCGCGGACGTGCTCGTCGAGGGGGAGCGGATCGCCGCGGTGGCCGCCCCCGAGGTCGCCGAGCAGTGGGTGGCAGCCGCGGACACCGTGCTCGACGCCGAGGGCCACTACGTGATCCCGGGCGGGGTGGACGGGCACACCCACATGCAGATGCCCTTCGGCGGGACCTTCGCCTCGGACACCTTCGAGACCGGGACCCGGGCGGCGGCGTGGGGCGGCACCACCACGATCGTGGACTTCGCGATCCAGCCGGTGGGCGGCTCGCCACGCGAGGGGCTCGACGCCTGGCACGCCAAGGCCGACGGCCGGTGCGCCATCGACTACGGCTTCCACATGATCCTCTCCGACGTCGGCGACGCCGCGCTCAAGGAGGTGGACGCGCTGGTCGCCGAGGGGATCACCAGCTTCAAGATGTTCATGGCCTACCCGGGCGTGTTCTACAGCGACGACGGGCAGATCCTGCGCGCCATGCAGCAGGCCGCCGACAACGGCGCGCTGACGATGATGCACGCCGAGAACGGCATCGCGATCGACGTGCTGGTGCAGCAGGCGCTGGCGGAGGGGCGCACCGACCCGGGGAACCACGGGCGGGTGCGGCACCCGCTGCTGGAGGCCGAGGCGACCCACCGCGCGATCCAGCTGTCCCGGGTGGCCGGTGCACCGCTCTACGTCGTGCACGTCTCGGCCGCCGAAGCGGTCGCGGAGATCACCCGGGCGCGGGACCTCGGGCTCAACGTCTTCGGCGAGACCTGCCCGCAGTACCTCTTCCTCAGCCTCGACGACCTGGACCGGCCGGAGTTCGAGGGCGCGAAGTTCGTCTGCTCGACGCCGTTGCGCCCCGCCGAGCACCAGGCCGACCTGTGGCGGGCGCTGCGCACCAACGACCTGTCGGTGGTCTCCACCGACCACTGCCCGTTCTGCTTCGCCGACCAGAAGGAGCTGGGCCGCGGGGACTTCTCCAAGATCCCCAACGGCATCCCAGGCGTGGAGAACCGGGTCGACCTGCTGCACCAGGCGGTGGTGGAGGGCCACATCAGCCGCCGCCGCTGGGTCGAGCTGGCCTGCACCACCCCGGCGCGGATGTTCGGCCTGCACCCCCGCAAGGGCACCATCGCGCCGGGTGCGGACGCCGATGTCGTGATCTACGACCCGAACCGCGAGCAGGTCCTCTCCGCGCGGACCCACCACATGAACGTCGACTACAACGCCTACGAGGGCAAGCAGGTCACCGGTGCGGTCCGCACGGTGCTCTCCCGCGGCCGGGTCGTCGTCGACGACGGCGAGTACCTCGGCCGCGCCGGGCACGGCCGCTTCCTCCCCCGCGACACCTGCCAGTACCTGATCTGAGCTGGGCATGCAGGAGCAAGGGCACTCGGAGCCCAGGCGGACACCGAGGTTCGGCGCCGCCGGCACCGCCACGCAGGACGACCACCGCATTCGGAGGAAGGAGCACGAGATGGACTTCGGGTTGGTGCTGCAGACCGATCCGCCTGCCTGGTCGGTGGTGGAGCGGATGCGGCGGGCCGAGCAGCTCGGCTTCAGCCACGGGTGGACGTTCGACTCCTGCGTGCTGTGGCAGGAGCCGTTCGTGGTGCACAGCCAGGTCCTGGCCGCCACCGAGCGGCTGCGGGTCGGCACGATGGTCACCAACCCGGTGACCCGGGACTGGACCGTCACCGCGTCGACGTTCGCCACGCTCAACGACATGTTCGGGCCGCGCACGGTGTGCGGCATCGGCCGCGGCGACTCGGCGGTGCGGGTGACCGGCGGGCACCCGACCACGCTGGCCACCCTGGAGCAGGCCATGCACGTGATCAAGGAGCTCGCCGAGGGCCGCGAGGTCCAGCTGCACGGCACCCCGGTGCGGCTGCCGTGGGTGCGCGACGGGCACCTGCCGATCTGGATGGGCGCCTACGGCCCCAAGGCGCTGGAGCTGGTCGGGCGGCAGGCCGACGGGTTCATCCTGCAGCTGGCCGACCCGTACCTGACGCGCTGGATGGTCGACCACGTCCGGCAGGCCGCGCGCGACGCGGGGCGCGACCCGGCGTCGATCACCGTGTGCGTGGCCGCCCCGGCCTACGTCGGGGAGGACCTCGCGCACGCCCGCGAGCAGTGCCGCTGGTTCGGCGGCATGGTCGGCAACCACGTGGCCGACCTGGTCGCCCGCTACGGCGGCGCCGCGGCGGCGGTGCCCACCGAGCTGACCGACTACATCAAGGAGCGGGCGGGCTACGACTACGCCCACCACGGCCGGGCGGGCAACCGCAGCACCGACTTCGTTCCCGACGAGATCGTGGACCGGTTCTGCGTGCTGGGGCCGCCCGAGCGGCACGTGGCCAAGCTGCGGGAGCTCCGCGACGTGGGGGTGGACCAGTTCGCCGTCTACGCCATGCACGACGCCATCGACACCACTGTGGACAGCTACGGCGAGCAGGTCATCCCGGCCCTGGGCTGAGCGTCCACACCGCGGTCAGCGACCGGTGGAGCACAGCCGGTCACATCGCGGTGGCGCTGCTGATCACACCGCACGTGCTTTGTAGAGTTCCGCGCGACATCACGGGCCCGCGCGGCGGGTGGAGCAGGAAGGCACGCCATGCGGCAGGGACTCGGCGCCAAGCTCGGCATCGGCTGGCGGTTGCACGGCGACGGCAGCACCCCGCGGCCCGGGGAGTCGGTGGCCCCCGACGAGCGGTTGTCCTGGGGGCGCACCGTCGGGCTGGGCGCCCAGCACGTGGTCGCGATGTTCGGGGCGACGTTCGTGTTCCCGGTGCTGATGGGCCTGGACCCCAACCTGGCGATCATGGTCTCCGGGGTGGCCACCATCCTGTTCCTGTTGATCGTGCAGGGCAAGATCCCCAGCTACCTGGGCAGCAGCGCCTCCTTCGTGGGCGTGGTGGCGGTGATCCGCGCCGGGGGCGGGGACAGCTCGGTGGTCACCGGCGCGCTGCTGGTGTGCGCGCTGGTGCTCTCGGCCGTCGGACTGCTGATCCACTTCGTCGGCGCGCAGGTGGTGAACCGGCTGCTGCCGCCCGCCGTCTCGGGCGCCGTGGTGATGCTGATCGGCTTCAACCTGGCCCCGGTGGTGGCCTCCACCTACTGGCCGCAGGACCAGTGGGTCGCGTTGATCACGATGCTGCTGGTGCTCGGCTGCAGCGCCCTGCTGCGCGGGTTCTGGTCGCGCATCGCGGTGTTCATCGGGCTGGTCGTCGGCTACGCGCTGTCCTGGCTGTTCGACCGGGTCTTCGGGCCGATCACCGCGCCGGACGCCAGCGGGGTGGTGAGCACCCACCCGCGGCTGGACCTCAGCGCGGTCGCGGACGCGCCCTGGTTCGGGCTGCCGACGCTGCACGCACCGAGCTTCGACCTGGCCGCCGTCGTCGTCGTGCTGCCCGTGGTGATCGCGCTGATCGCGGAGAACGCCGGGCACGTCAAGGCGGTCGAGGAGATGACCGGGGCGAAGCTGGACGGCAGCATGGGCCGCGCGATCTTCGCCGACGGGTTCGCCAGCACCCTGTCCACCGCCGTCGGCGGCCCGCCCACCACCACCTACGCGGAGAACATCGGCGTCATGGCGGCCACCCGGGTGTACTCCACCGCGGCGTACTGGGTGGCGGCCGTGGTGGCGGTCCTGTTCGGGCTGTGCCCGAAGTTCGGTGCGGTGATCGCGGCGACCCCGGGCGGGGTGCTCGGCGGCATCACCGTGGTGCTCTACGGCATGATCGGCCTGCTGGGCGCCAAGATCTGGGTGGAGAACAGGGTCGACTTCGGCAACCCGGTCAACCTGCTGCCGCTGGCCGCCGGGCTGGTGATGGGCATCGGGGGCGTGTCGTTGCAGATCACCCCGCAGTTCAGTCTCAACGGCATCGCGCTGGGCACCCTGGTGACGCTGGTCGGCTACCACCTGCTGCGGCTGCTGGTGCCGGGCCAGCGGGATCACTCCGCGGGGTAGACCCGCGCCATCGAGATGTCCGCACCGGTCACCGGACGCCCCGGCAGCGTGGAGCCGGGGCTGGCGCGCAACCCGTCGAGGACCAGGGTCAGGTAGCGGGCCGGGGCGTCGCGGCGGACGTCCTCGGGGACGTTGCGGACGCCGTGCAGCACGCTGGCGAGCAGCAGGGCGACGTCGCCGCTGCCGACGTCCGGGCGCAGCGCGCCCGCTTCCTGGGCGTCCCGCACCATCGAGTCCAGGATGGTCAGCATCTGACCGCGCACCTGGGCCAGTTCCGGGTCGGTGCCCAGGACCGCGCGGGCGCGCGGGGAGTGCACCGCCAGCCGCAGCACGGTGTGCATGTCCGAGGCGGTGAGCAGGAACTCCGTCAGCGCGCGCCACGGGTCGGTCTCCCGCTCGGCGATCGCGCGGGCCTCGACGAGCACCCGGCCGAAGACGTCCTGGCCGACCGCCCGGATCAGCGAGTCGCGGTCCGGGAAGCGGCGGTAGAGGGTGCCGGTGCCGACCCCGGCGGCCCGCGCGATCTCCTCCATCGGCACCTCGGGGCCCTGCTCGGCGAACACCGCGCGCGCGGCGGCGATGATCCGGTCGCGGTTGCGGCGCGCGTCGGCCCTCAGTGGCGGCGTGGTGTCGGTGCTCATGGTCCTCGCTCGTGCTGCCCGCTGGCTTTGCGGGCGGATTGTCGCATGGCCGCACCCGGGAAGAACTGGACGATATCCTTCCGCTTGCGCTACAAATGGAGGGTATCCGTCCACTTGTTCGCTCGGTGACCAGGGAGACACGATGGCCGAACCGACCGCCAGCTCATCCACCACCTACCCCAAGCCCCGGACCTGCCCCTTCACCGTCGACCCGGAGTACGCCCGGCTGCGCACCGAGGAGCCGGTCACGAAGGTCTCGATGCTCGGGGGCAACTCCGCCTGGCTGGTCACCCGGCACGACCTGGTCCGCCAGGTGCTCGGTGACACCCGGCTGAGCTCGGACCGCCGCCGCCCCGGGTTCCCGCGCTTCACCGCCAACCAGCAGAACGTCTTCGGGGACCTGCCGCCGTCGATGATCGGGATGGACCCGCCGCACCACGCCGAGGCCCGCCGCGCGGTGCTCGGCGAGTTCACGGTGCGGCGCATCGAGGCGCTGCGGCCGCGGATCCAGCAGATCGTCGACGAGTGCGTCGACGCGGTGCTCGCCGGACCCCGCCCGGTCGACCTGGTGGCGGCGCTGTCGCTGCCGGTGCCGTCGCTGGTGATCTGCGAGCTGCTCGGCGTGCCCTACGACGACCACGAGTTCTTCCAGCAGCGCAGTTCGCGGCTGGTGCACCGCTCCACGCCGTTCGAGGAGCGCATCCGCGCGGTCCGGGAACTGCGGTCCTACCTGGACGACCTAGTGGCGGCCAAGGAGCGCGAACTGCCCGACGACCTGCTCGGGCGGCTGGCCCGCAAGCAGCTCGATTCCGGCGGGATCGACCACCCGGCGCTGGTCAGCGCGGCGTTCCTGCTGCTGGTGGCCGGGCACGAGACGACCGCGAACATGATCTCGCTGGGCACCCTCGCGCTGCTGGAGCACCCCGAGCAGCGGGCGGCGATCGTCGCCGACCCGGCCAGGACGCTGCCCGCGGTCGAGGAGCTGCTGCGCTACTTCAGCATCGTCGAGGGCGCGACCTCGCGGGTCGCGCGGGAGGACGTGGAGATCGGCGGGGTCCTGGTCCGGGAGGGGGAGGGCGTGATCGCCCTGGTGTCCGCGGCCAACCGCGACCCGGGGGCCTTCGACCGGCCCGACGAGCTCGACGTCGACCGCGGGGCCCGCCACCACGTGGCCTTCGGGTTCGGCCCGCACCAGTGCCTCGGGCAGAACCTGGCGCGGATGGAGCTGCAGGTCGTCTTCGACACCCTGTTCCGGCGGCTGCCGGACCTGCGGCTGGCCATCCCGGTCGACGAGGTGCCGGTGAAGTCCGAGGCCACCGTCTTCGGGCTGTACGAGCTGCCGGTCACCTGGGGGGAGGAGCGGGCGTGCGCGTGATCGCGGACCTGGACCGCTGCGTCGGGGCCGGGCAGTGCGTGCTCACCGCCCCGGCGCGGTTCGACCAGGACGACGAGGACGGCCGGGTGCTGGTGCTGGCGGCCGAAGTGGACCAGGACGGGGTGGCGGCGGTGCGCGAAGCGGTGTCGGTGTGCCCGTCGCAGGCGCTGTCCCTGGTGGAGCGGTGACCTACCGGGGTCTTGCGCTCCCGGCGCCGATCCGGTGCAGTGGACCACGTCGACGAGATCGGAGGTGCCGGGTGGAGGCGCAGGCGTGGTGGGCGAAGGGCGTGGACGTCCGGCGGCCCAGCTCGGCCCGGGTCTACGACGTGCACCTGGGGGGTTCGCACAACTTCCAGGTGGACCGGGACCTGGCCGAGCGGGCCGCGGAGATGATGCCGACGCTGCCCGCCGTGCTGCGGGCCAACCGCTCGTTCCTGCGCCGGGCGGTGCAGCACCTCGCCGAGCTCGGGGTGCGCCAGTTCCTGGACCTGGGCTCGGGCATCCCGACGGTGGGCAACGTGCACGAGATCGCCCAGCGGGTCGACCCGCGTTGCCGGGTCGTCTACGTCGACAACGACCTGGTCGCCGTCGCGCACAGCCAGGCGATCCTGCGTGGCAACGACGGGGCGGTAGCGATCCGCGCCGACTTCCGGGACGTCGACGAAGTGCTCGGCGACGTGCGCGTCCAGTCCACGCTGGACTTCGACCAGCCGGTCGCGGTGCTGTTCTTCGCCGTCCTGCACTTCGTGCCCGACAGCGATGACCCGGCGGGCATCGTGGCACGCTACGCCGACCGGTTGTGCCCCGGCAGCTACGTGGCGATCTCGCACGCGGGCAGCGACGGCGTCGAGGAGGCTCGCGTCCGGGCCTCCGCGCTCTACAGCGAGCGCATCGGTGGGTTCTTCCTGCGCACCAACGCCGAGGTCGCCGCGATGTTCGGCGACCTGGAGCTGGTCGAACCCGGCCTGGTGGACCTGCTCGACTGGCACCCCGACCCCGGCGAGAAGTGGGTGGACGCCCCGCTCACCACCGGGCCCGGGGGAGTGGCCCGCAAACCCTGACGCGAGCAAGAAGCGGCGCCACCTCCCCCTCTCCTGGAGATGGCGCCGCTTCGGCGCGGTTGAGTCGCCAACGGGCAGCTTGCTGCCCGGTACGCGCGGCGCACAGGGCATTTGGTCCCTGGACAGGGTCACTTAAGGCATTCTTGATCCCGCTCGCGCAGCAGAGCGCGCACCTCGTGAGCGGCGGCCCGCCCGGCGCGGTTGGCGCCGATGGTGCTCGCCGAGGGCCCGTACCCGACCAGGTGCAGCCGGGGCTCGGCGACCGCGCGGGTGCCGTCCAGCTGGATGCCGCCACCCGGCGCGCGCAGGTTCAGCGGGGCGAGGTGCGCGATGGCGGGCCGGAACCCGGTAGCCCACAGGATCACGTCGGCGCGCTGGGCGCGGCCGTCCGCCCAGGCGACCCCGTCGGCGGTGATCCGCTGGAACATCGGCAACCGATCGAGCACCCCGCGCTCGCGCGCGGCGACCACCGCGGGGCTGTTGGGCAGCCCGGTGGCGCTGACCACGCTGCCGGGCGGCAAGCCCTCCCGGACCCGGCGCTCGACCTCGGCGACGGCGGCGCGCCCGTCCTCCGGGGTGAACGCCGCGCCGGTGAACCGCGGTGGACGGCGCGTCACCCACGTGGTGCTGGCGAGCTCGGAGATCTCCAGCAGGTGCTCGACCGCCGAGATGCCGCCGCCGACCACGACGACGTGCTGCCCGCGGAACTCCGCCGCGCCGCGGTAGTCCGCGGTGTGCAGCTGGCGCCCGGTGAACTCGCGCTGACCGGGGTAGTGCGGCCAGAACGGGTTGTCCCAGGTGCCGGTCGCGTTGATCACGGCTCGCGCTGCCCACGTGCCCGCCGAGGTCTCCACCAGCAGCCGTTCGCCGCCGTCGCGAACCGCGTCGACCCGCACCGGGCGCAGCACCGGCAGCGCGAGGTCCCTTTCGTAGCGTCCGAAGTACTCCGGGACGACCTCGGACGCCGGGCGCGCGCCGTCGGACTCGGCCACCGCGCTGCCCGGGAGCGCGTGGATGCCGTGCACGCCGCCGAGGCGCAGCGACGGCCACCGGTTCCGCCACGCGCCGCCCGGACCGGCACCGCGGTCCAGCAGGACGTGGTCGACCCCGGTCCGCTGCAGGTGGTGGGCGGCGGTCAGCCCGGCCTGCCCGGCCCCGACCACCACGACGTCGATGAGCTGCACACCCAGCAGAACATCCGAGGAGCCGGTTTCTTCCCCGCCCCGAAGTGGTCTGCGCCACCGGTCGCGCCATTGCCCGGATACGGCCAAGAGGGGGAGACGCAAGACACCCCGGGGTCCCTTTAATTCGACCGAAACAGGGGCCTACGATTGTTGTTGCAAGCACGGTTCCCCAAACCTTCTTCCGTTCGTCCTGCCCGCTGTTGCGGTCGGGCGCTCTTGCGCGCGCGTGCGGAAGACGGGGAGGTTCGCAGAAGGGAGGCAAGAAGTGGCAACGGTGTGGGTGGCCCTGGTGGCTGAGGCGGTTGTTCTGCTGGCGGTGGCTGGAGCGATGGTCAAGTGGGTGAACCGGTCCCAGCCCGGCACCCCTGACCAGGCGGTCGATCCGGTCGGCCCGGTGGTCGAGCGCATCGCCTGAGCGGACGCGCGCGCGGGCTCGGCAGCTGGTTCCGCCCGAGCCCGTACCCCTTCGACCGGCGGTCGGCGCATTTGGTCTCCATCGCCGACCCGCCGGTTTTCGTTACACAATTCCCGCGGAATTCACTCCGCCATTCGACACGTCCTGATCCCCTTTTCCTGGGGCGGATCCATTCGTTCGGTAATTGCCTGGACGCGGTCGGTAGTCGCGGTGTTCGGCATGTGGTGCGGCACATGGTCGTCCGCGGTTCCGCGGAGCCCGATAGGGTGGCCCGAGCCATGCCGAACCACCTACCCCGGGAAGGGCTCCACGTGACTCCTGCCGAACAGACCCGCGGTCGGCAGCGCGGCGTTGCCGCACCGCTCAGGTCCGGTGCCGGATCGACGTTGGCCAACTACCGCGCCTTCTTCGAGCGCGCGGTCCGCAAGCCCAACCTGGTCGGCGCGGTCGCGCCGAGTTCCCCCAGCCTGGCCCGGGAGATGGCCTCCGTGGTGCCGAGCTCGGGCGCACCGGTGGTGGTGGAGCTCGGCCCGGGCACCGGGGCGATCAGCGGCGCGATCGCCGAGCGGCTCCCGGCGGGTGGCCGCCAGGTGGCCATCGAGCTGGACGGCGGCATGGTCGAGTACCTGCGCGCCGAGCTGCCGTGGCTGGAGGTCGTCCAGGGTGACGCGGCCCGGCTCGGCGAGCTGCTCGCCGAGATCGGTGTCAGCGAGGTGGACGCGGTGGTCAGCGGCCTGCCGTGGTCGATCTTCCCGGCGACGCTGCAGCGCGACATCCTGCGCCAGGTCGGCAGCGTCCTCGCGCCCGGTGGCGCGTTCACCACCTTCGCCTACGTGCACGCGCTGGGCATGACCGGCGCCCGCCAGTTCCGCCGCCGCCTGGACCTGACCTTCGACGAGGTTTTGACCTCGCACACGGTGTGGCGCAACGTCCCGCCGGCCCGCATCTACGTCTGCCGCCGCCCCCACCTGGACTGACGCTCAGCGGGAGAGCGCGGCTGCGACCAGTCCGCGCCGGGCCTCGGCGCACCGGGCGTGGCTGAGGCGGTCCCGCACGACGTGCCGACCAGGTGCCCGAGTGCCAGGCAGCGCCTCGGAGTCGCGACCGGGCGTGACGAGGCGCGCTTGAGCGCGGCGACGAGCCGTTTCCGCGGCGGGTGCTCGGCCACCAGGTCGATCAGCTCCGCGACCAGGCACGCTTGGCCACCGAGGCCGGTCTCCGCGTCGCACCTGTCCTCCGCCGCAGCGAGCCGCAGCCGGTCGGGCCGGGCGACCACCGCGTTGAGCACTGCGCTGCCCGCGAGCTCCAAGGCCTGCAGGGCAGGACCGTTCGCGAGGGCCTCGCTGCAACAACCGGCTGGCCGCTGGTGCTGCGCGCACGTGGTGTGTCAGCGCCGTGTCAGTGGGGTGACAGCGCCGTCGGTGACGGTGGGCGCTGCACGCACCACGAAGGGAAGTTCGACGACTCAAGCCGTCCCCGTCCCGCACGGCCTGCCCACGGAGCGCGATGCGGGCCCGTTCGACCCGCCCCGCCGGATCTCCCGGTTGCGCGCGGCCCGCCCGGTCAGCCCGATGGTCTTCCCCGACGGGCACGAGGGCTGGCTGGTCACCGGCTACGACGTGGTCCGCCAGGTCATGGCCGACACCCGGTTCAGCTCGCGCCGGGACCTCGGGGGCCTCCACCTGCCCTACGAGGTGCCGGGGATGCCGATCTTCACCGAGCCGGCCGCGCCGGAGCCCGGCCTGTTCATCGCGATGGACCCGCCGGACCACACCCGGCTGCGGCGCAAGCTCACCGGCGCCTTCACCGTCAAGCGGATGAAGCAGCTCGAAGCGCACATCGTGGAGATCACCGAGCGGCAGCTGGACCAGCTCGAGCGGCGCACCCCGCCGGTCGACCTGGTCGAGCAGTTCGCGCTGCCGGTGCCCTCGCTGGTGATCTGCGAGATGCTCGGCGTGCCCTACGCCGACCGGGACACCTTCCAGACCAACTCGAGCCAGGTCCTGCGCCGGGACATCCCGGACGAGGAGAAGGTGGCCGCCTTCACCGCGATGTCCAGCTACCTCGCCGAACTGGTCACCGGCAAGCGCGCCGAGCCCGGCGAGGACATCCTGTCCGACCTGGCCCGCGACGAGGACCTCGCCGTCGAGGAACTGGTCGGCCTCGCCTTCCTGCTGCTGCTCGCGGGCCACGAGACCACCGCCAACATGCTGGGCCTGGGCACCTTCGCGCTGCTGGAGAACCCCGAGCAGCTGGCGGAACTGCGCGCCGACCCGGACCTGCTGACCGACGCGGTCGAGGAGTTCCTGCGCCACCTGTCCGTCGTCGACGTCCTGCTCCGCTACGCCACGGAGGACATCGAGCTCTGCGGGGAGAAGATCCGCGAGGGGACGACGGTCGTCGTCTCGCTGCTGGCCGCCAACCACGACCCCGAGCGCTTCGCGGAACCCGGCACCCTCGACGTGCACCGCGGGGCCCGCGGTCACATGGCCTTCGGCCACGGCGTGCACCAGTGCCTCGGCCAGCAGCTGGCCCGCATCGAGATGCGGGCCGGATTCCGGGGACTGCTGCGCCGCTTCCCGACCCTGCGGCTGGCCGTCCCGGCCCGCGATGTCCGGCTGCGGACCGACATGAACATCTATGGCGTCCACGAACTGCCCGTCACCTGGGGAGATCCGGACCGGTAACAGCTTCTGCCCCGGTTCCCGCAGGGGTGCCTGCGCGCGCTGGACATAATTGTCGTGGTGCGCGGGCGCCCCTGCGGTCCGGCCCGCGCCCGCAGGGCCCGAAGGGAAAGGGGAAGCAGCTCAAGTGAGTACGCAGGCCGAAACCCTCGAGTTCCAGGCCGAGGCGCAGCAGCTCCTGCAGTTGATGGTGCATTCGATCTACTCGAACAAGGACGTCTTCCTGCGCGAGTTGATCGCCAACGCCTCGGACGCGCTGGACAAGCTCCGGCTGGAGGCGTTCCGGGACAAGGACCTCGAGGTGGACACCTCCGATCTGCACATCGCGATCGAGGTCGACCGCGAGCAGCGCACGCTCACCGTGCGGGACAACGGAATCGGCATGTCCCGCGAGGACGTGGTGGGCCTGATCGGCACCATCGCGAAGTCGGGCACCGGTGAGCTGCTGCGCAAGCTCAAGGAGTCCAGCGACGCGGCGGCCAACGAGCTCATCGGGCAGTTCGGCGTCGGCTTCTACTCCAGCTTCATGGTCGCCGACGAGGTGACGCTGGTGACCCGGCGCGCCGGGGAGCCCACCGCGACCCGGTGGAGCTCGGCCGGGGCGGGGACCTACACCGTCGAGACCGTGGACGAGGCCCCGCAGGGCACCTCCGTCACCCTGCACCTCAAGCCCGAGGACGCCGAGGACCACCTCTTCGACTACACCGACGAGTGGAAGATCCGCCAGATCGTCCAGCGCTACTCCGACTTCATCACCTGGCCGATCCGGATGGAGGTGGAGGCCCGGGACGCCTCCGGCGAGGCCCGGCGCGAGGTCCAGACCCTCAACTCGATGAAGGCGTTGTGGGCCCGCAGCAAGGACGAGGTCGGCGAGGACGAGTACCGGGAGTTCTACAAGCACCTCAGCCACGACTGGCGCGACCCGCTGGAGACCGTCCAGGTCAAGGCGGAGGGCACCTTCGAGTACCAGGCGCTGCTGTTCCTCCCGTCGCACGCCCCGGCCGACCTGTTCGCGCGCGAGCGCACCCGCGGCGTGCACCTCTACGTCAAGCGCGTGTTCATCATGGACGACTGCGAGGCGCTGCTGCCCGAGTACCTCCGGTTCGTCAAGGGCGTCGTGGACGCCCAGGACCTGTCGCTGAACGTGTCGCGGGAGATCCTGCAGCAGGACCGCCAGATCAGCCTGATGCGCCGCCGACTGACCAAGAAGGTGCTCTCGGCGGTCAAGGACATGCTGACCAGTGACGCCGAGCGCTACCGGACCTTCTGGACCGAGTTCGGCCAGGCGGTCAAGGAGGGCCTGCTCAGCGACCCGGAGAACCGCGAGGCGCTGCTGGACGTCGTCTCCTTCGCCTCCACCCACGACCCGGAGCAGCTGACCACCCTGCGGGAGTACGTGGCGCGGATGAAGGACGGTCAGCGCCACATCTACTACCTGACCGGAGCTTCCCGGCAGGTCGTGGAGAGCTCGCCGCACATGGAGGCGTTCCGGGCCAAGGGCTACGAGGTGCTCGTGCTCACCGACCCCATCGACGAGATGTGGGTCGACGCGGTGCCGGAGTTCGACGGCAAGCCGCTGCAGTCCATCGCCAAGGGCGAGGTCGACCTCGACGCGGACGAGGACGGCGGGACCGACGAGACCGAGCGGGACCAGCAGCAGGAGGACTACGCCGCGCTGCTGGCGTGGATGTCGGAGAAGCTGGGTGAGGAGGTCCGGCAGGTGCGGCTGACCTCGCGGCTGACCACCTCCCCGGCCTGCCTGGTGGGCGAGTCCGCGGACCTGACCCCCACGATGGAGAAGATCTACCGCGCCATGGGCCACGAGGTGCCGCGCACCAAGCGGATCCTCGAGCTCAACCCGGCCCACCCGCTGGTGGCGGGACTGCGCGAGGCGCACGCGGACAAGGGCGACGACGCCGGGCTGTCCGAAGTGGTCGAACTGCTGCACGGCATGGCCTTCCTCGCCGAGGGCGGTGAGCTCGCCGACCCGGCCCGCTTCAGCCGCCTGTTGGCGAACCGCCTGGCGAACGCGCTGTAGTCCCGCAGCCGCGCGGGTTCCCAGTGCCAGCACCGGGGACCCGCGCGGTCGCGAATCGTGTCGAGCCAGCCACGGTGGGCGTTGTCGTAGAGTTCTCCGGAGCCGGGGGTGAGCGTGCCGCGAGCCCGAGCCGGGGCGCTGCTCGGTGTCCGCGGGTGATGGCCGGGAACAGCGGTGGTCCCGGCCGGTCCGCCGCGCGTGCGGCGAGGTCCCGGGAGCACCCGGTGACCTTCGTCGCCGTCCAGGAGAAGTGATGACCGCTGAACGACAACGCGCGGCCGTGGCCGAGCCGCTGGGGGAGTACGGGCGCAGAGCGGTGTTCGCCTCGTCGGTCGGCTACGCCCTCGACGGGTTCGACCTGCTGATCCTCAGCTTCGCGCTCGGCGGCATCACCGCTGACCTGCAGCTGTCCGACCCGCAGGCCGGTTCGCTGACGACGATCACCCTGCTCGGCGCGGTGACCGGTGGTTTCGCGTTCGGGGTGCTCAGCGACCGCTTCGGCCGGGTCCGGGTGCTGACCTGGTCGGTGCTGGTGTTCGCCGTGTTCACCGGGCTGTCCGCGCTCGCGGTCGGGTTCGCCGACCTCGCGGCCTACCGGTTCGCCGCCGGTGTCGGGATCGGCGGGGAGTTCGGCATCGGCATGACGCTGGCGGCAGAGGCCGTGCCCGCGCGGCTGCGGGCCCGGGCGACGTCCTGGGTGGGCGTCGGCTTCCAGCTCGGCGTGCTCGCCGCGGCCCTGGTGTCGCCGTGGGTCATCGGTGCGTTCGGCTGGCGGGGGCTGTTCGTCGTCGGCGCGCTCCCGGCGGTCTTCGCGGTCGTGCTGCGCAAGCGCCTGCGCGAGTCGCCGAAGTTCCTGGCGGGCAACGCTGATCCGGCGCCGCGCCCGAGCCCGGTGCGGCTGCTGCTGGCCGATGCCCGGACGGTGCGGACCAGCCTCGCGCTGGTCGTGCTGACCACGGTGCAGAACTTCGGCTACTTCGGGATCATGACCTGGCTGCCGACCTACCTGTCCGAGCAGTTCGGCTACAGCCTGACCAAGTCCTCGCTGTGGACCGCGGTGACGGTGGTGGGCATGCTCGTCGGCGCCGTGGCGTTCGGGCACCTCGCGGACCAGATCGGCCGCCGCCGGACGTTCTGGACCTTCCAGCTGGGCGCGGCGGCCTCGGTGCTGGTCTACAGCCAGCTGTCCACACCGGCGGCGCTGCTGGTCGGTGGTGCGGTGATGGGCGCGTTCGCCAACGGCATGATCGGTGGCTACGGCGCGCTGATGGCCGAGCTCTACCCGACGGAAGCGCGGGCCACGGCGCAGAACGTGCTGTTCAACATCGGCCGCGGGCTGGGCGGGTTCGCCCCGGTGGTGATCGCGCTGGTCGCCTCCGCGCAGGGCTTCCCGTTCGCCTTGGCCCTGCTGTCGGCGATCTACCTCCTGGCCTTCGCCGCGATGTTCGCCATCCCCGAGCGCCGTGGTGCGGAACTGGCCTAGGGGCCGCCGGAACTTCTGCCCTCAAACAGGAACGGGCCCGGTGCGCTTGTGGCGCACCGGGCCCGTTCAGCTACTGCACCCGCCGGGTCGGCGAGGGATCAGGAGCGGATCATCTTGCGCAGCACGTACTGCAGGATGCCGCCGTTGCGGTAGTAGTCCGCCTCACCGGGGGTGTCGATGCGGACCTTGGCGTCGAACTCCACCTTGGAGCCGTCGGCCTTGGTCGCGGTCACCTGCACCGCCTCCGGGGTCTCGCCCTCGTTGAGCTTGGTGATCCCGGCGAAGTCGTAGGTCTCCGTGCCGTCCAGGCCCAGCGACCCGGCCGACTGGCCCTCCGGGAACTGCAGCGGGATGACGCCCATGCCGATCAGGTTCGAGCGGTGGATGCGCTCGAAGGACTCGGCGATGACGGCGCGGACCCCGAGCAGGCGGGTGCCCTTGGCCGCCCAGTCGCGGGACGAGCCGGAGCCGTACTCCTTGCCGCCGAGCACCACCAGCGGGGTGCCCTGCGCGGCGTAGTTCTGCGCGGCGTCGTAGATGAACGCCTGCGGGCCGCCCTCCTGGGTGAAGTCCCGGGTGTAGCCGCCCTGCACGTCGTCCAGCAACAGGTTGCGCAGCCGGATGTTGGCGAAGGTGCCCCGGATCATCACCTCGTGGTTGCCACGGCGGGAACCGTAGGAGTTGAAGTCCTTGCGGTCGATGCCGTGGTCGGTGAGGTACTTGCCCGCCGGCGAGTCCGGCTTGATCGCACCGGCCGGGGAGATGTGGTCGGTGGTGACCGAGTCGCCGAGCAGGGCCAGCACGCGGGCACCGGAGATGTCGGTGACCGGCGCGGGCTCCATCGCCATGCCCTCGAAGTACGGGGGCTTGCGCACGTAGGTGGACTCCGCGTCCCACTCGAAGGTCTGGCCCTCCGGGGTGGGCAGCGACCGCCAGCGCTCGTCACCCTTGAAGACGTCCTCGTAGGACTTGGTGAACATCTCGTTGGTGATCGCCGAGTCGATGACGTCCTGGACCTCCTGCGGCGATGGCCAGATGTCGCGCAGGTAGACCGGCTTGCCCTCGGTGTCGGTGCCCAGCGGGTCGTTCTCGAAGTCGAAGTCCATCGAGCCCGCCAGCGCGTAGGCGATGACCAGCGGCGGCGAGGCCAGGTAGTTCATCTTGACGTCGGGGTTGATCCGGCCCTCGAAGTTCCGGTTGCCCGACAGCACCGAGACCACCGACAGGTCGTTGTCCTGCACCGCGGCGGAGATCTCCTCCGGCAGCGGGCCGGAGTTGCCGATGCAGGTGGTGCAGCCGTAGCCGACCAGGTGGAAGCCCAGCTTCTCCAGGTACGGCCAGAGCCCGGCCTTCTCGTAGTAGTCGGTGACGACCTGCGAGCCCGGGGCCATCGAGGTCTTCACCCACGGCTTGCGGGTCAGGCCCCGGTCCACGGCGTTGCGGGCCAGCAGCGCCGCGCCCAGCATCACCGACGGGTTGGAGGTGTTGGTGCAGGAGGTGATCGAGGCGATCACCACGGCGCCGTGGTCGAGCTCGAACTCGCCCAGCTCCTCGGAGGAGACCTTGACCGGCTTGGAGACCCGGCCCTTCGAGCCGTTGGCGGCGGAGAAGACCTGCGGCGCGGCCTCGCTGTGGGACACCGCGGGGGCGTCGCTGGCCGGGAAGGACTCCTTGCCCGCCTCGTCGAGCGCGTTGTCGTCGGCGTTCTCGACCTTGGCGTAGTCGGTCAGCGCGGTGCGGAACGCCTGCTTGGCCTCGGAGACCACGATCCGGTCCTGCGGGCGCTTCGGGCCGGCGATGGACGGGACCACGGTGGACAGGTCCAGCTCGAGGTACTCGGAGTACTCGGGCTCGTGGTCCGGGTCGTGCCAGAGGCCCTGCTCCTTGGCGTAGGCCTCGACCAGCGCGACCTGCTCGGCCGGGCGGCCGGTGAGCTTGAGGTAGCGGACGGTCTCCTCGTCGATCGGGAAGATCGCCGCGGTGGAGCCGAACTCCGGGCTCATGTTGCCGATGGTGGCGCGGTTGGCCAGCGGCACCGAGGCGACACCGGAGCCGTAGAACTCGACGAACTTGCCGACGACGCCGTGCTTGCGCAGCATCTCGGTGATGGTGAGCACCACGTCGGTGGCGGTGGCACCGGCCGGGATCTCACCGGTGAGCTTGAAGCCGACCACGCGCGGGATCAGCATCGACACCGGCTGGCCGAGCATCGCGGCCTCGGCCTCGATGCCGCCGACGCCCCAGCCCAGCACGCCCAGGCCGTTGACCATGGTGGTGTGCGAGTCGGTGCCGACGCAGCTGTCCGGGTAGGCCTGGCCGTTGCGGGACATCACGGTGCGGGCCAGGTGCTCGATGTTGACCTGGTGCACGATGCCGGTGCCGGGCGGGACGACCTTGAACTCGTCGAAGGCGCCCTGGCCCCAGCGCAGGAACTGGTAGCGCTCCTTGTTGCGGCCGTACTCGAACTCGACGTTGCGCTCGAAGGCGTCCGGCTTGCCGAACACGTCGATGATCACCGAGTGGTCGATGACCAGCTCGGCCGGGGCCAGCGGGTTGACCTTGGAGGTGTCGCCGCCGAGGTCGGCGACGGCCTCGCGCATGGTGGCGAGGTCGACCACGCACGGCACACCGGTGAAGTCCTGCATGATCACCCGCGCCGGGGTGAACTGGATCTCGGTGGACGGCTCGGCCTTGGCATCCCAACCGGCCAGCGCGCGCACGTGGTCGGCGGTGATGTTAGCGCCGTCCTCGGTGCGCAGCAGGTTTTCCAGGAGGATCTTGAGGCTGTAGGGCAGCCGCTGGGCCCCGTCGACGGCGCTGAGTCGGAACACCTCGTAAGAGGCGTCACCGACGTTCAGCGTGCCGCGGGCGCCGAAGCTGTCCTTGCTCGCAGGTGCAGTCACGTTCAACTCCATCTCGCGACGGGCGCAAGTTCGGGAACGATTGCGAGTCTCGCGCACGTCGGCCGAGCGTGCGCGCAGAACCCGCTCTCACTTCACTGTTAACAGTACGCTTGTCCTGTATTGGCCCTCAACCAAGGGTAGGCAAACTCTCGATCACATGTACCACTCCGTGCAAAACCGTCGATTTTCCGGGTCTTCCCAGGGATTGGGACGCCGGTACCGGAATCGACTTCTGGGCGGCCGGGAACGCGTGCTTCGATGGTGCGGTGCGCAACCTGACCAGCAGTGCCAAGTCCGCCGGGGTGGCGGTCGCGATCGTCTCCGCGTTCTGCTTCGGCGGCTCGGGCCCGTTCGCGAAACCACTGATCACCGCGGGGTTCAGCCCGCTGCAGGTGGCGTGGCTGCGGTTGGCCGGGGGCGCGCTGCTGATGCTGCCGTTCGCGCTGCGGCACGCCGCGGCGGTGCGTCGGGTGCCCAAGCTGCTCGTCGGCTACGGGCTGTTCGCCATCGCCGGGGTGCAGGTCTTCTACTTCGCCTCGATCGCCCGCGTGCCGGTCGGGGTGGCGTTGCTGATCGAGTTCCTGGGGCCGGTGCTGGTGCTGGGCTGGATCCGGTTCGTGCGGCGGCGGCCGGTGAGCCGCTCGGCCGCGATCGGGGTCGCGATCGCGGTGGTCGGCCTGGCCTGCGTGGTCGAGCTGTGGTCCGGGCTGAGCTTCGACCCGGTCGGCCTGCTGCTGGCGCTGGGCGCCGCGGGCTGCCAGGCCGCGTACTTCCTGCTCTCCGACAGCGGCCCGGAGGTCGACCCGTTCGCCCTCGCCGGGTTCGGGCTGCTGCTCGGCGCGGGGGTGGTCACCCTGATCGCGCAGCCGTGGGAGCTGGACTGGGCGCTGCTGCTCGGCGACGTCGAGATGGCCGGGCACCAGTTCCCGGCGCTGGTGGCGGTGGCGTGGATCGTCGTGCTCAGCACGGTGCTGGCCTACCTGACCGGCATCGTCGCGGTCCGCCGGTTGTCGCCGCAGGTGGCGGGGGCGGTGGCGTTCCTGGAGCCGGTCGTGGCCACCGTGCTGGCCTGGGCGCTGCTGTCCGAGGCGCTGGGGCCGGTCCAGCTGCTGGGCGGTGCGCTGATCCTCGCCGGTGCCTACGTCGCCCAGCGCTCGGCACCGGCGAGGACTCAAGCCTCGGAGCTGGCGGGGGTGTAGCCGGGCCTGTCCGCTGTGGACCGCGCAGTGCTCCTCAGGCCGCGGGCACCGCGCGCCGGGCCTGCCGGTAGCGGCGCGCGACGAGCTCCACCACGGCGGGGTGGCAGCCGATCGGTTCGGCGACCCCGGCAACCGGCAGCTCCGCGAGCCGCCGGTGGAACAGCCCCGGGGCCAGCAGGTACGGGGCGACGAAGTCGCCGGGACCGCAGACCTCGGCGGTGGCCGGGGCGGCGGTGCTGACGTAGCTCGGGGTCAACCACTGCTCGCAGCGTCGGCCCAGCAGGTGCGCCGCCGCGCGCACGTCGGCCAGCGCGCGCTCGTCGGAGGACCCGGCGGCGGCGAACGCGATCCCGGCGCCAGGGCGCCACCCGGCCGCGAGCAACCGCTCCCGCATCACCTCGGCCAGTTCCGGAGCTGGTCCCAGCGCCGCGCCGACGGCCACGTCCGCCCGCCCGGTGGCGCCGATCTGCTCGGGCAGGTCGGTGCGCACGTGGTACCCGGCGGCCAGGAACGCGGGCAGCACGACCACCGGTCCGTCGATGCCGCCCAGCGCCTCGGCCACCGTCGGCCCGATGACGTCGACGTACCCCACGTGCACCGGGACCTCGAGGTGCTCGGCCGCGGCGGCGGCCAGCCGGTCGACCACCCGGGGCCCGGCCGGGTCGCGGGTGCCGTGGGCGACCAGTAGCAGCGGCGGGTTCACGGTCGGGCGCATCGCGGGTCGTCCCCCACCGGTTCCAGCGGCAGCCGGTAGCCGCGCTTGATCACGGTCTGCACGAGTTCGGGCGCCCCGAGCGCCGCCCGCAGGCGGGCCACCGCCTGCTCCACGGCGTGTTCGTCGGCCGAGCCCCCGGCGCGGCGCAGCGCCTCGGCCAGCTCCGGCCGCGCCACCACGCGCCCCGGCCGCTCGGCCAGCACTCCCAGCAGCGTCCGGCCCTGCGGGGAGAGCGGCCGGACCTCCCCGTCCACCACGGCGGCGTGCCCGCGCACCTGCAGCTGCCGACCAGCCACCGGCAGCGTCGGCGCCCCGCCGGGCAGCGCGTCGCACAGCGAACCCACCAGCGCACCCAGGCGGAACCGCTGGGGGATCACCGCGGGCACGCCGTGGTCGGCCAGCGGCGCGTGCGCCACCGGACCGACGCAGGCGACCAGCACCGGACCGCGCAACGCCGCCAGCAGGTCGTCCCGGCACCGCCGCTCGGCGGCCAGCGCCAGCAGGCTGGCGGCGGCGGGCGCGCTGGTGAAGGTCACCGCGTCGACCTCCAGCGCGCACACCGACCGCAGCAGGTCCTCCAGGGGTCCGAGGTCGGCGGGCGCGGTCCAGCGGTAGACCGGGACCTCGACCACCTCCGCCCCGGCGAAGCGCAGCGCGTCGACGAAGTCCGGCAGTGGCTGCCCGTGCAGCTGCACCGCGACCCGCACCCCCGCTAGGTCCTGCTCCAGCAGGTGCGCCAGCAGTTCCGCGGATGACTCCGAGGGCGGCGACCACGGGTCGGGCAGCCCGGCGGCGTGCACCGCCCCGCGCGCCTTCGGGCCGCGCGCCAGCAGCTGCGCCGGGCGCAGCGCGTCGAGCAGTTCCGCGCCGATGCCCCACCCGTCGGCCGCCTCGACCCAGCCGCGGAACCCGATGCCGGTGGTGGCCACCACCACGTCCGGCGGTGCGTCCAGGCAGCTGCGGGTGACCCGCCGCAGCTCGACGTCGTCGGCCAGCGGGAGGATCCGCAGCGCCGGACCGTGCAGGACCCGGGCGCCGCGGCTGGCCAGCAGCGACCCGAGTTCGTCAGCCCGCCGCGCCGCGGTGACCGCGACCGTGTACCCAGCGAGTTCGTCGGTCAAGGAAGCGCGACCTCCACCACGTCCCCCGCCCCGCGGCGCACCCGGTAGACCGGCAGCCGCGTCGCAGGGTCGTCCAGGCACTGCCCGGTGCGCAGCGAGAAGACCTGCTTGAGCATCGGGGAGGCCACGGTCGGCTCGCCGCCGCGATCGCCCACGATGCCGCGGCTGATCACCCCGGCCCCGCAGAACGGGTCGACGTTGCCGACCGCGAAAAGCTCGTCGTCGTGGGTGCGGAACACCGCCACCGGCCGGTCCTGCACCAGCGCGGGCACCCCGCACTCGGGCGGCAGCAGGTCGAGTGCGCAGATCCGTTGCCAGGTCACCTGGAAACCTCCTGGGTTGCGAGGGCGGGCATCGGCAGCGCCACCGGGCCGGGCCGGATCTGCCCGCGCTCCCGCACGAAGCGGATAGTCGGGTCCGGTGCCTCCGGGGCGTTGACGAAGGAGACGAAGCGGGCCAGCTTGGCCGGGTCGGCCAGCACCCCGGCCCACTCGTCGGAGTAGTTGTCCACGTGGCGCCGCATGGCCGCCTCCAGCTCCGCGGCGATGCCCAGCGAGTCCTCGACGACGACCTCGCGCAGGTGCTCCAGCCCGCCCTCCAGCGACTCCAGCCAGGCCGAGGTGCGCTGCAGCCGGTCGGCGGTGCGCACGTAGAACATCAGGAACCGGTCGATGAGCTGGACCAGCCGCTCGTCGTCGAGGTCGGCGGCCAGCAGCTCGGCGTGCCGCGGGGCGAATCCGCCGTTGCCGCCGACGTAGAGGTTCCAGCCCTTGTCGGTGGCGATCACGCCGAAGTCCTTGCCGCGCGCCTCGGCGCACTCGCGGGCGCACCCGGACACCCCGGCCTTGATCTTGTGCGGTGCCCGCAGCCCCCGGTAGCGCAGCTCCAGCCGGATCGCCATGGCCACCGAGTCCTGCACGCCGTAGCGGCACCAGTCGTCGCCGACGCAGGACTTCACCGTGCGCAGCGCCTTGCCGTAGGCGTGGCCGGACTCGAACCCGGCGTCGACCAGCCGCCGCCAAATCAGCGGCAGCTGCTCCACCCGCGCGCCGAACAGGTCGATGCGCTGCCCGCCGGTGATCTTGGTGTAGAGGCCGAACTCCTTGGCCACCTCGCCCAGCACGATCAGCTTGTCCGGGGTGATCTCTCCGCCGGGCACCCGGGGCACCACCGAGTAGGTGCCGTTGCGCTGCATGTTGGCCAGGAACCGGTCGTTGGTGTCCTGCAGCCCGGCCTGCTCGCCGTCGAGGATGTGCCCGTGGCCGAGGCTGGCCAGGATGGAGGCGACGGCGGGCTTGCAGATGTCGCACCCGCGTCCGCTGCCGTGCCGGCCGACCAGCTCGGAGAACGAGCCGATCCCGGTGGCCTGGACGATCTCGAACAGCTCGCCGCGCGACTGCGGGAAGTGCTCGCACAGCGCCTTGGAGGTCGCCACCCCGCACTCGCCGAGCAGGTCCCTCAGCATCGGCACGCACGAACCGCAGCTGGTCCCGGCCTTGGTGCAGGCCTTGATGCCCGGCACGTCGGTGAGCCCCTGCTCGCCGATGGCATTGGTGATGTCCTGCTTGGTCACGTTGTTGCAGGAGCAGACCGTGGCGTCGGCGGGCAGGGCACCGGCGTCCACCCCGGACCCGGCGGGCAGCAGCAGCTGCTCGGGTGGCGCGGGCAGCTCGCGGTCCACCAGCGGCCGCAGCACCGAGTACGCGCTGGCATCACCGACGAGGACGCCACCGAGCAGCACCCGCGCGTCGTCGCTGAGCACGAGCTTGGCGTAGGTGCCCGCCGCGTTGTTGGCGTAGACGACCTCCAGCGCGCCCTCGGTCCGGCCGTGCGCGTCACCGAAGCTGGCGACGTCGACGCCGAGCAGCTTGAGCTTGGTGGACAGGTCCGCGCCGGGGAACGCGCCACCGCCGCGCTCCAGCAGCTGCTCGGCGACCCCCTCGGCCATGCTGTAGCCGGGTGCGACCAGCCCGTAGCAGCGGCCCTGCACGGCGGCGCACTCGCCGATGGCCCAGATGCGGTCGTCGCTGGTGCGGCAGAACTCGTCGACCAGGATGCCGCCGCGCTCGGCCCGGTCCAGCCCGGCGACCTCGGCCAGCTCGTCGCGCGGCCGGACCCCGGCGGAGAACACCACGAGGTCGGTGTCGATCACGGTGCCGTCGGCCAGCGTGACCGCGCGGACCCGGCCGTCGCCGTCGATGGACTGGGTCGCCGCCCCGCAGTGCACGGTCAGCCCGAGGTCGCCGACCAACCGCCCGAGCACCTGCCCGCCGCCCTCGTCGACCTGCAGCGGCATCAACCGCGGCGCCATCTCCACGACGTGCGCGCGCATGCCCAGCAGCCGCAGGGCGTTCGCCGCCTCCAGGCCGAGCAGGCCACCGCCGATGACGACGCCGGGGGCACCTCCGGTGGCCGCGTCCCGGATCGCGTCGAGGTCTTCGATGGTGCGGTAGGCGAAGCAGCCGTCCAGGTCGTGGCCGGGCACCGGCGGCACGAACGGCCGCGATCCGGTGGCCAGCACCAGCGCGTCGTAGCCCAGCACCGAACCGTCCGATGTGGACACCGTGCGGGCGGCCCGGTCGACGCCGGTCGCGGCGGTGCCCAGCCGCAGCTCGACCAGCGGGTCCGCCAGCAGCTCGTGGCTGGCCAGGCCCAGGTCCTCGGCGCTCTTGCCGTCCAAGTAGGACGACAGCGCCACCCGGTCGTAAGCGGGGCGCGGTTCCTCGCCGAGCACGACGATCCGCCAAGCCCCGGCGGTGTCGCGCTCGCGGAGCACCTCGACCAGTCGGTGGCCGACCATCCCGTGGCCGACGACGACGAGCGTGCGGGTGGGGGTCATGCGGCGCCCTCCTCTTGGTGTTCTGCGCGTTGGGCGAGGGTTGTGCAGAGACGTGCGACTTCGTCGACGCAGCCACCGCAGCCCGTGGTCGCTCGCGTGGCACGGGCCAGGTCTGGTACCGAGCGGGCACCGCCCTGCCAGGCGGTGGTCAGGGACTCCTTGGTGACGTTGTTGCAGCGGCAGAGCACCGCTTCGTCGGGGAGCTCGACCGGGGCTTCGGGCACCGCGGTCGGGGTGCCCAGCAGCAGTGCCAGGCGGTCGGCGGGCACCGCCAGGTCGCGGTCGTGCAGCTGGGTGACCGAGGCGATCGCCTCCGGGAAGCCGAACAGCACCGCGCCGGTGATCCGCTCGTCGCGCAGCGCCAGCTTGGCGTAGCGGCCCCGGGCGGGGTCGGAGAGCGTGACGACCTCGGCCTCGCCGCTGTCCAGCGCGCTGACCGAGCCGAGCGAGACCAGGTCGATGCCGCGCGCCTTGAGCCGGGTGACCGCGCGGGTGCCCAGGTAGCGGACGGCACCGCCGCTGAGCAGCTCCGCGAGCACCTCGGCCTGCTCCCACGCCGAAGAGATCAACCCGGGGGTGGCGTCGTCGTGCTCGGCGCAGTCGCCGATGGCGTGGACGTGCGGATCGCTGGTGCGCAGCTGGTCGTCCACCACGACCCCGCGCCGCACCGACAACCCAGCCCGCACCGCCAGCGCGGTTTCCGGCACCACCCCGGTGCAGGCGATCACCAGCCGGGCGGGGACCACTTCGCTGCTGTCCAGGATCAACCGGCCCGGCCGGTAGGCGGTCGCGGTACGTCCCAGGCGGAGTTCGACGCCGAGCTTGCTGAGCCGCTCGGCGAGCAGCCGCGCGCCCGCCGGGTCCAGCTGCCGGTCCATCAGGTGCGGATGCGGGTGCACGAGCGTCACCCCGTGTCCGCGTGCCAGCAGCGCCCGCGCTGCTTCGACCCCGAGCACCCCGCCACCCAGCACCGCCAGCGGCCCCGAGGCACCCCCGATCCGCTCGCAGTCGGCCAGGGTGCGCAGCGGCTGGATCCGGTCCTCCCGCAGCCCGGTGATCTCGGGCAGCAGTGCGCGGGACCCGGTGGCCAGCACCAGGACGTCGTAGGGGTGATGTTCGCCGGTGTCGGTGCACACGACCCGGCGGTCGCGGTCGATGCCGGTCGCGGTGACCCGCAGCCGGACCTCGGCGTCCACCTCGGGCAGCCGCACGGACTCGGCGGGCAGCGAGCGCTCCAGAACCGACCCCAGCAGGACCCGGTTGTACGCGGGGTGCCGCTCGGCGCCGAGTACCGTGATCGGCCCGGTGTGGCCGTGCGCCCGCAGCCGCTCCACCAACCGGTGCGCGGCCGGGCCGTTGCCGACGATGACGATCCGCCTCACCGCGCTGCCACCTCCCGCGCCGGTTCGACCCGCACCGCGCTGACCTTGAACTCCGGCATCCGGCTGCGCGGGTCGAGCGCGTCGCCGGTGAGCAGGTTCGCCCGCCCCGCGCCGGGGAAGTGGAACGGCAGAAACACCGTGTCGGTGCGCATCGTGGCCACCACCCGCACCCGCGCCAGCGTGCTGCCGCGCGGCGAGGTCACCCGCGCCAGCGCGCCGTCGGCGAGCCCGGCGCGGTCGGCGGTGTCCGGGTGGATCTCCACGAACGCCTCCGGCGCGGCCTCGTCGAGCTCGGCCACCCGCCGGGTCTGCGCCCCGGACTGGTACTGCGCGAGCACCCGCCCGGTGGTGGCGGTCAGCGGGAACGTCCCCTGTGGACCCTCCGCGGGATCGCGGTGCTCGACGGCGGCGAAGCGGGCCAGTCCGTCGGGGTGGGCGAAGGCGTCCAGGAACAGCCGGGGCGTGCCGGGGTGCTCCTCGTCCGGGCACGGCCAGTGCAGTGCTTCTCCGGCGTCGAGCCGCTCGTAGCTGATCCCGGCGTAGTCGGCCTTGCCTCCGGCGGAGGCGCGGCGCAGCTCCTCGAAGACCTCCCGCGGGCGGGTGGGGTAGCGGTGGCCGGGTTCGCCCAGCCGCACCGCCAGGCCGTGCAGGACCTCCAGGTCGCTGCGCGCGTGACCGGGCGGCACCAGCAGCCGGTGCCGCCGCAGGACCCGGCCTTCGAGGTTGGTCATGGTGCCTTCCTCCTCGGCCCACTGCGTGACCGGCAGCACCACGTCGGCCAGCTGCGCGGTCTCCGACGGCACGAAGTCGGCCACCACCAGCAGGTCCAAAGCGGACAACCGCTGCACCACGTGCGCGGCGTTGGGCGCCGAGACCACCGGGTTGGAGCCGAAGACCAGCAACGCACGGGGCCCGTCCGCGGTGCCGAGGGCGTCCAGCAGCTCGTAGGCGCTGCGCCCCGGACCCGGCAGCACCTCGGGCGGCACACCCCACACCCCGGCCACGTGCTCCCGCGCGGCCGGGTCGTTGATCACGCGGTAACCGGGCAGCTGGTCGGCCTTCTGGCCGTGCTCGCGACCGCCCTGCCCGTTGCCCTGCCCGGTCAGGCAGCCGCAACCGCGACCGGGACGGCCCGGCAGGCCCAGCGCGAGGGCCAGGTTGATGAACCCGGCGACGGTGTCGACGCCCTTGCTGTGCTGCTCCGCGCCGCGACCGGTGAGCACGTACGCGCTCGCCGCCTCGGCCAGCATCCGCACCGCCTGCCGCTGCGCGGTCACCGGAACCCCGGTGGTGCGCTCGACGCGCTCCGGCCACCAGCTCGTCGCCCGCTGCCAGGCCGCGTCGAAGCCGGTGGTGCGGGTGCGCACGTAGTCCTGGTCCACCCAGCCGTCCACCACCGCGACGTGCAGCAGGCCCAGCACCAGCGCCAGGTCGGTGCCGGGAGCGGGCTGCAGGTGCAGCGCGGCCCGCTCGGCGGTGGCGGTGCGGCGCGGGTCGATCACCACCAGCTGCGCGGACCGCAGGTGCTGCATCAGCGGCGGCATCGTCTCAGCGGGGTTGGCCCCGGCCAGCAGGACCACGTCGGCGCCACCGAGGTCGGTGACCGGGAACGGCAGCCCGCGGTCCACCCCGAACGCGGCAACGCCCGCCACCGCGGCCGAGGACATGCAGAACCGGCCGTTGTAGTCGATCTGGCTGGTGCCCAGCGCGAGCCGCGCGAACTTGCCCAGCAGGTAGGCCTTCTCGTTGGTCAGCCCACCGCCGCCGAACACCCCGGCGGAGTCCGGCCCGTGCTCGGCGCGGAGCCGCCGCAGGCCGTCGGCGACGACGTCGAGGGCGGTGTCCCAGTCGACCGGGGTGAGCACGCCGTCCTTGCGCACCAGCGGGTTCCGCAGCCGGTCCGGCACGTCCAGCAGGGCCGGTGCGGTCCAGCCCTTCTGGCACAGCCCGCCCCGGTTGACCGGGAAGTCCGCGGGCCGCACCGACACCCCGCGCCGCTCACGGGTCAGGTGGGTGCCGCACTGCAGGGCGCAGTAGGGGCAGTGGGTGGCGACGGTTCGCAGCTCAGGCACGGGCGGCCTCCGCCCTCGACGGCGCGGGCTGCGGTGCCGGGGTGCTCCTGAGCGCACCCCGCAGGTAGACCGTCCAAGTGACGAGCGCGCAGAGCAGGTAGTAGCCGAGGAACACCGCCAGCGCCGCGTCGCCGTTGGCCGCCTCGCTGCCGTAGGAGGCGCGGAAGGCCATGTTGATACCCACCCCGCCGAGCGCGCCGACCGCCCCGGCGATACCGATGACCGCGCCGGACAACCGGCGGGCCCGGGCGAAGGCCACCACGGCCTCGCCACCGCCGGTCACCTCGTCCTCGGCTTCCCGGGCGAAGATCGCCGGAATCACCTTGTAGGTGGAGCCGTTGCCGATCCCGGTCAGCACGAACAGCGCGGTGAACGCCGCGAGGTAACCCGCGAAGGAACCCGCCGACGAGGCCAGCAGCAGCGCCGCGGTACCCGCGGCCATGCCGGCGAACGCCCACAGCGTCACCCGGCCGCCGCCCAGCCGGTCGGACATCCAGCCGCCGACCGGGCGCGACACCGACCCCAGCAGCGGCCCCAGGAACGTCCAGCTGGCCGCCTGCAGCGGGGTGGCACCGAACTCGGTCTGCAGCACCAGGCCGAAGGCGGAGCTGTAGCCGATGAACGAGCCGAACGTGCCGATGTAGAGCACGGAGATCCACCAGGTGTGCTTGTTCGCGGCCGCCTCCCGCAGCGCGCCGGGCCGCGCCCGCACCGCGTCCACGTTGTCCATGAACAGCGCCGCGCACACCGCGGCCACCACGATCAGCGGCAGGTAGATCGCGGCCACGTAGGCCGGGCTGGTGCTGCCCGCGGCGGCGATCACCAGCAGGCCGACGACCTGCACCGCCGCCACGCCCAGGTTGCCGCCCCCGGCGTTGAGCCCCAGCGCCCAGCCCTGGTGGCGCTGCGGGAAGAAGGTCGTGATGTTGGTCATCGACGAGGAGAAGTTCCCGCCGCCGACCCCGGCGGTGGCGCCGATGAGCAGGAACACCCACAGCGGTGTGCCCGGCTGCTGCACGAAGTAGCAGGCCAGCGCGGCGGGCACCAGCAGCACCGCCGAGCTGAGGACCGTCCAGTTGCGGCCGCCGAAGCGGGTCACCGCCGCGGCGTAGGGCAACCGCAGCACCGCGCCCACCAGGTTCGGCGTGACCACCAGCAGGAACTTCTCGGCGGCGGTGAACGGCAGGCCGATCTCCGGTGACATGAACAGCACCAGCACCGACCAGATGCTCCAGACGGAGAAGCCGATGTGCTCCGAGAGGATCGAGAAGATCAGGTTGCGCCGCGCCACGCGCCTGCCGGTGGCGGCCCAGAACCGCTCGTCCTCGGGGTTCCAGCCCTCGATCCAGCGGCCGCTGCGGGTAGGTGCTCTCGCGGTCAACTCGGCTCCTTCCGTCGGTTGCTCCGAACGTAGGAACCTGGTGTTTCCGCCGGGCTCGCGCGGCGTTACCGGAGTGCAAACCAGCCTTCACGCGGCCGGGTCCGCGCGGTGTGAGCAGGTGGGAGCCAGGGGGATCGCGCAGCGGCCCAGGGGTTCGTGGGACCGTGTAGGCGTGGTGCGAGGAAGCGTGGGCGACCAGCAGCGGGCCCGAGAGCTGTTCGGCGGGGCACGCCGGGTCACCGCCCTGACCGGGGCTGGGGTGTCCACGGCGTCCGGCATCCCCGACTTCCGCGGCCCCAACGGGGTGTGGACGAAGAACCCGGCGGCCCAGCGCCTCAGCGACATCGACAGCTACGTGGCCGACCCGCAGGTGCGCGAGCAGGCCTGGCGCGGCCGCGCCGAGCACCCGGCCTGGACCGCTGAGCCCAACGCCGCGCACCGCGCGTTCGTCGACTTGGACCGCTCCGGGCGGCTCCGCGCGCTGCTGACGCAGAACATCGACGAGCTGCACCAGCGCGCCGGTCTGGACCCCGACCGGGTGGTGGAGCTGCACGGCACGATCTTTCAGGTGGTGTGCCTGGGCTGCGGCGCGGTCGGCCCGATGCGCGCGGCGCTGGAGCGGGTCGCCGCCGGGGAAGTCGACCCGCCCTGCCGGTCCTGCGGCGGCATTCTCAAGTCGGCCACCGTCTCCTTCGGGCAGTCCCTGGACCCCGAAGTGGTCCGGGCCGCGCAGCGCGCCGCGCTGGACTGCGACCTGTTCGTCGCGGCGGGCACCTCGCTGACGGTCCACCCGGCGGCGGGGCTTGCCGAACTGGCCGTCAAGGCCGGTGCCGAGCTGGTCATCTGCAACGCCGAGCCCACGCCCTACGACGAGCTGGCCGCCGCGGTGCTGCGCGAGCCCCTGGTCGAGGTGCTGCCCGAGCTGGTCTCGGCCCCGCTCACCGAACCGCCCCGCCCGCTGCGCACCTGGGGCGACCCGACCACCTGGTCCTGAGCGGGCTTCACCCGAGCTGATCATCCTTCGATTCCACCGGTTGGGATTTCATGTAACCCGTGTGGTTGATGTTGCGCATGTCGTGCTTGTTCCCAGTGGTGTGGTAGGGACGCGAGTGGCAAGGTTCTAGGCCGTCGTGTGACTCCATTCAGCCCAACGAATGACCGCTGAATGGGTGCAACAGCGGAGGTGACGGTCGTGCCGAGAAGTCGAAGCGTGCGTGGAACCGGCGCCCTCGCGATGCTCGTCGCCCTCGGGTTGGCGACACCAGGGCTGGGCCTGGCCGTGCCGCCACCACCGCCGAACCCCAGCGACGCCGAGCTCCAGGCCGGTCGGCAGCAGTCGCAGCAGGCGGCCGGGCGGGTCGGGGAGCTGGCGAACCGGCTGGCCGAGGCGGAGGCCGAGCTGATCGACCTGCAGGCGCGGGTAGAGGTCTCGATGGAGGACGCGAACAAGGCGCGCGTCGACCTCAAGCGCGCGGAGGGCGCCTACGCCGAGGCCCGCCGGACCGCGGAGGCGGCCGGGGTCGAGGCCAACGTCGCCGGTCAGCGCATCGAGCAGCACCGGCAGCGGCTGGACCGGTTCGTGGCGGGCAGCTACCGGCAGGGCAGCCAGATCGGCTCGGCGACGGCGTTCGTCGGCTCCCGGGACCCGCAGGACGTGCTCGACCGGGCGCTGTTCCTGGACGTGATCAGCAGGTCCGAGCTCGACGTCCTGGACGACCTGGAACGCGCCCGGGTGGAGAAGGTCAACAAGGACTCGCTGGCCCGCGCGGCGCTCGAGGAGGCCGAGGCCAAGCGGCGGGCCGCCGACGAGGCGCGCCGCGCGGCCGAGCGGGCCGAGCAGGCGGCTGTGGCCGCCCAGGCCACCCAAGCCGGTCAGGCCCGGCAGTTGGAGGCCGACCAGGCCCGGGTCGAGGCGCAGCTGGCCGAAGCGCGGTCGCACGTGTCCGGCCTGGAGCAGCAGCGCGGCCAGTACCAGGACTGGCTGGCGGCCAAGGAACGCGAAGAAGCCGCCGCCGCAGCGGCCGCGGCGCAGTCGACGAGCTCCTCGGCCCCGGCCAGGCCCACCGCCCCGGCCAGCGGCCGGTCGGTCGAGGTGGTGGTCAACCGGGCGCTGTCCCAGCTGGGCGTGCAGTACGCCTGGGGCGGCGGCAACTCGCGCGGGCCGACCCGGGGCATCCGCGACGGGGGAGTGGCCGACTCCTACGGCGACTACGCCAAGGTCGGCTTCGACTGCTCGGGGCTGATGATCTACGCCTTCGCCGGTGCGGGCGTCTCGCTCGACCACTACAGCGGCTACCAGTACCAGTCCGGGCGGCGGGTGCCGCTGTCGCAGATGCGCCGCGGCGACATGCTGTTCTGGCAGACCGGCGGCCGGGTCCACCACGTCGCGCTCTACCTGGGCGGCGGCCGCATGGTGGAGGCCCCGTACTCGGGTTCCCAGGTCCGGGTGACCTCGGTCCGCTACGGCGGCATCGCCCCGTACGCGGTCCGCGTGCTCTGACCCGGCCGGGAACCGTTGGCGGTCCTACCGAGCCCTCTTCGGCGGTGCGGACCGGGGTGGCCGACCTGGCCAGCGGTTCCCCGGCCCGGGTGGTGCGGCGGTGCGGGCGGCTGGAAGCATCGCGGTGTGGCGGAATTCGCGGCTGTGGTGCTGGCCGGTGGTCGGGCGCGTCGGCTGGGCGGGGTCGACAAGGTCCTCCTGCCGGTCGGTGGCCGGACCCTGCTGGACCGCACCCTGGACGCGGTCGCCGCCGCCGATCCGCTGGTCGTGGTCGGGCCGCCGCGCGCAACGGCTCGACCGGTGCGCTGGACCGCGGAGGACCCGCCGGACGGCGGCCCGCTCGCCGGGCTCAAGGCAGGACTCGCGCTGCTCCCGGCGGAAACCCGCGTCGTCGCGGTGCTCGCCGGGGACCACCCGCACCTGACCCCGGCCACGACCGCCCGGCTGCTCGCCGCACTGCGCACGAGTTCTGCCGGGGCGGTGCTCACCGACTCCGACAACCGTCCGCAGTGGCTGGTGGGGGTGTGGCGCGTGGCCGCGCTGCGGGAGGCCATGCCCGCCGAGGTCCGCGACCGCCCGCTCCGCGCGGTCCTGGCCCCGCTCGCCCCGGTGCACGTCCCGGCGGTCGAGTCCGAAGCATCCGATGTGGACACCCCGGAGGACCTCCGGGAGGCCCGCGCCAGGTGAGCTGCCCGCTACCCGGGGACCGGAGGCGGCACACCTGGTACATCAACGAGATCGATGAGTTCAGTGTGGAGTGAAATCAATCCGCCGGTCGGTCGCTTTACCGGGGCCATACCGGCTGTGGGGTTGGGTGGGGTGGGCGCAGTGCCCCCGCGCGGTCGCGCGGCGGGGGCGTGCCAGGATCTTGATCGGCCGGGAACGGCCGGATCGACGACAGGAGGCTGGGAGAAGTGACCGAGGCCGGCAACGGTGAGAGCGGGGGCGCCGGAGCCGCGGCGGCGCGTCCGGCGGACCAGGTGAGCACCCCGGCGCGTGACGCGCAGCTGCTGGAACGCACCGTGTTCGAGGTCAAGCGGGTGATCGTCGGCCAGGACCGGCTCGTGGAGCGGGTGCTGACCGGGCTGCTGGCCAAGGGGCACATCCTGCTGGAAGGCGTGCCCGGCGTGGCCAAGACCCTCGCGGTGGAGACCTTCGCGCGGGTCGTCGGCGGCAGCTTCTCGCGCCTGCAGTTCACCCCCGACCTGGTGCCCGCGGACATCCTCGGCACCCGCATCTACCGGCAGGGCAGCGAGCGCTTCGACGTCGAGCTCGGCCCGGTGCTGGCCAACTTCGTGCTGGCCGACGAGATCAACCGTGCTCCGGCGAAGGTCCAGTCGGCACTGCTGGAGGTGATGGCCGAGCGGCACGTCTCCATCGGCGGCCAGAGCTTCCCGATGCCCGCCCCCTTCCTGGTGCTGGCCACCCAGAACCCGATCGAGAACGAAGGGGTCTACCCGCTGCCGGAGGCGCAGCGCGACCGCTTCCTGTTCAAGCTCCCGGTCGAGTACCCCTCCGCGGAGGAGGAGCGGGAGATCATCTACCGGATGGGCGTGGCCGCCCCGGAGCCCAACCCGGTGCTCAACCCGGACGAGCTGATCCGGCTGCAGAAGGTGGCCGCCTCGGTGTTCGTGCACCACGCGCTGGTCGACTACGTGGTGCGCCTGGTGGTGGCCACCCGGCTGCCCAACGAGCACGGGCTCTCCGACATCGCGGGCTGGGTGTCCTACGGCGCCTCGCCGCGCGCGAGCCTCGGCATCATCGCCGCCGCGCGGGCCCTGGCGCTGGTGCGCGGCCGCGACTACGTCCTGCCGCAGGACGTGGTGGACGTGGTGCCGGACGTGCTGCGGCACCGGTTGGTGCTGTCCTACGACGCGCTGGCCGACGGCATCCCCGTGGAGCACATCGTCAACCGGGTGCTGCAGACCGTGCCGCTGCCGCAGGTCTCGGCCCGCCCGCAGTCCGGCCCGCCCGCGCCCGCCCCGGTCGGCGGTCCTGGTGGCTACGGCCAGCCGCCGCACGCGCCGAACCCGCACCAGTGAGGAGCCAGGGCGTGTCGGCAACCGCTCAACCCACGGGTGGGGACCGCCCGAGCTGGGCGCCCCCGGCGCTGGAAACCGGGCGGATGGAAGCGGCACTGAAGTCGCTGGAGCTGAGCGTGCGGGGCCGGTTGGACGGTCTGCTGCAGGGCAACCACCTGGGGCTGGTGCCCGGTCCGGGCACCGAACCGGGGGAGGCGCGGGTCTACCAGCCCGGCGACGACGTCCGGCGGATGGACTGGGCGGTCACCGCCCGCACCGCCGAGCCGCACATCCGGCAGACCGTCGCCGACCGGGAGCTGGAGACCTGGGTGGCGATGGACCTCTCCCCGAGCCTGGACTTCGGTTCGGCGGCCTGTGACAAGCGGGAGCTGGCCATCGCGGCGCTGGCCGCGGTGGTGCACCTGACCAGCGGCGGCGGCAACCGCATCGGCGCGGTGCTGGACAACGGCACCGGCCCGGTGCGGCTCCCGGCGCGCGGCGGCGCGGCGCACGCGCGGGCGCTGCTGCGCAAGGTCGCCGGGAGCCCGCGCGCCGAGGAGGGCACCCGCGGTGACCTCACCCAGCTGCTGGAGTCCCTGCGCCGCCCGCCGCGGCGCCGCGGGCTCGCGGTGGTGGTCTCGGACTTCCTGGGCCCGACGGACTGGCAGCGCGCGTTGCGGGGCCTGGGTGCCCGGCACTCGCTGCTGGCCGTGGAGGTGCTGGACCCGCGGGACCTGGAGCTGCCCGACGTGGGCACGGTGCTGCTGTCGGACCCGGAGACCGGCAAGCAGCGGGAGGTGCACACCACCCCGGTGCTGCGCAAGGAGTTCGCCGCGGCTGCCGCGGCGCACCGCGAGGAGGTCGCGGCGGTGCTGCGGCGCGCGGGCTGCGCGCACCTGGTGTTGCGGACGGATTCGGACTGGATCGCCGACGTCGTGCGGTTCGTGGTGGCCCGCAAGCGCGGTTGGTCCGGAGGAGCTGCTTGATGTTGAGTTTGTCGGGATTCGCCACGCCGTGGTGGTTCCTGCTGCTGTTCGTGGTCGCGGCGCTGGTCGCGGGCTACCTGTGGGCGATGCGGCGCCGTCGCCGGGACACGATGCGGTTCAGCAACCTGGAGGTGCTGGACCGGGTCGCCGCCCGGCAGCAGGGCTGGTGGAAGCACGTGCCCCCGGCGCTGCTCGGGGTGGCGCTGATCATGCTCACGGTGGCGCTGATGGGCCCCACCGCGGAGCAGCGCATCCCGCGCAACCGGGCCACCGTGATGCTGACCATCGACGTCTCGCTGTCGATGAAGGCCAAGGACGTCGAGCCGAGCCGGTTGGAGGCGGCGAAGGTCGCCGCCAAGGAGTTCGCGGACAACCTCACCCCGGGCATCAACCTCGGGGTGGTGTCGTTCGCGGGTACCGCGACCGTGCTGGTGATGCCCACGACCGACCGGGCGGGTGTCAAGCAGGCCATCGACAGCCTCAAGCTGGCCGAGGCCACCGCCACCGGCGACGGGATCAACGCCTCCATGCAGGCGATCGACTCCTTCGGCAAGATGGTCGGCGGTCCGGCCGGGGCGCCGCCCGCGCGGATCGTGCTGATGGCCGACGGCGGCCAGACGATCCCGCGCGACATGGACGCCCCGCGCGGCGCCTACACCAAGGCGAAGGAGGCGCGGCAGGCCGGCGTCCCGATCTCCACCATCTCCTTCGGCACCCGGCACGGCAGCATCGAGATCCAGGGCCAGCAGGAGTTGGTCGAGGTCGACGACGAGGCCATGCAGGAGATCGCCAAGCTCTCCGGCGGGGAGTTCCACAAGGCGGCCAGCGCCGAGCAGCTCCGCGAGGTCTACGCCACGCTGGGCGAGCAGATCGGCTACGAGACCAAGCACACCGACGCCAGCAAGCCGTGGTTGGTGCTGGGCACGCTCACCGCGATCGTCGCTTCCGGCGTCTCGATGTTCACCGGGCGGCGGCTGCCGTGAGCAACTGTTGGTGCCGTGTTGCGCCGGTGGTCACCTGATCGCACCTCGGGTGCCGACCGGTTCCGCGATGCTCGGCCGGGCACGCGGGGTCGGGAGGCGATCAGGAGTGGCACGGCTGAGCACGGCAGCGGGTTTCCTGTGGGAGTTCGTCAAGGCGCCGACCACGACCGCCGCGGTGGGGCCCAGCTCGCGGGCGCTCGCCGAGCAGGTGGTGGCGCCGGTCCCGCACCGCGGTGATCCGGTGGTGGTCGAGCTCGGACCCGGCACCGGCGCCTTCACGGAGGTGCTCCAGCGCCGCCTCGGCGGGCGCGGGCGCCACCTGGCGCTGGAGCTCAACTCGCGGTGGGCCGCGCAGCTGGGGGAGCGGTTCCCCGCTGTGGACTCGGTGTGCGCCGACGCCCGCGAGCTCCCGGTGCTGCTGCGCGAGCGCGGGCTGCGGGCCGATGTCGTGGTGAGCGGGCTGCCCTGGGCGGCGCACGTGGCAGTCGACGGGGTCCCGCTGGTCCGGCTGGTCGCGGAGTCGCTGGCACCGGGTGGGGCGTTCACGCAGTTCGCCTACACCTGGACGCGGTGGGCGCCCCCGGCGCGTAGGCAGCTCGCGGACCTGCGCGCGGAGTTCGAGGAGACGGTGGTCAGCCGGACGGTGTGGCGCAACCTGCCGCCCGCGGTGGTCTACCTGGCGCGGCGGCCGCGGCGATCGTGACCCGGCCCCGGCGGTGTTAGGTTCCAGGGGTGTCGTCGGATGCGGTGGTGACCGGGCTCGCCGAGATGCCGCTGCTGGTCGAGCTGGGGACGGCGCTGCTGCTCTCCAGCCTGATCGGGTTGGAGCGGGAGATCCGCGCCAAAAGCGCCGGGTTGCGCACGCACGCCCTGGTGGGGGTCGGTGCGGCGCTGTTCATGCTGGTGTCCAAGTACGGCTTCGGCGACCTGCTGGTGTTCGACCGGGTTTCGTTCGACCCGTCCCGGGTGGCCGCGCAGATCATCTCCGGCATCGGGTTCATCGGCGGTGGGCTGATCTTCGTGCGCCGCGACGCGGTGCGCGGGCTGACCACGGCGGCCACCGTGTGGGTGGTCGCCGCGGTGGGGATGGCCTGCGGCAGCGGCCTGGTGGTGCTGGCCGCGGCGACCACGGCGGTGCACTTCCTGGTGGTGGTGGGCTACCCGCGGTTGCTGCGCCTGCTGCGCAAGTCGTTGCGGGAGCCGCAGGTGCTCCGGGTCGGCTACCTCGACGGCCACGGGGTGCTGCGCAGCGTCATGACCCTGTGCACCAGTCGCGGCTGGACGGTGGTGGACCTCGAGGTGGAGCGCGAGGACACCGACGACGAGCAGCAGCGCACCGCGATGGTGGTGCTGCGGTTGAAGGGCAAGGCCCCGGTCTCGGCACTGGTCGAGGAGGTCAGCGCGTTGCCGGGCGTGCTGCACGCCGCGACGGGGGAGATGTTCGAGCCGGGGTTCTGAGGGTGTGCCGTCCGCGGGAGTCGTGAGCGGCGATGGTGGTTCTTGCGACCATCAGCGCTCACGACCGCGTGGTGGACGGCCTCGGCTCACTCGCTGACGCTCTGGCGAACCTCGTCCATGTCCAGGCCGCGGGCCTGGCCGACCAGGTCCTCGAAGACGTTCTCCGGCAGCGCGCCCGCCTGCTGGAAGACCAGCACGTTGTCCCGGATGACGGCCAGCGTCGGGATGGACTGGACGTTGAACGCACCGGCCAGCTCCGGCTGGGCCTCGGTGTCGACCTTGGCGAAGACGATGTCCTCGTGCTTGTCGGAGCTGCGCTCGAAGACCGGGGCGAACTGCCGGCACGGGCCGCACCAGGACGCCCAGAAGTCGATGATCACGAAGCTGTCGTCGGTGACGACCTCCTCGAAGTTGTCCTTGGTGAGCTCGACCGTTGCCATCTGCGTTCCTCCTGAGGTTGGGTACCGGGACAACGCGGTGCGCCGCCCCGGCATTCCGTCGGCGGTTGTCGGTTCGCTCACCGCCGGGTCCGGTCGAGGGTACGGGCGACCAGCGTGGCCAGGTGGAGGGGTTCGATCCCGGCGGTCTGGCGCAGCTGGGTGCGGCAGCTGAAGCCGTCGGCGATGACGTCGGTGCCGGGTTCGGCGGCGCGCACGGCCGGGAGCAGGCCCTGCTCGGCGCAGGCGATCGAGACCTCGTGATGGCCGCGCTCGAAGCCGAAGTTGCCCGCGAGCCCGCAGCACCCGGCGTCGAGCACCCGGGCGTTGGTACCGGTGGCGTCCAACGTGGCCTGGTCGGCGGTGAACCCGAGGTCGGCGTGCTGGTGGCAGTGGACCTGCACCAGCGCCTGGCGGTCGTGGGCGGGTTGCTGCCACTGGTCGCGGGTCGGTTCCACCCACTCCGCGAAGGTGCGGGTCGCCGCGGCCAGGGCGGCGACGTCGAGGTCGTCCGGGGCGAGCTCCAGCGCGTCGTGGCGCAGGAACGCGGTGCAGCTGGGTTCCAGGCCGACCACCGGCAGGCCCCGGTCCAGCAGCGGGCGTAGCGCGCGGGCGGTGCGGCGGACCACGCGGCGGGCGGTGCCGAGCTGGCCGGTGGAGTGCCAGGTCAGCCCGCAGCAGAGCGGTTGGCGGGGGATGTGCACGGCCTGGCCGAGGGCTTCGAGCGCGGCGACGGCGTCGCGGCCGATGTGCGGGTCGAAGTGGTTGGTGAAGGTGTCGGGGAAGAGCACCACCTGCGCGGTGGAGTCGTCGCGCTGGGCGCGCCCGGACCACCACGCCTGTAGTGCCTGCGGGGCGAGCTGGGGCACCGCCCGGCGCTGGTCGATCCCGCCGAGCCGCTTGAGCGCCGGTGCCAGCGGTCCGGACAGCACCCGGTTGACCAGCTGCGGGGCGTGCTGCCCGAGCTTGAGCCACAGCGGGAGGAAGCCCATCGAGTAGTGCGCGGCCGGGCGCAGCCGGTGCCGGTAGTGCTGGTGCAGGAACTCCGCCTTGTAGCTGGCCATGTCGACGTCGACCGGGCAGTCGGACTTGCAGCCCTTGCAGGACAGGCACAGGTCCAGTGCCTCGCGGACCTCCGGGGAGCGCCAGCCACCCCGGATGACGCGCCCGGCCAGCATCTCGAACAGTAGGTGGGCCCGGCCCCGGGTGGAGTGCTGCTCCTCGCGGGTCACCCGGTAGCTCGGGCACATCACCCCACCCGTGGTGTTCAGGCACTTGCCCATGCCGACGCAGCGGCGGGTCGCGGCGGCCAGGTCGCCGGAGTCGGCGTGCAGCGCCAGCGCCGTGCGCGTCGGGATTCGCGCGGGGGCGACCAGCGGGCGCACGTCGGCGTCGACCGGTCGCGGGTGGACGATCTGCCCGGGGTTGAGCAGCTCGTGCGGGTCGAAGGCCGCCTTGAACCGCTCGAACGCCCGGATCACCTCCGGCGGGTACATCCGGCTCAGCAGCGCGGAACGGGCTTGGCCGTCGCCGTGCTCACCGGAGACCGAGCCGCCGTGCGCCACCACCAGGTCCGCCGCGGCCTCCAGGAACGAGCGGTACTCCGCGGTGCCGGGGCGGGACAGCAGGTCGAAGTCGATGCGGACGTGGATGCACCCGTCGCCGTAGTGGCCGTAAGTCACGCCGCGGCGGCCGAACCGGGCCAGCAGAGCGTCGAACTCCCGCAGGTAGGAGCCCAGCTGCTCGGGCGGGACGGCGGCGTCCTCCCAGCCCGACCAGCGCTCCGACCCGGCCATCCGGGTCGAGTAGCCGGAACCCTCCTCGCGGATCTTCCACAGCGCGGCGAGCCGCGCCGGATCGGTGTGCACGACGCTCTCGGCGCGCTCACCCATCGCCCGGATGATGGCCTCGGCCGCGGCTTCGGCCTCGCCGCGGTCCGCGCCGCCGCTCTCCACCAGCAGCCAGCTGCGCCCGCCGGGCAGCAGCGGCAGCGCGGGGGAGGCGGGGTTGCGCAGCCGCACCACGTCGACCAGTTCGGCGCTGAGCCCCTCGATGGCCAGCGCTCCCAACCCGCGCAGTCGGGGCACTTCGTCGGCGGCGGCGTAGGTGTCGGGGAACCCGAGCACGGTCAGGGCCCGCGCCGGGGGCGAGGGGACCAGCTCGACGGTCGCGCCCAGCACCACCGCGCAGCTGCCCTCGGTGCCGACCAGCGCTCGTGCCAGATGGAAGCCGTTCTCCGGGAGCAGCTGGTCGAGGTTGTAACCCGAGACCCGGCGCGCGAGGTCGGGGAAGGTGCGGCGGACCAGGTCGGCCACGTCGTCGCGCAGCGCCCGCAGGTCCTGGTGCAGGCGCCCGACGCGGTCGCCGCGCGCGCACAGCTCGGCCAGCTGCTCGGGTGGGGTCGCGCCGACCTCGAGCCGGGTCCCGTCGGAGAGCAGCACGTCCAGCGAGTGCACGTTGTCGACGGTCTTGCCCCAGGCCACCGAGTGCGTCCCGCAGGAGTTGTTGCCGATCATCCCGCCGAGCGTGCAGCGGCTGTGCGTGGAGGGGTCGGGGCCGAAGGTCAGCCCGTGCCCGGCCACCGCGGAGCGCAGCGAGTCCAGCACCACCCCGGGCTGCACGCGGGCCAGCCGCCGCTCGGGGTCGATGTCGACGATCCGGTTCAGGTGGCGGGCGAAGTCCAGGACGAGCCCGGTGCCGATCGCGTTGCCCGCGATGCTGGTGCCCGCGCCGCGCGTGGTGATCGGCACCCCGTGGCGCCGCGCGATGTCGACGGTGGCGGCCACGTCGTCCTCGTCGCGCGGGAAGACCACCCCGGTCGGCACCTGGCGGTAGTTGGAGGCGTCGGTCGAGTAGAGCGCGCGGGTGCCGGGGTCGAACCGCGCCGGTCCGGACAGCGCGGCGCGCAGCTCGGTGACGAGGTCAGCGGGCGGATGGTGCATCGGAGCGCCTCCCGGATCGGTGGGGGTGATCGGCCGCACAGCGCAGTCTGCCCGCCATCGGCGCTGTAGGCGCACCACGACACGGTGCCCCGATTTCTGTATGGAGGCGACGAGCGGTGGTCAACATCGAACGGATAATGTCGCGGCTGAACCGAAGCGGCACCACCTTGAGGGGAGATCCACAGTGGCACGGTCCGTACTGGTGACCGGCGGCAACCGCGGCATCGGATTGGCCATCGCGAAGGCCTTCCAGGCCGCCGGGGACAAGGTCGCGGTCACGCACCGCGGATCGGGCGCACCGGACGGGTTGCTCGGGGTGCAGTGCGACGTCACCGACCCGGAGCAGGTCGCGGCGGCCTTCGACGAGGTCGAGGCCGCGCACGGCCGGGTCGAGGTGCTGGTGGCCAACGCCGGCATCACCGACGACACTCTGCTGCTGCGGATGAGCGAGGAGCAGTTCGGCCGGGTCATCGACGCGAACCTGGCCGGGTCCTACCGGGTGGCCAAGCGCGCGGCCAGCAGCATGCTGCGCAACCGCCGGGGCCGGATGATCTTCATCTCGTCGGTGGTCGGGCTCTCCGGCGGTGCCGGGCAGGCCAACTACGCGGCGAGCAAGGCGGGCCTGGTCGGTCTGGCCCGCTCGATCGCCCGCGAGCTGGGCTCGCGCAGCATCACCGCGAACGTGGTCGCCCCCGGTTTCGTCACCACGGACATGACCGACGCGCTGTCCGAGGAGCGCAAGAAGGAGATCTTCGGGCAGATCCCGCTGTCCCGGTTCGCCGCCCCGGAGGAGGTCGCGGGCACCGTGCAGTGGCTGGCCTCCGATGCGGCCGCCTACATCACCGGCGCGGTGATCCCGGTCGACGGCGGCCTCGGGATGGGCCACTGAGCACGACCTGTCCCAGCGCCCGCCCCTCGCGGCGGGCCGGGCAGCTGAGCGGACGCGCCGCTCCCAGGAACAAGACCAGGCAGCTCGGCACCTGGTGGAGAAAGCAAGCGGAGGATTTTCACGTGAGCGGTTTGCTCGAAGGCAAGCGGATCCTGATCACCGGCGTGATCACCGACGCGTCGATCGCGTTCCACGCCGCCAAGGTCGCCCAGGAGCAGGGTGCCGAGGTGGTGCTCACCGGGTTCGGCCGGATGAGCCTGGTCGAGCGCATCGCCAACCGGCTGCCCAAGCCCGCGCCGGTGATCGAGCTCGACGTGACCAACACCGAGCACCTGGACAGCCTGGCCGAGCGGGTCCGCGAGCACGTCGACGGCCTCGACGGCGTGCTGCACTCCATCGGCTTCGCCCCGGGGTCGTGCCTGGGCGGCGGCTTCCTGGACGCGCCGTGGGAGGACGTGTCCACCGCGCTGGAGGTCTCGGCGTTCTCGATGAAGTCGCTGGCCACCGCGACGCTGCCGCTGCTGGGCGAGGGTGCCTCGATCGTCGGGATGGACTTCGACGCGCGCGTCGCGTGGCCGTCCTACGACTGGATGGGCGTGGCGAAGGCGGCCCTGGAGTCCACCACCCGCTACCTGGCGCGCGAACTCGGTCCGAAGGGCGTCCGGGTCAACCTGGTCGCGGCCGGTCCGGTGCGGACCATGGCGGCCAAGTCGATCCCGGGCTTCACCGACCTGGTGGAGGCCGGGTGGAGCGACCGATCGCCGTTGCCCTGGGACGTCGACGACCCGACTCCGGTGGCCAAGTCGATCTGCGCGGTGCTGTCGGACTGGCTGCCCAAGACCACCGGTTCGATGATCATGGTCGACGGTGGCGTGCACGCGCTGGGCGTCTGAGGTGTGGTCCCGCGCGCAGCCGGTGGCCCCGGCTGCGCGTGACCGGGCAGGCGCAGCCATCATGGACCGGTGAGCTTTGACGCGTTGCTGTTCCTGTCGTTCGGAGGACCGGAGGGACCGGAGGAGGTCCGGCCGTTCCTGGAGAACGTGACCAGAGGCAGGGGAGTTCCGCCGGAACGCCTCGACGAGGTCGCCGAGCACTACCACCACTTCGGCGGGGTGTCGCCGATCAACCGGCTCAACCACGAGATCATCGCCGCGCTGGAGGCCGAGCTGGCCGCGCAGGGCCGTGAGCTGCCGGTCTACTTCGGCAACCGCAACTGGCACCCGATGGTGGAGGACACCGTCGGGAAGATGGCCGACGACGGGGTGCGCCGCGCACTGGTGTTCGCCACCTCGGCGTGGGGCGGGTACTCGGGCTGCAAGCAGTACCACGAGGACATCGCCCGGGCCCGCGAAGCGGTCGGTGAGCGGGCGCCGGAACTGGTGAAGCTGCGGCAGTTCTTCGACCACCCGCTGTTCGTCGAGGCGAACGCGGACGCGGTGCGCCGGGCGTTCGAGGAGCTGGACCCGGCGCAGCGGGAGCAGGCGCGGCTGGTGTTCACCGCGCACTCCGTGCCGCTGCGGGCCGACGACCAGCCGGGCCCGGACGGCCAGCCGCGTTGGTACTCCCGCCAGGTCGCCGAAGCCGCCCGGTTGGTGGCCGAGGCGGTCGGCGTGGACGGCTACGACGTGGTGTGGCAGTCCCGTTCCGGGCCGCCGCAGGTGCCGTGGTTGGAGCCGGACGTCTGCGACCACCTGGAGGACCTGCACGGCAAGGGCGTCCAGGCGGTGGTGGTCAGCCCGATCGGCTTCGTCTCCGACCACCTCGAGGTTATCTGGGACCTGGACAACGAGGCCAAGGACAAGGCCGCGGAGCTGGGCATGGGCTTCGCCCGCGCGGGCACCGCCGGGCCGGACCCGCGGTTCGCGAAGCTGATCGTGGAACTGGTCGCCGAGCACACCGACGGTGCGAGGCCCCGCAAGCTCTCGGAGCTCCCGGCGGCGGGTTGCACCGCCAACGGGGAGCCCTGCGCCCCCGGCTGCTGCTGACAGCGGTCCACGCGCGCCGAGGCCCTCGTCCGTCCGAACAGGACAGACGAGGGCTTCGCGCTGCTGCGGGAACTCACGTCACGAGCGGGCGGCTGCGAGCGCGCGGGGGCACCCCCGACCGGGGAACGGATCGGGGGTGCCTGGCGACGCCACGTCCTTGGCTCAGCGCGACTGGCGGGTGCGGACAGTCCGCTGCCGGGGTGGCGATCCCGGTTCGCCCTCGGTCACGGCAGGTCGAGGACGAAGTCGAACGTGGCGTTGGAACCCTGGACGTCCATCAGCAGCGCGGGGTCGAAGATCGCGTCCCAGTCGTTGCCGGGCTCGCCCGGGAAGTACAGCTGGGTGGTCAGGATCGGCTGGTTCGGGGCCTGGAGCTTGACGTGGACGTGCCGGGTGCGGCCCGGGTAGAGGCCGGGCACGATCGTGTCGAGCTGGAAGCGGCCGTCGGCGGAGGTGAACTGGTGGCCGCGCCCGCGGTAGCCGATGTTGTCGTAGTTGCCAGCGTTGTCGGCCTGCCAGAAGTCCAGCAGGACCCGGTCCAGCGGGGTGCACGAGCGGCTGTAGACGACGCCGGTGATGGTCAGCGCCGTGCCGGGCATGTCACCGCGCAGGTCGCTGCGCTCCGGTGAGTTCGGCTTGAAGTACGGGCCCTCCATCTGCGGGGGCGTCGGGTCGTCCCCGTCGTCGCACATCGGGGTGGGGGTCAGCGGTCCGGCGGCGGCGCGGGGTGCGCGCACCACCTCGCTGGCGACCGCGGGGAGGGTGACCGCGGTGGCCAGGCCGGCTTTGAGGAACGTGGCTCGACGGATCCGCCGTTCTTCCTCGGTCATGAGCGAGCCGCCTTTCGGGAACAGCACGAAAATGGTGTGAACCATTTCACTCCGAGCGGCCCGACGCGGCGACAGCGAAAAGTTGGTACAGCTGTAGACGAAAAGTGCTATGCGGCACCAGCTGCGCCCTTCGGGCTAGTCCCCGTTGCTCCGCTCGGCGAAGTCCACTATGGACATCATCGCCGGGAGGTGGATGGTGAACGTGGTGCCGACGCCCACCGTGCTGCGCACCTCGATGCTACCGCCGTGCACGTCCACCAGGTGGTGCGTGATCGCCAGGCCCAGCCCGCTGCCACCACCGTGCCTGCCGCGCGACTTCTCCGCGCGCCAGAAGCGGTCGAAGACGTGCGGCAGCGCCCTGGCGTCGATGCCGACCCCGGTGTCGCTGACGTCGATGAGCACCTCGTCGGCCACCCGTCGCCCCCACAGCACCACGCGCCCGCCCGCAGGCGTGTAGCGCAGCGCGTTGGACACCAGGTTGCCCAGCGCCTGGCGCAGCCGGGTGGGGTCGGCGGCCAGGTCCGGATCACCCTCGACGGTGGCGACCAGCTCGACACCACCCGCCTCGGCGCGGCCGCGGTGCGCGGCGGCGACGTGCTCCAGCAGCGCGCCGAGGTGCACCGGCTCGGGGTAGACACGCAGCTTCCCGGCGTCGGCGAGGGCGAGGTCCTGCAGGTCGTCGACGAGGTGCTGCAGCAGCAGGGTTTCCTCCAGCAGCGAGGACACCAGCGGCTGGTCCAGGGTGGCCACCCCGTCCTGCGCCGCCTCCAGCCAGCCGCGCACGTTCACCAGCGGGGTGCGCAGCTCGTGCGCGACGTCGCTGACCATCGTCTTGCGCTGCTGCTCGGTGCGCTCGACCTGCTCGGACATCGCGTTGAACGCCGCGGCCAGCTCGCCGATCTCGCCGCGCGCGCGGGTGCGCACCCGCGCGGAGCGGTCCCCACCGCCCATCCGCCGGGCCGCCGCGGTGATCGCGTGGATCGGGCGGACCAGTCGGCTGGCGGCCAGCGCGGTCAGGCCGACGGTGAGCACCAGCACCATTAGCGCCGTCCAGGCGATCCGCCAGATGCCCACAGTGGACAGATCGGTGGTCGCCTGGTCGCCGCCCGCCCTGGTGATGAACAGCTGCGCGGCAGGCGAGACGTGCGCGCCGAGCTGCTCGCGGCGTGCGGCGTCCACGCACCGCTGGTCCTCCGGCGCGGCGCGCAACCCGTTCGGCCAGGTGGTCTCGGCGGCTTCGACGGGCAGCGGGTCCGCGCCCTGCCTGGCCAGGCAGGCGTTGGCCAGCTCCAGCAGCTCGGTGTTGGCCGCGCGCTCGGTCTCGGTGGTCGCCGGTGGTGCCGCGCAGGACTCCAGCGGCGGGGACGCGGGGACCGACGTCTCCGGCGTCTGGGACTGGGCGGGTTCCGCCCTCGGTCGGTCGGGGTCCTCGGTCGGCCGTGCCCGCTTGCGCTCCTCGTCCTGCTGCGGTTCGACGACCTCGACCGTCGAGCGGCCGTTGGGCAGCTCGACGATCCGGCCGTCCGCGCCGCTGCGCCGGACGCAGGAGAGCTGGCGCTCCGCTTCGGCGGCCAGCTTCGCGCGCTCGGCGGTGGTCAGCTGGTAAGGACCGACGGCTCGCGGGTCGATCGCGTCCCCGGGCTTGAGCACCGGGTCGACGGCGAGCGGGTCGACCACGGCCGACGGCGTCCGCGGCAGCGGCGTGTCCCGCGGGTCGCCGGAGTCGGCGATCAGCGCCCGGGCCGGGGTGGTCAGCGTGATGCGTCGACCGGTGCGCCCGGACAGCTCGGTCACCACGTCCTGCACGCCGGACCACTGCGGGTGGCTGGCGGCGTAACCGAGCAGCGCGTCGTAGATCTTGGCGTCGGTGGCCAGGCTCTCGCCGATCTCCTGGTTGATCGCCCCGCTGGTGCTTTGCGCGGCCAGCCACGCGGTCGCCCCGATCGAGCACCCGGCCACCACCACCGACATGGCCAGCAGCCGCGCCAGCAGGCTGTGCCTACGCGCCATCGGGGCAGTCCTGCAGCTTGTAGCCGACGCCGTAGACGGTGAGCAGCCGGACCGGTCGGCGCGGATCCGGTTCGAGCTTGCGGCGAAGGTTCATCACGTGCACGTCCACTGTGCGCTCGGTGATGAACTTGTCCATCCCGAACGCCTGGCTGAGCAGTTGCCCGCGGGTGAAGGCCCGCCCGGGTTCGGCGGCCAGCACTGCCAGCACCCGGAACTCCGCGGGTGTGCAGTCCAGCGCGGTGCCGCCCAGCGTGACCTCGTGCCGCTGCTGGTCGACCACCAGGTCACCGACGCGCAGCGGCTGGTGGCCGCGGTCCTGCACGCGCCGCACCCGCCGCAGGATCGCGCGCACCCGCGCGGCGAGCTGGCGCGGGCTGTAGGGCTTGGTGATGTAGTCGTCGGCCCCGAGGTCCAGGCCGAGCAGCACGTCGTCCTCGGTGGTCCGCGCGGTCAGCAGCACGATCGGCACGTCGGACTCGGCGCGCAGGACCCGGCAGACGTCCAGTCCGTCCACCTTGGGCATCATCACGTCGAGCACGACCAGGTCCGGCTTGCGCCGCCGCGCCTCGTCGATCGCCGCCCGCCCGTCGGCGACCACCACCACCCGGTGGTCGTCGCGCTCCAGGTACCGCCGGATGAGTTCGGCCTGCTTCGGGTCGTCCTCGGCGACCAGCACGTGTGCGCTCACGCGGCGCATTATCGCCCCCGCCGGTGCGCGGCGGTGCGCCGGACAGCGCATCTGAACAGGTTCTTCACAACTGGCGCTGCGGTGCGCAAATCCAAACAGGTTCTTCACACCTGCTGCACCGGATCTTGAAAAGCGCTCCGCATGCTGGTCCTCGTCCGGAACTCCCGGACCGCAAGGACGAGAGGACGCAACATGAAGCTTGGGCGTACCGTCGCCGCGGCCGCGCTGCTCGGGGCCACCGCGCTGCCGCTGACCGCCGCGGTCGGCTGGGCCGACGAGCCGCAGGCCGTCCCGGCGGGCGACGAGCAGGTGAAGTACCCGGCCCCGGCGGCCGAGCAGCAGGTGCCGGCGCCGGAGGAGAGCCGACCGGCCGAGCCGCCGCGGGCGGAGCAGAGCCGACCGGTCGAGCCGCCGCGGGCGGAGCCGGTCTCGCCGGAGCGGGAGAAGCTGTCCCAGGTCACCGAGCGCCCGGTCGGCGCGCCGGAAACCGGTGGTGGCCCGGAGGAGTCCGGGTTCGGCGCCGCGGCGTTCGGCGGGGCGGCCGCGCTGGCAGTGGCCGGTGGCGGTGCTGCGGTCGTGCTGCGCCGTCGGCGTGCGGGCGCGAACTGAGGCGTCCGGGATGAACGTGCCCTCCCGCGCACGGGGGAGCCGGGGCGGTCGCGCGACCGCCCCGGCCCTCGCGGTAGCCGCGCTGTCCCTGGTGCTGTCGGGGTGTTCGGCGGCGGACCGGCCCCTGGACCTCGGCGCCACCACCACACCCCAGCAGGTGCAGGCCTCGACCGCGCTGGCGCCCTCGCCGCCGACGTGGATCGAGGTCCCCCGGATAGCCGCGCGGTCTTCGCTGGTCCCGCTGGGGCTCAACCCCGACCGCACGATCGAGACCCCGTCGGTGCACGAACCGATGCAGGCCGGGTGGTACCAGTACAGCCCGACGCCCGGCGCGGTCGGGCCCGCCGTGGTGCTCGGGCACGTCAACGGCGACGGCCAGGACGGCATCTTCGCGCGGCTGCGGGAGCTGCGCCCGGGTGACGAGGTCCTGATCGGCCGCCAGGACGGCCAGGTCGCCCGGTTCGTGGTGCACCGCATGGCGCAGGAGCCGAAGACCGGCTTCCCGGCCGACGAGGTCTACGGCGACACCGCCGACCCGCAGCTGCGGCTGATCACCTGCGGCGGGTCGTTCGACGCGACCGCGCGCAGCTACCGGGACAACATCATCGCCTTCGCCACCTTCACCGGAACCGTCCCGAGCGGCTAGCGCTCAACTCGGCGGCACCCCGTTGCCCAGCAGGACGACCACGTCGAGCAGCGCGACCAGCAGCACGGCGTGGAAAGCGGCCCGGGAACCAGGGCGGCGGCCCAGCACGAGCCCCGTGCCGAGCAGCACCACCGCCAGCGCGAGCAGCAGCAGCCCAGCGGGGGAGGCACCCACCGGACCCAGCGCGAGCAGTGCAGCGGTGGCCAGGACCAGGACCGCCGCGATCGCAGTGCTCCGCACCGCGCCGAGCCGGTGCGGCAGGCCACGCACACCGGTGGCGGCGTCGTCGGCGATGTCGGGCAGCACGTTGACGAAGTGCGCCGCGGAGCCCAGCAGCGCTGCGGCCAGCACCAACCACGGCGGCGGCGCCACGGCAGAGGCCAGTGCCACGAACGCCGGCAGCAGTCCGAAGGAGACGGTGTAAGGCAGCGCCGAGAACACCGTCGACTTCAGCCCGAGGTCGTACGCCCAGGCCGACACCAGCGCGACCAGGTGCGCCGCCGTCGCCGCCACACCGAACGGCAGCGACAGCAGGACTGCGACCGGCGCCGAGGCGGCGACCGCGACGAGCACCGCCCGCCGGGACACCGCGCCGGTCGCCACCGGCTTGCCAGCCCGCCCCACCCGAGCATCGCGGTCGGCGTCGACCAGGTCGTTGAGCCAACCGACGGACAACTGCCCGGACAGCACCGCGGCCACCACCCCGAGCATTCCGAGCGCTCCGCTGCCCACCGCTGCGGCCAGTCCGGCTGTCATCGCGGTGACCGCCAGCGCGGGGACGGGGTGCGCGGCGCGCAGCAGCGCCGAGGCGGTTGCGAAGTGCCGCACCCGGCCGAGTGTGCCAGCCTTGAGCGCATGGCACGCGGCGGGACACGGACCGCGCTGCGCGACAACCCGCAGCTCTACGAGACCTACGCGGATCAGTGGTGGCAGCCGCGGGGCGTCTTCGCGATGCTGCACTGGCTCGCCGCCGCCCGCGCAGCACTCGTGCCCACCGCTCCGCGGACGGACGCCGTCCTGGTCGACCTGGGGTGCGGGGCAGGTCTGCTGGCACCGCACGTGGTGGACAAGGGTTACCAGCACATCGGCGTGGACCGGTCGGAGAGCGCGTTGCGCCAAGCCGCTGCGCACGGCGTGCTCCCGCTGGTCGGGGACGTGCAGGCGGTTCCGCTCGCGGCGGACAGCGCGGATTGCGTTGTGGCGGGGCAGGTTTTGGAGCACGTGGCGGACCTGCGGGCCGCGGTCGCCGAAGCCTGCCGGATCCTGCGGCCCGGCGGTCTGCTCGTGCTGGACACGCTGGCCGCTACCGCGCTGTGCCGGGTGCTGGCCATCGGTGTCGCCGAGCGGCTGCCCGGCATCGCGCCGCGTGGCGCGCACGACCCCGCCCTGCTGGTCGACCGCGGGGTGCTGGCCGGTGCGGCGGCCCGGCACGGTGTCGACCTGGCACTGCGGGGGCTGCGGCCGTCGCTGCGGGACCTGGCGGCGTGGACGGCCGGACGGCGCAACGCCGTCCGCATGGTCCCGACGCGCGCCACCGCCGTGCTGTTCCAGGCCATCGGGTGGAAGAAGGGGTGAGAGCCGGTGTCGCTGTCAGCTGCGTCCGCGCAGGAGGTGGTGCGCGACCTCGTTCCGCGCATCGCCGCGCGAGCCGAGCACTACGACGCCGGGGGCACCTTCCCCGCCGAGGACTTCACCGACCTGCGCGACCGGGGGCTGCTCGGGCTCATGGTTCCCCGGGACCTGGGCGGTTTGGGTGCTTCGTTCGCCGACTACGCGGCGGTGGCGACCGAACTGGCCACCGGGGCAGGTGCCACCGCGCTGATCTTCAACATGCACGCCTCGGTGACCGGAGCTCTCGCGAACACGCCCGATGACCTGCTCCACCAGCTCGGTGCGCCGGAGAGCTGCTTCGACGCGCGGGACCGGATGCTGTCCGACGCCGCCGACGGGGCGCTGTACGCGGTGGCGATGAGCGAGCGCGGCAGCGGATCCCGGCTGTCGCGCACCACCACCGGGTACCGCCGCGGGGACCGAGGGTTCCGCATCACCGGGCGCAAGGCGTTCGTCTCCGGCGCCGGGCACGCCGACGCCTACCTGGTCACCGCCAAGGACGTCGACGGCACCGAACCCCAGGTGTCGTACTTCCTGGTCCCGGCGGGGGAGGGCGTCCAGGTCGAGCCGACCTGGGATTCGCTGGGCATGCGCGCCACCGGCAGCCACGACGTGCACTTCGACGTCGCCGTCGGTCCGGAGGCGCTGCTCGGTGGCTTGGAGGGCCTGACGTTGCTGGTCGCGCAGGTGATGCCGCAGTGGCTGGTCGCGTCCTACGCCGCGGTGTACGTCGGAGTCGCCCGCTCGGCGCTGCGCGTGGGCAGCGCGCACCTGCGCGAGCGCGGGCTGCACGGCCTCCCGGCGGTGCGCAACCGGATGGGGCGAGCTGACGCCGCGGTGGCGGCGGCCGAAGCAGTCGTGCGGGAAGCCGCGCGGCGGGTGGCGCTGGAACCCGGCGAGCCGGAGACGAACCGCTGGGTGTGGCGGGCGAAGCTGGTCGCGGGCGACACCGCCGCGCAGGTGGCCTCCTCGGTGCTGGAAGCAGCGGGCACCTCCGCGACCCGGCGCGGGCACCCGCTGGAGCGCATCTACCGCGACGCCCGCTGCGGCGCGCTGCAACCGGCGACCTCCGACGTCTGCGCCGACTGGCTCGGCGTCGCCGCGCTCGGCGGCGACCCCGACCGCGACACCGAAGCACCGCGCTGGTGACCCCGGCGATCACCGGGTTCGGCTCGGCGCTGCCGGAGAGCGCCGAGCAGACCGAGCTGTGGCACGGCTTCTTCGCCGCGCACTTCGGGGGCAGCGCCTTGGCGCGCCGGCTGTTCTCGGCGGTCGGGGTGCAACGCAGGCACACCGTGGTGAACCCGGTCGAGGAGGACCTCTCCGGGTGGTCGACAGCGGCCCGGATGCGCCGCTTCGACGAACAGGCGCCGCCCCTGGGGCACCGCGCGGTGCGCGCCGCGCTGACCGCGGCCGGGCTCGACCCGCGGGAGGTCGGCCTGCTCACCGTCGCCTCCTGCACCGGCTACGGCACGCCGGGCCTGGACATCAAGCTCGCCGGTTCGCTGGGCCTGCGCCCGGACCTGCGGCGGCTGTTCGTCGGGCACATGGGCTGCTACGCGGCCCTCCCGGCGCTCGGTGGCGTGGTCGACTTCGTCGCCGCGCGCGGCCAGCCCGCCGTCCTGCTGTGCTTGGAGCTGACCTCGCTGCACATCCAGCCGCCCACCGCCGACCCGCAGCAGATCGTCTCGCACGCGCTGTTCGGCGACGCGGCGGTGGCGGTGGTGGTGCACCCGCGCGCGGCCGGGCTCGCGGTGGTCGACCTGGTGGCGTTCACCGACACCAGCGGGCTGGACCACATGACGTGGGACATCACCGACCTCGGCTTCCGGATGGGGCTCTCGCCGCAGGTGCCCGACGTGCTGGCCCGCCACCTCGGCCCGGTGGTCGGCGACCTGCTCGGCCGCAACGGGCTGGGCCTGCGCGACGTCGCGGGTTGGGCGGTGCACCCCGGCGGGCCGCGCATCCTCGACACCGTGGAGGAGACCTTGGGGCTGCCCGCGACTGCGCTGCGGGAGTCGCGGAACGTGCTGGCAGAGCACGGGAACTGCTCCTCGGCGACGTTGCTGCTGGTGCTCCGGCAGTTGACCGGCAGCGGCATGCCACCCGGAAGCCACGTGGTGGCACTGGCTTTCGGCCCGGGCTTGACGCTCTACGCCGCCCTGCTGGAGGTGAGCGGATGACCGAACCACTGACGCTCACCGCCCCGCACCGCATCCGCTGGCCCACGACCGCCCAGGTCTGGCGCGACGTGGTGTTCGCCCACTGGCCGTGCGAGCCCGCCCTGCTGCGGCCGGTGCTGCCGCGCGGCACCCGCCCCGACGTGTTCGCCGGTACCGGCTGGATCGGGCTGATCGGCCTGCGGATGAACGTCACGTCGGTGCTGGGTGCGCCGACCCCGCGGGAGTTCCGAGAGTTCAGCGAGGTCAACGTCCGGACCTACGCCGTCGACGACCGGGGCCGCCGGGGGCTGGTGTTTTTGAGCATGGAGGCGTCGAACCGCTCCTTCGTGCGGGTCGCGCGTGCCGTGGCCGGTCTGCCGTACCGGTTCGCCCAGGTCGACTGCGTGCGCAGCGGGCGCGAGATCGGCTACCGGGTGGAGCGTGGCGGGAAGGGCGTGGAACTGCGGGTGCGGCGCGGGCCGCGCACCGCCTCGGACGAGGCCGCCCGGTTCGCCACCGCGCGCTGGCGGATGTTCTGCACCTGGCACGGGCACCCCCTGCACATCCCGGTCGAGCACGAACCGTGGGCCCTGCGCAGCGCCGAACTGCTGTCCTGCGCGGACTCCGGGCTGATCGACTCGCTCGGCCTGCCGGGCCCGGACCGGCCGGTGGCGCTCACCGCGTCCAGGGTGGACGCCCGGTTCGGCGCGCCGAGCGGGTGGTGACAAGCGGCGGGCCCGCCTCCGAGATCGGAGTGCGGGCCCGCCCATCACCGGAAGTGGTCCGTCACTTGCCGCCGACGTTGACGTCGACGCAGGCGTAGAAGGCGTTGGCGGTGTCGGCGACGTTCCACACCGCCAGCACCTTCTGCGGGCCGCTGACGCCGCTGAGGTCCACGTTGTGCGACAGCTGGTTCGGCGGCTGCTTGCCACCCTCATCGAACACGGCGACCCGGTTGCCGCCGATGAAGTACTCCCAGGTGCTGGTGGCGTGGGCCGCGGTGAGAGTCCAGTTGAACGTCACCGAGTTGCCGACCGGGGTGACCTCCCAGCCCTTGCCGTCGTCGTCCAGCTCGGAGAAGGCCTCGTTGCCGCCGCTGCAGCTGGTCAGGCCCTTGGGGCCCTCGACGCTCTGCGGCTCGTACTTGATCGGGCCGCACGGGACGGTGCCCGCGGCGCACTGCGCCTGGCGGCTGGGCGGGGAGTCGATGTAGCCGTGCGCGCTGGCGGTGCTGGTCGGGATCGCCACCAGGAAGGGCGCGATCGCTGCACCGACTGCGGCGGCGGCGAACTTCGGCTTTCTGTTCATCTCTGCTCCTTCGGGGGAGACCGCGCCCAGCGACGGCGAACGTCCTGGTAGCGGCGCTGTTAAAACCTGGCCGAGGAAGGGGAGAGGGGCACTCCGACGACCGCCGGTTCACCGCGGCTTAACCGTGCGAACCGTGGTCTGGACCATAAGTGGGCGATTCAACCGGGGTCAAGGATTGCGCGTTACTCGAACATCGACGCGTTTTTCCCACGTGACTTCCCGTTTTTCCCGAGGCGGCGAAATGCGCGGCACACGCGAAGTTGCGCCTTCTGGCGGTCGTCACCGAAATGCGCGCATCCCGGCTCCGGGTGTGTGAGTGGTCGCTGACCAGCGCCAATTCGCCGCTGCGGTGGTCGTGGTCGATCCGCCGACCGGGTGTGTTCCCGTGTGATCAGGCAAGCCGGCATCCGCCATTTGCCAGTCACACTCCTGGCCGATTCCCGGTGGGCTGCTTTCCCGGCGTGTGGCCGAACGTCCGGCGGAACACCTCGATGAACGCGCTGGCCGAGGACCAGCCGGTGCGGTGGGCCACCGCGGTGACGGCCTCGCCGTCGGCCAGCAGGCGCAGGGCGTGGCACAGCCGCAGCTGGGTGCGCCACTGCGGGAAGGTCATCCGCATCTCGGCCCGGAACAGGCGGCTCAACGTACGCTCGCTGGCCCCGACCTGCGCGCCCAGCGCGGTGCCGTCGCGGTCCCG
>NZ_JBEPDU010000018.1:0-115396 GCF_040300525.1 Saccharopolyspora sp. NPDC000359 | reverse complement strand
GCCTATCTCGCCGGTCGGCCTGGGCGCCCGGGTCCCCAACCCGGCCTCCCACCTGGGCTGACGCCCGCCGAGGGGGTGGTCGCCGACCCGGCCGGGTCGGCGACCACGGGAAACCGGAGCTCGGTACTGGGGCCCGCGGCGGGGTACGGTCCTTCGAAAACTGGCCCGCAGGTGTTGTCACACTGCGGTTGAGCAAGCAAGCATCGGCATCGGAGCGGTCGGCGAGGACCGCCGATGACGATCATGGTCGGGAGGGCATCCTGAGTCGGCGAGATCACCCGAATCCCTCGGCTCCACCGGTGCAGAAGCTGCGGCTGCGCTACGCCAAGCGGGGGCGGCTGCGGTTCACCTCGCACCGGGACGTGGCGCGCACCTTCGAGCGCGCGCTGCGGCGGGCCGGGGTACCGATGGCGTATTCCCAGGGCTTCAGCCCGCACCCGAAGGTGTCCTGGGCGGGCGCGGTGCCCACCGGGGTGTCCAGCGTGGCCGAGTACGTGGAGCTGCAGCTCGTGGAGCCGGTGGAACCGGCCGCGCTGCGCGCCGAGCTCAACTCCGCGCTGCCCGACGGCATCGACGTGCTCGATGCCGTGGTGGCCCAACCTGGGGCGCTGGCGGACCGGCTGGAGGTGAGCCGGTGGCGGATCGACCTGCCCGGCACGGACGTCGCCGAGCTGCGCGACGCCGTGGCGGCGCTGATGGCCGCCGAGAGCGTGCTCGTGGAGCGGATGACCAAGGACGGTCGCCGCACCATCGACGCGCGCGCGGCGCTGCTCAGCGCCGAGGTCCAGGAGTCACACCAGGCGGTTGCGCAGCGTGATCAAAATTCTGCTGCGACCGCCCAAGTGGACGATTGGCCGAAGGCATCGGAACCGTATGGGATACTTGTAACGGTCGTGCGGCAGACAACACCCGTCGTACGACCCGACGACGTACTGAGCGCCCTGCGTGTCGTCGCCGGTCTGGCACCGTCGGCCGCCGCGAGCGCGACCCGGCTGGAACAGGGTCGGCTCGACGACGGGGGAGGCATCGCCGACCCGTTGGCCCAGGACTCAGGCGCCGAGCGGAGTCCGGCGGGGGAGCCCACGGCCGGGTGACGGACGGCGCGGACGTCGTCGACCCGCCGTGTGACTTCCCGGCCTGAAGGTTCGGGGCGGAGGGACACCAGAATTGCCGCCGCCCGCGGGCGGCGGAGACCGAAGAACGCACATGCCTCTGTGCGGCCGCGTCCACCCGGACGCGCCCGGGGGCGGAGGAGCTGGATGTTGAACACGGATACGCCCGCTGGAAGCGCCAGCGGGCAATCGCCCACACCTACCGGAGCAGAGCAGGGCACCATCGAGCTGCCCGCCAAGCTCCGCGTGCACGCGCTGGCCAAGCTGCTGGGGTCCAGCAGCCGGGAGATCATCAACACGCTGGAGTCGATCGGCGAATCGGTTCGCAGCGCCCAGTCGAACATCACCCGGGAGGTGGCGCTGCAGGTCGTGCAGGCCATGAACCCGGAGCTGGTGGACGAGTCGGAGACCCCGGCGGAACCCGCGCAGCCCGAGGCGGAGCAGTCCGCCCCGGAGCAGGCCGAGCAGCCCGCTGCGGAGGAGTCAGCCGCCGAGGAGCCTGCTGCCGAGTCGGCGCCCGCAGTGCCCGCCGCGCAGTTCGCGGCGGCCGCGGACGAACCCGTCCCGAGCAGCGCGCGGACCGGGTTGACCCCGGTCTTCGCCGCACCGGAAGCGATGTTCCTGGCCCCGTCGCCGCAGGAGTCGCGGCCCGAGCCGAAGGCCGAGTCGAAAGCTGAGTCGAAGGCCGAGCCGGAGCCCGCCCCGGCGGAGCAGCCCGCCGAGGCCGAGACCAAGGCCGAAGCCCCGGCCGAGTCCGCCGAGGGTGACGAGGACTCCGAGGGCTCCGGTCGCCGCCGCCGGCGGCGCGGTCGCCGGGGCCGCGGTCGCGGCCGTGGCGCCGACGCCGAGACCGGTGAGGGCGAGTCGGACAGCACCGAGGAGACCTCCGCCGAGGCCGCCGAGCAGCCCGCGGAGGAGGAGTCCGCCGAGGAGCAGCCCGCCGCCGAGTCCGAGGGCGCCGGGGAGACGAGCCGTCGCCGTCGCCGTCGGCGCCGCCGCAAGGGCACCTCCGAGGACGAGACCGGTAACCGCGAGGACGACCCGCCGAACACCGTCGTGCACGTCCGCGAGCCGGCCCCCGAGCAGCCCCGCCAGGACAGCAGCGACGACGAGGTCCGCGCGGTCAAGGGCTCGACCCGCCTGGAGGCCAAGCGGCAGCGCCGCCGGGACGGCCGCGAGGCCGGTCGCCGCCGCGCCCCGGTGCTCTCCGAGGCCGAGTTCCTGGCCCGCCGCGAGTCGGTCGACCGCAAGATGGTGGTCCGGCAGAACGGCGACCAGACGCAGATCGCGGTGCTCGAGGACAACGTCCTGGTCGAGAACTTCGTGACCTCCTCGGGCTCCGGCTCGCTGGTCGGCAACGTCTACCTGGGCCGCGTGCAGAACGTGCTGCCCAGCATGGAAGCCGCCTTCGTCGACATCGGCCGCGGCCGCAACGCGGTGCTCTACGCCGGTGAGGTCGACTGGGACGCCGCTGGCCTGGCGGGCAAGGCGCGCCGCATCGAGCAGGCGCTGCAGACCGGGGACAGCGTCCTGGTGCAGGTCACCAAGGACCCGGTCGGCCACAAGGGCGCGCGGCTGACCACTCAGATCAGCCTGCCGGGCCGCTTCCTGGTGTACGTGCCGGGCGGCGGCGCCACCGGCATCAGCCGCAAGCTGCCGGACAACGAGCGCAAGCGCCTCAAGGAGATCCTGAAGCGGATCGTCCCGGACAACGCCGGGGTGATCATCCGCACCGCGTCCGAGGGCACCAGCGAGGAAGCGCTGGACCGCGACGTGCGGCGGCTGCAGGCGCAGTGGGAGGTCATCAAGGAGAAGGCCGAGGTTCCCGGTGCGCAGGCCCCGCAGCTGCTCTACGAGGAGCCGGACCTGCTGATCAAGGTCGTCCGCGACCTGTTCACCGAGGACTTCTCGCAGATGACGGTCCAGGGCCCCGACGCCTGGGACACCATCGAGGCCTACGTCCAGCACGTGGCGCCCGACCTGGCGCAGCGGCTGGTCAAGCACGTCGGCAAGAACGACGTGTTCACCGAGCAGCGGATCAACGAGCAGATCGCCAAGGCCCTGGACCGCAAGGTCTGGCTGCCCTCCGGCGGCTACCTGGTGATCGACCGCACCGAGGCCATGACGGTCATCGACGTCAACACCGGCAAGTTCACCGGCTCGGGCGGCAACCTCGAGGAGACCGTCACCCGCAACAACCTGGAAGCGGCCGAGGAGATCGTCCGCCAGCTCCGGCTGCGCGACATCGGCGGCATCATCGTCATCGACTTCATCGACATGGTGCTGGAGTCCAACCGCGACCTGGTGCTGCGCCGCCTCACCGAGTGCCTGGGCCGGGACCGCACCCGGCACCAGGTCGCCGAGGTGACCTCGCTGGGACTGGTGCAGATGACCCGCAAGCGGGTCGGCACCGGCCTGCTCGAGGCCTACAGCAGCACCTGCGAGCACTGCCGAGGCCGCGGCCTGCTCGTCTCCACCGAGCCGACCCACCACGCGAACGGCGGCCACGGCGGCGGTGGCGGGAACGGCAACAACGGCTCCCGCCGCAACCGCAACCGCGGCAAGCAGCAGGACGCCGAGCAGCCGGAGGCGAAGTCGACGGAGTCGGCGAAGACCGAGTCGGCGAAGGCGGAGACCGCCAAGGCCGAGGTGGCGAAGGTCGCGGAAGCGACGAAGTCTGCGGAGCCGAAGTCTGCGGAGCCGAAGGCGGAGCCGGTGAAGGCCGCGGAGGCGAAGGCCGAAGCGCCGAAGGCTGAGGTCCCGAAGGCGGAGAAGCCGAAGGTCGAGGCCCCGAAGGCCGAGGTAAAGCCGGAGCCGAAGGCGGAGGCGCCGAAGGCTGAGCCTGCGAAGCCGGAGCCCGCGAAGGCGGAGCCGGTCGAGCGGCCGGAGGCCGCGGCGGCGGAGCCGAGCGCCAACGGGCGGCGCCGGAAGGCGACGCGGGCCGCGGGGAGCGCTGGCGCTTCGGTGGCGCCGATGGTGATCAGCAAGCCCGCCGAGCCGGTGCAGTCGACCGACAACGGCGTGGCCGACGTGGCTCCGGCCGCGCCGGTTCGCCGGGCGCGGCGCCGGGCCGCGTCGCGGCCCGCTGGTCCGCCCGTCGAGGGCTGAGCTGACGTAGCAGCTGGGATGGCCGATCCGTTCTCGAACGGGTCGGCCATCCCGCTTTTCCAGGCCTTGGTCGCGCGCGGCGGGGAGCACGCGTGCTGGTTTGCTCAACCGTGCTAGGTTTTGCTCATGCGAGCAAACTCTGGCTCGGATGAGCAGGGGAGGTCGTTCACCGAGCGGGGGCGGCGGGCGCAGATCGTCGCCGCGACCGTCGAGGCGATCGTCGACCTCGGTTACCCGAAGGCCTCCTTCGGGCAGATCGCCCAGCGCGCCGGGCTGAGCAGCACGGGCATGATCTCCTACCACTTCGAGAACAAGGCCGAGCTCATGCGGCAGGTCGCCGTCAGCGTCTACGGGACGGCCGAGGAGCTGGTGGGGACCCGCGTCGTGGCGGCGGACACGGCGCGCGGGCAGCTCCGGGCGTTCATCGAGGCCAGCGTGGACTTCTACCGCACGCACCACCGCGAGCTCCGGGCGCTCACCGAGATTCTCATCAACCACCGCGACGACCAGCCCGTGATGCCGCTGCACCAGCGCGACATCGGAGCCCTCGAGGAGCTGTTCCGCGCAGGTCAGCGGACGGGCGAGTTCCGCGACTTCGACCCGCACGTCATGGCGGTGGCGGTGCGCCACGCGCTCGACGGCGTCGCGATGCGGCTCGGCACGGAGATCGAGACCGACGCCGACAGCTACGCCCGCGAGCTGGTCACCACCTTCGACCTCGCCACCCAGGCCCGCCAGGAGGAGTCATGAGCAACGCCGCCAACGACACCGCGGAGCTGGACTCCGGGTGGGTGTGCGGCCTGGTCTTCGACGACCACCGGCTCTTCCAGGGCATCCCCTACGCCGCGCCGCCGGTCGGTCAGCTGCGCTGGCGCGCGCCGCAGCCCGTCGAGCCCTGGGCCGGGGTGCGGGACGCGACCCAGCCGGGCAGCCCGAGCCCGCAGCTCCCGCAGCCCTACTCCGGCGCGGGCAGCGTGGTCGAGGACTGCCTGTTCCTCAACGTCACCTCGCCGCGGACCGCGGGTGCCAAGCCGGTCATGGTGTGGCTGCACGGTGGTGGTGGGACCAACGGCGAGGGAGCGATGTACGGGGCGCGCCGACTGGCGGTCGCCGAGGACGTCGTGGTGGTGACCGCCAACTACCGGCTGGGCATCTTCGGCAACTTCGGCTACCCGGGACTGTCGGGCGGCTCGTTCGGGATCGCCGACCAGCAGGCGGTGCTGCGCTGGGTGCAGCGCAACATCGCCGGGTTCGGTGGCGACCCGGGCAACGTGACCCTGTTCGGCGAGTCCTACGGCGGGCTCAGCGTCAGCGCGCACCTGGTGGCCCCCGGCTCCGCGGACCTGTTCCACCGGGCGATCGTGCAGAGCGGATTCCCGCTCATGCGGCCTCCGGCGAACCTCTTCGTGCCCGGGTCCCCGGCGATGCCGTCCATGTGGCTGCCCGTGGCGGAGCTCGAGGGGATGGCCGAGCACCTGGTCGGTCAACTGGGCTGGGTGCGCCCAGGCGGCGGGGACCCGGTCGACCAGCTGCGCGCCCTCCCGGTGGAGCAGCTGCTGCAGTTCACCTCGGCGTTCGCCCCGCCCGTGTTCGGCAACGAGGTGCTGCCGGAGTCGCCGGTGCAGGCCTTGTCGGCCGGTCGCTTCCACCGCGTCCCGGTGCTGGCGGGAAACGCCCGGGACGAGGCCAGGTTCTTCGTCGGACTGCTCTTCGACGGCGCGGGTCAGCCGGTCACCGAGGACGGCTACGGCAAGCTGCTGGTGGAGAGCTTCGACGCGCGGGCGGAGGAGGTCGCGCGCGTACCCGCTGGAGGACCACGCGACGTCGAGCCTGGCGTGGTCGACCGTGCTCGACGACGCGGCCTGGGCGCGTTCGCTCTGGGACCTCGCGCAGGTGCTCAACGCCAACACCCCCACCTACGTCTACGAGTTCGCGGACCGCGGTGCTCCCCCGGTCGCACCGTTCCCGGAGGACTTCCAGCCCGGGGCGCACCACGCCGCCGTGCTGCCGTACCTGTTCGACATCGGCGCGCCCGCGCCGCTGACCCCAGCGCAGTGGCAGCTGGCGGCGACGATGCACCGGTACTGGGCCAACTTCGCGCGCAGCGGCGACCCGAACGGCCCCGAGCTGGCCGCCTGGCCCCGCTTCACGGCGACCGACCCGCACGTCCAGTCGCTGCACCCGGCGCGGATCGGGCGCACCGACTTCGCCGCCGAGCACCGGCTGGACTTCTGGACCAGCTGACGCCGGAACGCCAGGGGCCCCTCCCGACCAGCTGGCCGGGAGGGGCCCCTGGCGTTGATCAGTCCTGCTCGGGCGTGTCGAAGGTGGGGATGTCGGTCCGGTCGTCGGAGCTGGGCACGTCGCCCGGCAGCTGCACCGCCTGGGTCAGCGGCCCCGGGGACCAGGTGCCCCAGTGCGTCTCCGGCCGGATGTCCAGCGCCGCCTCCGCGGGGAGCGCGTCCGCGTCGTAGGGGTGCACGACGTAGAGCGAACCCCAGTCCTGCTGTGGGTCCCCGCGCAGGTAGGTCGGCAGCTCCCGGACGCTGGAGGCCACGTTGAGCCAGCCGAACGGCCCGCCCGCGTCCGGCGACGACCAGCCCTCGCCGACGTCGCGCACCAGCTCACCGGCCGACACCCGGAAGTGCGGCACCTCGGCGATGCCGTTGTACAGCCCGGAGATCCGCAGGCACGGGTGGACCAGCGCGGCGGGCCACTCCACGAACGCCGGAGCGCCACCGACCAGCTGGGTCATGTTGGTCAGCTTCGGCACGCGCGGTGCGGTCACGGCCAGCCAGCCGTCCGCGCCGAGCGCCTGGTCGACCGCGACTAGCCGCATCTTCGTGGCGCCCTCGGCCTCGGCGCCGAGCGTGTACCGGTGGTCGCGCCAGCCCGGCGGCGGGCCCTGCTCCACGGCGTAGCGGCCGGTGATCTCGAAGCCGCGCTCGGTGTCCCGGCCGAACTCCAGCACCACCGAGTTCGCCCCGGTCTCGGCACCGGCCAGGCCCACCACCACCGGCACCTCACCGCTGAGCGCCTCCGGCGGCAGGTCGTACCAGGGCGTGCGCAGCTCACCGGTGCCGAGCCCGGCCTCGTCGTAGCTGCCCCACGCCGGGGCCTCGTCGTCGCCGAACTGGTGCGGCGGCCGCCAGCTCGGCTCCTCCGGGTCGGTGCCGTTGTCCGGTACGCCGGGCCGGGCGAAGCCGGTCTCCTTCGGCTGCAGGTACTGCTCGGCGGTCTCGCGGCCGACCAGGCGCTTCGGCGGGACCGGCACCGCCTTGTCTCGCACGGGCGCCGCCTGCGACGGCTGCTCGGGCGCCACCGGCAGCACGCCGTCGCGCGGGTCGGTCTCCACGTCGATGTAGTCGGACAGCCCGCAGCTGGACCCGGCCAACTGCTTGACGTTGTCCACCCCGAGGTTGTATGTGCCCTCCTGCTTCTGGATGGCCTTGCCGAAGGCCGCCAGCTCGCCGAGCACCAGCAGGGCGCACAGCACCGACAGCGGCGCGGTGCCCAGCCGCAGCGCGCGGCTGCGCTTCTCCGGGCTGTCCCAGCGCTCGTCGACGACCTTCGGGTTGTTCTCGTCGATGCGCAGGTGCTCGATCAGCGCGATGACGCCCGCGACCGCGGCGAAGACCAGGAACAGCGTGCTGAAGTTGTAGCCCTTGATCGACGGCGGCTTGTCGAACCAGGGGATGCCCCAGCCCGAGACGTACCACCAGGCGTTGGGCCCGGTGGCGGCGAAGGCCAGGATGACCATCAGCCCGGCCACGAACGCTGCCCGGTTGCGCCGCGAGCGCAGCACCGTGGTGCTGGTCGCCAGGGCGGTCAGCGCGGCCAGCGCACCGCCGACCGCGGCGAAGATGCCGAAGTGGTGGGTGTGCTTGGTCGGGGTGAGGGCCAGCACGCCGAAGTACATCGCGGCGATGGCCAGCAGGCGCCGGCTCGGGCCCAGCCCCGCCCCGCGGATGCGGTTGCGGCGCAGCAGCACCACGGCGCAGGTCACCAGGCACAGGATGACCAGCAGCACCGGGAAGCGCCGGGTCAGCGACCCGTCCGGGCTCTGGCTGAACAGCAGGCTGTAGCGGCTGAGCTCCTCGTACCACCGGCCGTTGGGGCCGAAAGTGGTCTTGAGCTCCATCGAGTCCAGCACCGACCGGAAGGTCTGGTCGTAGAAGACCAGGGTCAGGATCACGAACCCGGACGCGGAGATGGGGGCCAGCACCGGCAGCCAGCCGAACTCCTGCGCCCGCTTGCGCACCAGCCGGTACAGCGGCTTGATCGCCGCGATGTAGGGCAGCACGGCGACCAGGCCGTGCGGGTTGACACCGACCGACAGCGCCGCGCCCACCAGGCCCAGCGCGGCGGGCATCAGCCGCCCGGTGGCCACCGCGCGCTCGACAGCGCACAGCGCCAGCAGCGAGAACAGCACCACGACCGGCTCGGCGCGCAGGCCGTTGTTGTAGGGCAGCCAGAAGGCCAGGAAGACCGCGGCGGCGGCCCACCCGGCGGCGTTGGAGCGCCGCACCTGCTGGCCGAGCCGGGGCAGCACCTCGCGGCTGATCAGCAGCCAGGAGACGATGCCCATCAGCAGCGCGGGCAACCGCACCCACGGCGTCGCGGTGGAGACCTGCACCCACAGCGCGTACAGCTCGTAGAACCACCCGAACGGTGACTCGGGGTTGGCGAACCAGCGGTAGTAGTTGCTGACGTACCCGGCGCTCTGCTCCGAGCGCACCATGCTGAGCACGTAGCCGTCGTCGGAGGTCATCGCCCCGACCAACCACCACACGCCCAGCGTGAGGAACACCGCCGTGTCGCGCAGCGTCGGCTTCCACCACCCGGCCGGGGCGAGGCGCGGTGGGCGCCGCCCGGCGCGCACGTCCAGCCGCCGCAGGCACACCACCGAACCGATGAACGCCGCGACGGTCAGCGCCATCACGACCACCTTCAGCACCGTCGGCTCGGTGCTGAACCGGTTGTCCACGCGGGCCTCGAAGGACAGGCCCCGGACGTCGTCGACCGCGTTGTCCAGCGCGGAGTAGATCCCGGTCAGCTGGGGTCGCTGGTCGCCGAGCACGTGCGCCCACTGCTTGCCGCCGACGGTGGCGGTGGTGCCTTCGGCGTCGGCGCGCAGCGCGATGGTGCAGTCACCGGCCGGCAGGTCGGCGGTGCTGACCTGCTGCCCCTTGGAGAACAGCGCGACCTGGCCGTTGTCGACCTGCAGCACCAGGCCGGTCAGCTTGCCGAAGTCAGAGGACGGCGGGTTGGTGCTCAGCAGCATGCCGGGCCCGTCGGTGCGCTCGTCGAGGCTCCGCACGGCGGCGCACGGCACCTCCGCGTCCAGCCACAGCGGTGAGTAGGCGACCAGCGGCGCGGACACCGATCTGGTGCCCTCGGCGGTCGGCCACCGCAGGGTGCCGATGTCGTGGTTGACCGGGAGGAACGGGATCAGGAGCGCGAGCACCGTCCCGACCAGTCCGAGGATTGCGGCAGACAGCCGAAGTCGCTTCGCCGAGTGCACGCGCAGCACCTTACGGGGGTGTGATCGCAGTGCGACGAGTGCACCCCCGGCGGTGAGCGCGCCGTTACCGCCCGGACCCCACGTCGTTACCAGCCGGTAGTTGCTCTTCCGGATCCGTGCTGGTCAGCGCGGTCTGCTCGGCCACGAGGACCTCGACGTCGCGGTCCCGGCCGGTGCGGTGCAGCACCAGCTCGGCGAGCAGCCCGACCGAGATCATCTGCACCGCGAAGATCTCCAGCAGGATGCCCAGCGTCAGCAGCGGCCGGGTGCCGATCGGCTGGTCGGTGAACAACCACACACCGGTCAGGTACAGCAGGATCAGCGTGCCGATCGTCCCGGCCAGCATCCCCAGCCCGCCGAACAGGTGCGCCGGGCGCCGCCCGTACCGGGTCAGCGCGACCACCGTGAGCAGGTCCAGCGCGCCGCGCAGGTAACGCTCCAGGCCGTACTTGGACTTGCCGTGCAGCCGCGGTCGGTGGTGTACGGCCAGCTCGGCGACCCGGTAGCCCAGCTGGTGCGCCAGCGCCGGGATGTAGCGGTGCAGCTCCCCGTACAGCGGCACCCGCCGGTAGACCTCGGTGCGCGCGGCCTTGAGCCCGCAGTTGTGGTCGGAGAGCTTCAGGCCGGTGATCAGCCCGGTGAACCAGTTGAACACCTTCGACGGCAGCCGCTTGCCCAGCGGGTCCTGCCGGTTCGCCTTGTGCCCGCTGACCAGGTCGGCGCCCGCGTCCAGCTCGGCCAGCAGCCGCGGGATCTCGGCCGGGTCGTCCTGCAGGTCGGCGTCCAGCGTGACCAGCAGCTCGCCGCGGACCTCGGCGACCCCGGCGGCCAGCGCGGCGGCCTTGCCGAAGTTGCGGCGCAGCCGGATGCCCCGGATCCGCGGGTCCCGCGCCGCGTGCTCGCCGATCACCTGCCAGCTGCCGTCGGTGCTGCCGTCGTCGACGACCACCAGCTCCCAGGTCCGGTCCTGCGCCGCCATGGCCTGGCTGACCTGGGCGAACAGCTCGGGCAGGTTGTCCTGCTCGTTCTTCGCGGGGGCGAGCAGCGACACCTGGGGTAACGCGGGGTTCGTCATGGCTTGACCTGCGGGCTCTCGGTGAGGGGCCGGATCCACCAGCCGTCGGGGAAGTGGAACGCGACGCGCAGCAGGCCCGGTTGGGCGGGCGCGACCGCTTCGAAGCCGAGCCCGATCTCGATGCCCGGCGTCTGCGCCTCGGCGTCGGAGCGCGGGATGTCGACCACCCCGCCGCCGATCACGGTGCCGCTCTGGTCGAGCACCGCCACGCAGCTGGCGCGCTCGATGCCGGAGATCGCCCAGCCCTTGAGCATCCGCGCCCCGCCCTGGACCTGGTCGGTCTCGACGTTGAGCACCACGTCCCGGCCGTTCGGGCGGGGCTCGCGGAACGCGTCCTGGCTGGGCGTGCGCCAGTTCGCGGTGCTGACCCGGTCGCCGATCTCCAGGCCGTCCGGGCAGCCCAGGGTGAACTCCGGGGAGAACGGGTAGTGGCCCAGCGCCCGCAGGCGCGGCAGCAGCCGGTCCGGCTCCGGGAACCGGTCGATGAAGGCGTCCGGGTGCCCGATGCGGGCGGCGGTGGCCAGCAGGTCCTGGTTCGGCGCGTCGGCCCGGACGCTCTGCGCCATCGGCGCGCCCAGCGCCACGGTGGCCAGCACGGTGCCCGCGACGGTGACGGTGCGCAGCTTCGGCAGCTTGGGCCAGGCCACCACGATGACCAGCAGCGCGATCCACAGCGCGGCCGTCATGCTGTTGTACCGGCTCTGCAGCCCGGCCGTCTCGCCGAACGCGGCGCGCGAACCGGAGATCATCACCGCGCAGCCGACGGCGTAGACCGCCAAGCCCCACCAGGGCGCCGCGCTGCGCCGCTGCTCCGGCGTCTGCTGTGCGTGCGCCACCAGCACCGCCAGCCCGACCACGCCCGCGATCAGCGCGATCGCCGGTTCGGTGCCGGTCCACACCATGCCGAGCATGCTCAGCCCGGCCAGCAGCGCCTGCGCCGGGTCGTCGGTCGGTGAGGCACCCCCGCCGCCCTGCGGGCCGCGCAGCACCAGCCACGACAGCACCACGACGACCCCGACCACCATCGGAGCCGCCGCCCACCGGCGGCGGTCCCCGCGCAACCATGCGATCAGCGCCAAGGCGGGCCACACCGCGAACGAGGTGCCGTAGCTGATCGAGGCCAGCAGGCCGAAGACGATCGCCCACACCCGGTGCCCGCGCTGAGCCGCCAGCAGCGCGGCGAGCACCAGCATCAGGGCGAGAATCCAGGACGCGCCGCTCATCGAGCGGACGTAGTTGTGGATGCCGTGCGGGTTGAACACCAGCGTCGAGGTGGCCGCGACCAGCCCGGCGCGCTGCCAGCGGTTCAGCTCCTTCGGCAGCATCGCCCACACCAGCAGCACGCTGACCACGCCGAAGGCGGTGATCACCAGACCGAGCGGTTGGTTCAGCCCGTTCCCGTACCGCGCGCTGAGCCAGAACAGCAGGCTGGGCAGCACGAACGGGTGCTCGTTGCGGAAGCCCAGCAGCGCCTCCGGGCGCAGCGTGCCGTCGTCGTTGGTGAGGTCCAGCAGCACCCACCAGTAGTCGTAGAAGTGCATCTGCGGGTAGCGCAGCACTTCCCGGAGCATCAGCAGCGGCGGCACGACCGCGGACAGGCCGAGCAGCAGCGGGCCGAACCGGTGCAGCGGACTTGGGCGCGAAGCGGGCCCGGAGGCGGCGTGCTCGTCCCGCTCGGTCCCCGGTGCGATGTCAGTCACGAACGTGTTTCCCCAGATCAAGTAGAACGGCGACCTACCGTAGCAAGCGATCGTGGGGGCCCGGCACCTTCTTTCGGCAGGGGTCGGTTTGACCACGTCGACCGGAGCGCCTTACGCTGTCGCGGCTCGCCCGTCGCTGGGTCCAGCAGCCGTGCGCGCCGCCTGCGGCGGCCCCGGCCGATCGGGACCCGGAAAGCGGTCTGTATGATGGGTGAGAACTTCTCGCCGCCGGACGAGCGGAGAGAGAAAACGCCTGTTTCGAGCGGTGCTCCAGCGCTGCTGGGACGGGAACCCCACCGAGGCGCTGCACCAGCGGCGTGGTAGGAATCCCCGACTCCTGGGTCGGGGTGGACGTCCGCCGCAGACCTGGTGAAAGTAGCGAAACCGAGCAGCAGGAGACTTCCGACTCATGTACGCGATCGTCAAGACCGGCGGCAAGCAGTACAAGGTGGCTGTCGGAGACGTCGTCGAGGTCGAGAAGCTCGAGGGCGAGCTGGGCTCCGAGGTCAGTTTCCCGGCACTTCTGGTCGTCGATGGCACCGATGTCACGACCGACGCCGACGCGCTGGCCAAGGTGTCGGTGACCGGCAAGCTGGTCGAGCAGACCAAGGGCCCCAAGATCCGCATCCACAAGTTCAAGAACAAGACCGGCTACCACAAGCGGCAGGGTCACCGCCAGAAGCTGACCCGCGTCGAGGTCACCGGCATCAACAAGTGAGGACCTGAGTAGTCATGGCACACAAGAAGGGCGCATCCAGCTCTCGGAACGGCCGCGACTCGAACCCCAAGTACCTCGGGGTGAAGCGCTACGGCGGCCAGGTCGTCAAGGCCGGCGAGATCCTGATCCGTCAGCGTGGGACCAAGTTCCACCCGGGTCTGAACGTGGGTCGCGGCAACGACGACACCCTGTTCGCGCTGTCCGCCGGGACCGTCGAGTTCGGGCGTTACCGCGGCCGCAAGGCCGTCAGCGTGAAGCCGGTCGAGGCCTGATCCGGCTCTCGACTGCGAGTTCTTCCCGACGAGGGGCGGGTCCGGCTAGTCCGGCCCGCCCCTCGTTGCTGTTCCCGGACCTGGATCGCGGGAAGACGGGCGGCTCCGCCGTCGTTGAACCAGGTCAGAGCGTGCTACCGCCGAGCCCGGCTCGGCTCGATCTTCCTGGAGGCATTCGTGTCGCGGTTCGTTGACCGCGTGACCATCCACGTCGCGGCTGGCGACGGCGGGCATGGCTGCGCCTCGGTGCACCGGGAGAAGTTCAAGCCGCTGGGCGGGCCGGACGGCGGCAACGGCGGCAGGGGCGGTGACGTGCAGCTCGTCGTCGACCCGGGCGTGCACACCCTGCTGGACTTCCACTACCGGCCCAACGCCAGCGCCGCCAACGGCAAGCCGGGCAGGGGTGGCATGCGCAACGGCGCCCAGGGCGAGGACCTGGTGCTGCCGGTGCCGGACGGGACCGTGGTGATGAGCCCGGACGGGGAGGTGCTGGCCGACCTGGTCGGCGTCGGCACCACCTTCGTCGCCGCGGCCGGTGGGCGCGGTGGCCTGGGCAACGCGGCGCTGGCGTCCAAGGCGCGCAAGGCCCCGGGCTTCGCACTGCTGGGCGAGCCCGGGGAGCAGCTGGAACTGGTGCTGGAGCTCAAGTCGGTCGCCGACGTGGGCCTGCTCGGCTTCCCCTCGGCGGGCAAGTCGTCGCTGATCTCGGTGCTGTCCGCAGCGCGCCCGAAGATCGCCGACTACCCGTTCACCACGCTGGTGCCCAATCTGGGCGTGGTCACCGCGGGCGAGACCGTGTTCACCGTGGCCGACGTGCCCGGGCTCATCCCGGGTGCCAGCGAGGGCCGCGGCCTCGGCCTCGACTTCCTGCGGCACATCGAGCGCTGCGCCGTCCTGGTGCACGTGGTCGACTGCGCCACCCTGGAGCCCGGCCGCGACCCGCTGTCCGATGTGGACGCGCTGGAGCACGAGCTCGCGCAGTACACGCCCGCGCTGAAGGCGGAACAGGGCGGCGTCGACCTGGCTGAGCGCCCGCGCATGGTGGTGCTCAACAAGATGGACGTGCCGGAGGCCCGCGAGCTGGCCGAGCTGGTGCGCGGTGATGTCGAGGCCCGCGGCTGGCCGGTGTTCGAGGTGTCCACCGCCTCCCGCGACGGCCTCCGGGAGCTGAGCTTCGCGATGGCCGCCGAGGTGGAGCGCTACCGGGCGCAGCTGCCGCCGCCGGAGCCGGCGCGCGTGGTGGTCCGGCCGACCGCGGTCGACGACGGCGGGTTCACCGTCGAGCCGGACCCCGAGTTCGAGGACGCGTACGTGGTGCGCGGCGAGAAGCCGGAGCGCTGGGTGCGGCAGACCGACTTCAACAACAGCGAAGCGGTCGGCTTCCTGGCGGACCGGCTGGCCAAGCTGGGCGTGGAGGACGCGCTGGCCAAGCAGGGCGCGGAGCCCGGCAGCCAGGTGACCATCGGGAACATGACCTTCGACTGGGAGCCGTCCACCCCGGCGGGCGTGGCCAGCGTGCTCGGCCGTCGCGGCACCGACCTGCGCATCGAGCACGACGACCGGGTCTCGGCCAGCGAACGCAAGGCCGCGAAGAAGGCGCGCCGCAGCTCGCTGGACGAGTCCGGCCGGTTCCTGGAGGACCAGGACGACGAGTGACGGTCGCGTTCGCATCTCACCGACGCGACCGACGGGGCGCGGACGCCCCGCGAGAACACCGAGGAGGGCGGGTCGGTGAGCGAGGAGCTCTCGGCGACGCGGAAGGCGGTTGCGGCCGCGCAGCGGATCGTGGTGAAGGTCGGTTCCTCGTCGCTCACCACGGCGGAAGGCGGCCTGGACACCGAGCGGTTGGGCGCGCTGGTCGACTCGCTGGCCCGGCGGGTGGCGTCCGGCTGCCAGGTTGTGCTGGTGTCCTCGGGTGCGATCGCGGCGGGGCTCGCACCGCTCGGCCTGCGCCGCAGGCCGCGTGACCTGGCAACCCAGCAGGCGGCGGCGAGCGTCGGCCAGCAGTCCCTCGCGCACGCCTACGCCGAGTCCTTCTCGCGTTACCGGTTGAGGGTCGGCCAGGTTCTGCTCACCGCGGAGGACGTGATGCGCCGCGGTCACTACCGCAACGCCCAGCGCACCCTGCACCGGTTGCTGGGGCTGGGTGCGGTGCCGGTGGTCAACGAGAACGACACGGTGGCCACCACCGAAATCCGCTTCGGTGACAACGACCGGCTCGCCGCCCTCGTCTCGCACCTGGTGGGCGCGGACGCCCTGGTCCTACTGTCCGATGTGGACGCGCTCTACGACGGGGATCCGCGGCGCGGTGGCGCTTCGGTGATCCGCGAGGTCAACGGCGACGCGGACATGGTCGGCGTGCAGGCGGGCAGCACCGGCGCCTCCGGCCTGGGCACCGGCGGCATGGCCTCGAAGGTGGGGGCGGCCCGGGTCGCCTGCTCGTCGGGCATCCCGGTCCTGCTGACCTCGGCCGCGCAGGCCGAGCGCGCGCTGGGCCCGGCGGACGTGGGCACCGCCTTCGCGGCGACGGGCAACCGCCTGTCGGCCCGCCGCTTCTGGCTGGCGCACGCGGCCGACGCCAACGGGCGCCTGTGGCTGGACGACGGCGCGGTCGCGGCGGTGGTCAAGCGCCGCCGCTCCCTGCTGGCCGCGGGCATCACCGCGGTGGAGGGCGCCTTCGACGGCGGTGACGTGGTCGAGCTGATCGACCCGTCCGGCGTGGTGGTGGCCCGCGGCGTGGTCGCCTACGACGCCTCGGAGCTCCCGGACCTCATCGGCCGCTCCAGCCACCAGCTCCCGCCGGAGCAGCGCCGGGAGGTCGTCCACGCCGACGACCTCGTCCCCTTGCGCTGAGCTGCCCCGATGAGTGGGGCCCTGCTGGTCGCCGACGCACCACCCGTCAGCGGAGCTCGGTGGCCCGGGTTTCGGGGAGGGTGCGGATCACCAGGAAGGCGATCGCCGCGCCGACCGCGAGGTACCAGAAGAACAGCGAGGACAGCTCGTAGCGGGCCAGGGCCTGGATGACCAGCGGTGCCGTACCGCCGAAGATCGCGACGGTGAGGTTGTACCAGGCGCCGATGCCCAGGCCGCGCAGCTCGGTCGGGAACAGCTCGGACATGACCGCCGGGGCGATCGAGGTCATCGCGGTGTAGAGCGCGATGCCGACGCAGAAGACCACCAGCAGGTTCCAGAAGCCGGGGCGCACCAGACTGGACAACGGCACGATGAGGATGGCCGTGGCCGCCGACCAGACCAGCAGCTGCGGCTTGCGGCCGAAGCGGTCCGACAGCGCGCCGACCGGGTACTGCAGGGCGATGAACAGCGCGGTCGCGATCGACAGCGCCAGGAACACGTCGGTGGCGTCCGCGCCGCGGTTGTTCACCGCGAACGGCGTCAGCGCGCTGAAGAACGTGTAGTAGCACAGCGTCGAGAGCATGCTGAAGCCCACCAGCTGCCCGACCGCCTTCGGGTGCTTCGTCAGCGTGATCCACAGTGGATTCTTCAGCGCCTTGGCCTTGGCCTGGTTCTCCTCGAACTGCTCGGTCTCCTCGAGGGTGCGGCGCAACCAGATGCCCAGCAGGCCGAGCACGCCGCCGATGATGAACGGGATGCGCCACCCGAAGTCGGTGAGCTGCTGCTCGGTGAGCACGGCGGTCAGCAGGAAGCCCAGCAGTGAGGCGATGAGCAGCGCGGTCCCGGTCGAGATGTAGAAGAACGCCGAGTACCGGCCGCGCTTGGCCGCCGGGGCGATCTCCGCCAGGTAGGCCGAGGCGTTGGACACCTCGCCGCCCAGCGAGAGGCCCTGGCCGACGCGCGCCAGCACCAACAGGACCGCTGCGGCCCACCCGATCGTCTCGGAGGTGGGCAGCAGGCCGATCGCCAGCGACCCACCGGCCATCAGCGAGATGGTCACCAGCATCGCGGTCTTGCGACCGCGCAGGTCGGCGAACCGGCCGAGCAGCCAGCCACCGAGCGGGCGGAAGAAGAACGCCAACGCGAACGTGGCCAGGGTGTTGATCAGCGCGAGCTCGCCGGGGAAGAACGCGTGCGCGAAGTAGACGCTGAACGCGGTGTAGACCGTCCAGTCGTACCACTCCACGGCGTTGCCGATGCTCGCCGCGACCAGGGTGCGCATGGGCAGCCGGGATTCGCCGGTCGTCGCCGTGCCTTGGGACATCGCATCCTCCGGTGTCGTGGCAGGACGCCCGCGTCCTGGAGGCATGTCCATGCGCTCCGGACCTCGAACGGGTGACGACACAGTACGGTCTGCGCCGCCGGTTAGGAAGATCCGGATTCAGCTGGTGGGACGTGCTTGCGCTCGCTCAGCGCGGCACGATCGGGGTCCCGGTCAGCTCGTGCGCGCCCCGGTTGCACTCCGGGCAGGTCGTCCACAGCCACGCCACGTCGGAGTTGTCCACAGTGATCTGCGCGCCGCACAACGTCTCGATCTGCGCGTCGTCCGGGAAGCCGCCCTTCGGGCGTGGTTTCAGCGTGGCGTGCCGCTGACCTTCGCCGGGTTGCCAGCGAAACGGGTGTGGCATGCGCGATCACCGCCTGTTCCAAGTCGACTGGAGGCGACCACCGCGAGTGGGTCGCGTCCTGGCAGCCGGGTTCGGTGGCGAGACGTCGGTGGGGCAGCGGAACCGGTGGGCCGGGCGGCTCGCGCGGTCGGGGCGCTGGTCGCCGCGGCGGGCGGTGTCCACATGTGGTGCTCCTGGTCGTTCGTCGTCGCGCGTACCATTCTGGTGGTACTGAAACGCGGGGCCAATTACCTGAACAGGTAGTAGTTACCGGCGCTGAATTCTGTTTCGCTTGTTGCATGACCCGTACCACCGGCGGTACGCCGAAGGCCCGCGCGCTCGGTGCTGAGCTGCGCGAAGCCAGGGAAGCGGTCGGTCGGAGCCTGCGTGCGCTGGCACACGAGCTCGACACCAACCACGTCAAGCTGATGCGCTACGAGACCGGGCGGTCCGTGCCGTCGCCGGAAGTGGTTGCCGCTTTCGTGACCGCGTTGGGCGTTTCGGCTACTGAACGTGATCGACTCGTCGAGATGGCGCGTGACGCCGACGCGCCGAACTGGCTCACCGCGGACCGGGCGGGGGTCCGGCAGGAGCTCACCGCGTTGATCGAGTTCGAGCGCACCGCCACCCGCATCACCAACGTCGCCACCGGCCTGGTCCCCGGCCTGCTGCAGACCTCCGACTACGCGCGGGCGGTGATGCGCGGCAAGCCGGTCGGGGAGGTGGAGAAGCTGGTGCTCATGCGCCTCGGCCGCCGGGAGGTACTGGCCGCCCGCGACGCGCCGGAGCTGACCGCGATCATCAGCGAGAACGCGCTGCGCGAACCGATCGGCGGGCACGAGGTGATGGCCGAGCAGCTGCACCGGGTGGCGGACCTGGCGGAGTGGCCCAACATCGACGTGCGGGTGCTACCCAGCGGCTGCACCACCTGGCACCCCGGCCACGTCGGCCCGTTCGTGGTGTTCGAGTTCCCCAAAGCCCAGCCGATCGTGCACCTGGAGCACTACCGCTCCTCCGCCTTCCTCTACAACCCCGGACTAGCGCAGGAATACCTGGAAGCGATCACTACCCTGCTCTCGTTCGCGATGGACGACGCCGAGTCGATCGCGTTCATCACGAAGTGTGCGGACGAGATGGAGGCTCTTGCGTGATTACGGCACAACCGGTCGGTTGGCGGAAGTCGAGCAGGTCGGCGCAGGAAACCGACTGCGTGGAGGTCGGCCGCTGCGGTGAGGGCGCGGCGGTCCGGGACTCCAAGCACCGGGCGGGCGGGTACTTCACCGTCTCCGGTGCGCAGTGGCGGTCCTTCGTCGCCGGGATCCGCTCCGGCCGGTTCGACGGCTGATGTCCTGCGGTGCCCCGCGGGGAGGGGGCACCGTGCACCGGCTGGCAACTTTGCGAAGAGTTGCGCCGTTTCGGCCCGATCGGGCGAAGTGCTGCGGTGCGCGGCGGCAGACTGTCGAAGTGACGACAGTGCACGAACTCGCCGACGAAGCCCTCGAGCTGATCGCTGCCGCTGATCCGCTGAACGAACTGCTCGTGGATCTGCCCAGTACGCGGGACCGCCTCAACGACTTGTCCGAAGCGACCGAGCGCGCGCTGCGCGAGCGCGCGGCCGCGATCATCGCCGCTGCAGGCCGCATCGAGGCCACCGGGGACGACCGGATCACGCTCGGTGTCGTGGTGCAGCAGGCCGAATCCGTGATCACCCGGATCGATTCCCGGATCGTCGAGCACACGGTGCACGACAGCGAGACCTCGCCGCTGGGCAAGCTGCTGATGGTGCTGGCCAGCACGCGCCCGAGCGACCCGCGGCAGGAGCAGGACTTCCTGACCCGCCTCGCGGCGATCCCCGAGTTCCTGGCCCAGGGGGCAGAACGCCTCCGGCTCGGCGTTTCCGCTGGTCGGTTGCCGATCGCGCGCGCGGTGCGGGAGGCCGTCAAGCACCTGGACGCGCACCTGGCCGCGCCGGAGTCCGACCCGCTGCACCTGGTCCCGATGGAAGCCGCGGCCAAGCGCGACGAGCTGCTCGCGGGTGTGGTGCGCCCGGCCTTCGCCGCGTACCGCGACGTGCTGCGCGACGAGGTCCAGGAGCACGCGCGCCCGGACGAGCGCGCGGGGTTGTGCTGGTTGCCGGACGGCGCGGCGACCTACGCGGCACAGGCCCGGATGCACACCACGACCGACCGCACCCCGGAAGAACTGCACCGGACCGGGATCGACATGGTCGCGGAACTCGCCGAGGAGTACGCGGAGATCGGCTCGCGGCTCTTCGGGCTGCGCACCGCCGCCGAGGTCCAGCAGCGGATGCGCACCGACCCCGCGCTGCGCTGGTCCGACGGGCAGGAGCTGCTGGACGCCGCCAGGGCGGCGATCGAGCGGGCGGAGAGCGCGGCACCGGAGTGGTTCGGCACCCTGCCCGCCCAGCACTGCCAGGTGGAACCGGTCCCGGCGGAGCTGGCCCCCAGCGCCCCCGTGGCGTACTACCTGGCTGGTCCGCCCGACGGCTCCCGCCCCGGCACCTACTTCGCCAACACCCACCTCGCCGAGCAGCGCCCGCGCTTCCTCGCCGAGGCGACCGCGTTCCACGAGGCCGTGCCCGGCCACCACTTCCAGGTCACCCTCGCCCAGGAGCTGACCGGGGTGCCGGAGATCCGGCAGTACGCCTGGGTCAACTCCTACGCCGAGGGCTGGGGCCTGTACGCCGAGCGCTTCGCCGACGAGGCCGGGTGGTACACCGACGACCTCGCCCGCCTGGGCATGCTCGCCTCGGACTCGCTCCGGGCGGCGCGGCTGGTGGTGGACACCGGCCTGCACGCCTTCGGCTGGACCCGGCAGCAGGCCGTGGACTACCTGCGCGAGCACACCGTGCTGCCCGAGGTCGACGTCCAGTCCGAGACCGACCGCTACCTGGAGATGCCGGGGCAGGCGCTGTCCTACATGGTCGGCAGGCTGGAGTTCCAGCGGCTGCGCGAGCGCGCCCGGGCCGCGCTGGGCGAGGACTTCGACCTGCGCGCCTTCCACGACGTGGTGCTGGGCAGCGGTGCCCTCCCGATGCCGGTCCTGGACCTGCTGGTCGCCGACTGGACCGGCTAGCTCGTGGTGGCGAGGGTGAAGGGCAGCACGGCGGGCGCCCCGGCCTGGCGGAGCAGCCGGCTGACCACCGTGACGGTCCACCCCGTGTCGGCGTAGTCGTCCATCAGCAGCACCGGACCGTCCAGTGTGGACAACTTGGTGGCGAGCTCCTCCGGGACCTTGAACTGCGACCACAGCGACGCGACGCGCTGGGCGCTGTTGGTGGCGCTGCGCGGGGTGGTGGCCGGGTTGGTCAGCACCTCACCGAGCAGCGGCAGGCGCCCGATGCCCGCGATCCGCTCGGCCAGGCTGCGCACCAGCACCGGTCGCGTCCGCGACCCCAGCGCCACCACGCCGACGGGGCGCTGCGCCCAGTCCCAGGCGGCCAGCACCTTGATCGCCGCCTGGAACAGGTCGTCCGGCAGCTCCTGGTCCGGGGCGCCGGTGGCGAGCAGCTCGCGGAGCCGGTTGCCCCAGCCGATGTCGGTGAGCCGACCGACCGCCCGGCCGGTGCTCGCCTGCTCGTCGGCGGGCAGCTTGCCGGACAGCGGAACGCCCAGCGCGTCCATCCCGCTGGGCCACATCTTGCGCGGCGACACCTCGACGCCAGGCCTGCGCAGCCGCTCCTCCGCCTGCTGCACCGCCTGGTCGTCGACGTCGCCGGAGTAGCCGGAGCCGGTGCAGTTGTCGCAGCGCCCGCACGGCGCGGCCTGCGGGTCGTCGAGCTGGCGGCGCAGGAACTCCATGCGGCACGAGGACGTGGCGAGGTAGTCGAGCATCGCCTGCTGCTCGGCCCTGCGCTCGGCGGCGATGCGCTGGTAGCGCTCGGCGTCGTAGTGCCAGGGCTCGCCGGTGGGCTCCCAGCCGCCCTTGACGCGGCGCACCGCGCCGTCGACGTCGAGGACCTTGAGCACCATCTCCAGCCGACTGCGGCCCAGCTCCACGTGCGGTTCCAGCGCGGCCGTCGACATCTTCCCGTGCTGCGCCAGCGCGTCGAGCACCGCGCGCACGGTGGGCTCCGGCGGGAACGCCAGCGAGGCGAAGTAACTCCAGATGTCGCGGTCCTCCGGCCCGGGCAGCAGCAAGACCTCCGCCCGCTGCACGCCACGACCGGCGCGGCCGATCTGCTGGTAGTAGGCGATGGGGGAGGACGGCGCGCCGAGGTGCACGACGAACCCGAGGTCGGGCTTGTCGAAGCCCATGCCCAGCGCGGAGGTCGCCACCAGCGCCTTGACCCGGTTGGCCAGCAGGTCGGCCTCGGCCTGCTCCCGCTCGGCCGGATCGGTGCGGCCCGAGTAGGAGGCGACCTGGTAGCCCTGGTCCCGCAGGTAGGCGGAGATCTCCTCGGTGGCGGCCACGGTCAGCGTGTAGATGATCCCGGAACCCGGCAGCTCCCGGAGGTGGCTGGCCAGCCACCCCAGCCGCGCCTCGGCACTGGGCAGCCGCACCACGCCCAGCCGCAGGCTCTCCCGGTCCAGGCTGCCGCGCAGCACCAGGGTCTCCTGCGGGTCGGTGTGCTCGCCGCCGACGCCGAGCTGGTCGGCGACGTCCTGCACCACGCGGTCGTTGGCGGTGGCGGTGGTGGCCAGCACCGGCACGCCCTCGGGCAGCTCGGTCAGCAGGGTCCGCAGCCGCCGGTAGTCCGGGCGGAAGTCGTGACCCCAGTCGGAGATGCAGTGCGCTTCGTCGACCACCAGCAACCCGGCGTCCTGGGTCAGCTGGGGCAGGATGGTGTCCCGGAAGTCGGGGTTGTTCAGCCGCTCCGGGCTGACCAGCAGCACGTCCACCTCACCGGCGGCGACCCGCTCCTCGACGTCGGCCCACTCCTCCGGGTTGGCCGAGTTGATCGTCGCGGCGTGCACGTCGGCGGCGGCTGCGGCCTCCACCTGGTTGCGCATCAGCGCCAGCAGCGGGGAGACGATGACGGTCGGGCCCTCGCCGAGCTCGCGCAGCAGCGCGGTGGCGATGAAGTACACGGCCGACTTGCCCCAGCCGGTGCGCTGCACGACCAGCGCGCGGCGGCGCTCCAGCACCAGGGCGCGGATCGCGCTCCACTGGTCCTCGCGCAGTGCCGCCTCGGGCCCGGCCAGCGCGCGGAGTCGTTCGTCGGCGAGTTCGCGAAGCGCGTGTTCGTCCACGCCCCGATTCCTACCGGACGACCCTGACGTGCGTCGTCCGGGGGCTGGGACGGTGCGAAATCCGGTGCTGGTCCGGTCGCCGAACGGATTAGTCTGGGGCGGTGACCACGACCACGACCACAGGTAAGGCGTCCGGCGAGCAGCTGCGGGACCAGGTCCGCGACGCGGCGCGCCGGGCGAAGCGAGCGGCCGCGGAGCTCGCGCTGGCCACCCGCAGCACCAAGGACGCGCTTTTGCACGCGATGGCCGACGCGCTGGTGCGGCGGGCCCCGGAGGTGCTCGCCGCCAACGAGCTCGACGTGGCCCGCGGACGCGAGTCAGGCATGTCGGAGGGCCTGATCGACCGGCTGGGCCTGAGCACCGAGCGCGTCGAGGCGATGGCCGACGGCCTGCGCACGGTGGCCGGGCTGCCGGACCCGGTCGGTGAGGTAATGCGCGGCAGCGTGCTGCCCAACGGCCTGCAGCTGCAGCAGGTCCGGGTGCCGCTGGGCGTGGTCGGGATCGTCTACGAGGGGCGCCCCAACGTCACGGTGGACGCGGCCGGGCTCACCCTCAAGGCGGGCAACGCGGTGCTGCTGCGCGGCTCGTCGTCGGCGGAGAACTCCAACACCGCGCTGGTCGGGATCCTCACCGACGTGGTCGTCGAGCACGGGTTGCCCGCCGATTCGGTGCAGTTGCTGCCGTGCCACGACCGGGCTTCGGTGCAGCACCTGATCACCGCGCGCGGCCTGGTGGACGTGGTGATCCCGCGCGGCGGGGCCGGGCTGATCGCGGCCGTGGTGGAGAACGCGACGGTGCCCGCGATCGAGACCGGGGTGGGCAACTGCCACGTCTACGTCGACGCGAGCGCCGACATCGACACCGCGCTACGGATCCTGCTCAACGCCAAGGCCCGGCGCACCAGCGTGTGCAACGCCGCGGAGACGTTCCTGGTGCACCAGGCGATCGCGGCCGAGTTCCTGCCGCGCGCCATCGCCGAGCTGGGCGGTGCGGGTGTGACCGTGCACGGGGACGAGCAGGTGGTGGCCGTCGGCGGTGCGAACGTGGTGCCCGCGACCGACGAGGACTGGGACACCGAGTTCCTGTCCGCGGACATCGCCGCCGCCGTGGTGGGGTCGCTGCCCGCCGCGGTCGAGCACATCCGCGAGCACGGTTCCGGGCACACCGAGGCCATCGTGACCAGCGACGTCCGCGCCGCTCGGCAGTTCACCGCGCAGGTCGACGCGGCCGCGGTCATGGTCAACGCCTCCACCGCGTTCACCGACGGCGGCGAGTTCGGGATGGGCGCGGAGATCGGCATCTCGACGCAGAAGCTGCACGCCAGGGGGCCGATGGGGCTGCCGGAGCTGACCTCGACCAAGTGGCTGGCCTTCGGCGACGGGCACGTGCGGCCGGGCAGCGCCCCGGCGGGCCCGAGCTCCTGCCCGGGGAGCTGAGTTGACCGGGGGCCCGCGCCGCAAGCGGGACTCGGCCGCCACCAAGGAAGCGCTGCTGCAGGCCGCGTCGGCGTTGTTCGCCGAGCGCGGCTTCAGCGCGACGACGGTGCGCGACGTCGCGACGCGGGCCGGGGTCAACCAGGCACTGCTGTTCCGCTACTTCGGCTCCAAGCAGGAACTCTTCGCCGCGGTGCTCGACCACAACAGCACCGAGCTGATCGCCGGGCAGCCGCCCGAGGGGCTCCCGCGCCGCATCCTCGACGGCCTGCTGTCGGCCGACCAGCTCAGCGGGGAGGAGCATCCGATCGCCGCGATGCTGCGCTCCTACAGCGACGAGCGCGCCGCGCACGTGCTCCGCGAGGAGCTCGGGGCCCGCTACACCGCCGGGCTGGCGGAGCTGACCGACGCCGAGGACGCCGAGCTGCGCGCGGACCTGGTGCTGGCGTGGTTGTTCGGGATCGGGATGGTCCGGTCGGTGCTGGGCAAGAGCCCGCTGGCGCAGGCCGATCCGGACGCCGTGGCGCGGCACGTCACGCGGGGGATCTCGGTGCTGCTGGAACGGACGGACCTTCCGGACGAAAGGTGATCGGTAGGTGCGGGTAACCGGGGGTCTGCGTACCGTGGAGACGAAGGTGTAAGCACTCGCTTACAACTAGTCCACCGGGAGCTGTGCATGACCACCACGGAGCCGAGGACCTACCCGTTCAGCGAAGCTGACAAGCTCCAGCTCGACCCCCTCTACGCCCAGTTGCGCAAGCAGGAACCGCTCACCCGGATCCAGCTGCCCTACGGCGACACCGCGTGGCTGGCGACCCGCTACGAAGACGCCAAGGTCGTCCTGGGCGACCCGCGGTTCAGCCGGGCCGCGGTGCTGCACCACGACGAGCCGAGGATGCGGCCCAACACGCCGAACGGCGGGCTGCTGTCCATGGACCCGCCCGAGCACACCCGCCTGCGCAAGCTCGTCGCCAAGGCCTTCACCGCGCGCCGCGTGGAGAAGCTGCGCCCGCGCACCGAGGAGATCGCCAACGGCCTCGTCGACGAGATGCTGCGGGGTGGCGCCCCGGCCGACCTGGTCGAGGACTTCGCGCTGCCGCTGCCGATCACCGTCATCTGCGAGCTGCTCGGCGTGCCCTACGACGATCGCGGGGACTTCCGGGTGTGGTCGGACGCGTTCCTGTCCACGACCAAGCTCACCCCCGAGCAGGTCACCGACTACATGGACCGGATGTTCGACTACATCGCCGGGCTGATCGCCGTGCGCCGCGCGGAACCGGCCGACGACCTGCTCAGCGCGTTGATCGAGGCCCGCGACGAGCAGGACAAGCTCTCCGAGGACGAGCTGGTCCGGCTGGCGGCCGGGATCCTGGTGGCGGGGCACGAGACGACCGCCACCCAGATCCCGAACTTCGTCTACGTCCTGCTGACCCACCCCGAGCAGCTGGCCGCGCTGCGCGCGGACCTGGACGGGATCCCGCAGGCGGTCGAGGAGCTGATGCGCTTCGTGCCGCTGGGCAGCGGCGCCGGGTTCCCCCGGTACGCCACCGAGGACGTCGAGCTGGGCGGTGTGCTGGTCCGGGCGGGGGAGCCGGTCATGGTCAGCACCTCCGCCGCCAACCGCGACGAGTCGGTGTTCAGCGACCCGGAGCTGCTCGACCTGACCCGCCAGGAGGCCACGCACATCGGGTTCGGCCACGGCCCGCACCACTGCCTGGGCGCCCAGCTCGCACGGATGGAGCTGCAGGTCGCGCTGCGCACGCTGCTGACCCGACTGCCGGGGCTGCGCTTCGCGACCACCGCCGAGGACGTGGAGTGGAAGAGCGGGATGCTCGTCCGCGGGCCCCAGAAGATGCTGCTGTCGTGGCAAGGTGTCGAGTGATCTCGCTCATGACGGGAAGAGGTGGCGAATGAGCTGGTCGATCGAGATCGACGCGAACACCTGCATCGGCAGTGGCATGTGCGCCGGCGTGGCACCGGACCACTTCGAGCTGGTGGACGGCTACGCGTGCGCGAAGCAGGCGCAGGTGGAACCGGCCGACGAGGTGGTGGACGCGGCCGAGTCCTGCCCGGTCGAGGCGATCCTGGTGAAGGACGCGGACACGGGCCGGGTGGTTGCCCCGGAAGAGTGACGCAGGACACGTCCGGGGTCGCGTCATGGCCGCCGAGGCGCGGGGTCACACCGGTGCGCGCCTGGAAAACGGCAGCGCCCGTGACCCGAGGTGGGCCCCCAGCCGCCGAGGGTCGCGCAGGGCCGCGGGGCCCGGCTCAGGGGGGAGCTTGGGCCGGGCTCCGCGGTCGGCGGGGCCGCGCGGTCTGGCCTGGGCAGGGGAGGCCCAGCCCGGACCACGCGGTTGATGAGGGCGTGGGGCCCGGCCCGGCGGGGGGCGGGGTCGGGCCTCGCGGTTGCGGTGCGATCCTCGACACTCCGCGACGCCCCGGCGAGCGCGCCGAGGAGGTGACTTCCTAGGCTTGGCAGCTATGTCTCGTCGCCGGATCGGGGTCATGGGTGGCACCTTCGATCCCATTCACCACGGTCACCTGGTGGCCGCCAGCGAGGTGCAGGCCCAGTTCGGCCTGGAGCAGGTGGTCTTCGTGCCGACCGGGCAGCCGTGGCAGAAGAGCCACGAGGCGGTCAGCCCGGCCGAGGACCGCTATCTGATGACGGTGATCGCCACCGCGTCCAACCCGCGCTTCCTGGTCAGCCGGGTCGACGTCGACCGCGCGGGCCCGACCTACACCGCGGACACCCTCACCGACCTGCACGCCGAGTACCCGGACGCGGACCTGTACTTCATCACCGGCGCCGACGCGCTGGAGCAGATCCTGTCCTGGCACCGGGTCGAGGAGCTGTTCGACCTGGCGCACTTCATCGGCGTGACCCGCCCGGGCTACTCGCTCAACGGCGCCCACCTCCCGGCTGGCGCGGTGTCCCTGGTGGAGATCCCGGCGATGGCGATCTCGTCCACGGGCTGCCGGGACCGCGTCCGCGCCGGACTCCCGGTCTGGTACCTGGTCCCGGACGGCATCGTCCAGTACATCTCCAAACGGGGCCTCTACCGCGAACTCACCCCCGAGTGGGGCCCGTAGCCCGCGTCCTCAGCGGCCGCGACGACCCGCTCCCGGGTGCGCTCGACGGCCGCCAGCAGCTCCGGGCTGGCCTTCGTTCCGGTCGAGGCCGCGGAGCAGCGCCTGGTCGACGCGGGCTGCACTGGCTCGTCACCGGCTGGGGCTCCGTACCCTCCTGGCCGTGGAACGACTGCGCTACCGCTTGATCACCGGTCCGGACGATGCCGAGTTCTGCCGCCGGATCAGCGCGCTGCTGGAGGAGGGGTACGTCCTGCACGGCCCGCCGACGCTGACCTGGGACGGAAAGACCGTGGTCGCCGGGCAGGCCGTGGTCCTGCCCACCGGCCAGGACTGACCGGAGTGGCGTTCGCCTCCGCGCGTCGCCGCCGGTGGCTGCGCTGTGGTGCGGACCACGCCCGCCGGGAATGGCGGACGAGGCGGTCGGCGTTGGTGCCAGGTGGTCCGTCCTGGCGCGCTGCGGGCTGGCCTTATCCTCTACCCGGCGTGGGTCGCACACCGGGCCCACCTCGAGAGGAGTGACGTGGCAGCCACCGAGAACGCTCGCCGACTGGCTCTGATCGCGGCGCAGGCCGCGGCGGACAAGAAGGCCACCGACGTGGTCCTGCTGGATGTCTCCGAGCAGCTGGTCATCACCGACTGCTTCCTGATCGCCTCGGCGCCCAACGAGCGGCAGGTCGAGGCGATCGTCGACGCGATCGAGGAGAAGGTGCGCGAGGCCGGCACCAAGCCGGTGCGCCGTGAGGGCGCGCGCGAGGGCCGGTGGGTCCTGCTGGACTTCGTCGACCTCGTGGTGCACGTCCAGCACGCCGAGGAGCGCTCCTTCTACCAGCTGGAGAAGCTGTGGAAGGACTGCCCGCGCATCGAGTTCGTGGACCAGAACGCGCCGTCGGACGCAGCGGAGTGAGCCTCGACCGGTTGGTGCTCTGGCGGCACGGCGAAACCGACTACAACGCGGCCGGGCGGCTGCAGGGACACCTGGACAGCGCGCTCACCGAGACCGGTCGGCAGCAGGCCCGGCGCGCGGCGCCGCGGATCGCCCAGTTCGCGCCGGACACCGCGATCAGCTCGGACCTGAACCGCGCGCGCACCACGGCGGAAGCGTTCGCCGAGGTCAGCGGGATGCCGGTGCGGTTGGACAAGCGGCTGCGCGAGACGCACCTGGGGGAGTGGCAGGGTCTCAGCGGGGCCGAGGTCGAGCACGGCTGGCCCGGGGCGTTGGCCACCTGGCGGTCGAGCCCGACCTGGGCGCCGCCGGGCGGGGAGACCCGCATCGAGGTGGCCGAGCGCGCCGCGGAGGTGGTCGAGGAGCTCGACCACGAGCACCACGGCACCGCGCTGCTGTGCGCGCACGGCGGGCTGATCACGGCGTTGACCGCCAAGCTGGTCGGGCTCCCGCTGGAGCTGTGGCCGGGCCTGGGCGGCATCGGCAACTGCCACTGGGTGGTGCTCAAGCGGCGCACCGGCACCCACTGGCGGCTGATGGCCTACAACGCCGGGGCCTTCTCCGCGGACTGACCTCCCGCCGCTGGTCGGCCCCAACTCCTCGATGCGCATGCCGGTCGCCGGGCGGGCTGCCCGTGCCCGGAAAAGCGAGGTTTGACCGCTCCGGGCGAGCGCTGATCGGGTTCGCGGCGCGACGTCGTAGGGTTGCGGTGTGCCCATTGCAGTCGTCACCGATTCGACGGCGTACCTGCCGCCGGGATATGCCGAGCGGTACGCGGTGCGGACCGTTCCCCTGCACGTCAGCGTGGACGGGGCGGCGGCGGTCGACGAGTCGGCCTTCGGGCCGGACGACTTGGCGGGGGCCTTCGCGCGCAAGCACCGCGTGACCACGGCGGGCGCGACGCCGCAGGAGTTGGCGCGCACCTTCCGGGCGGCCCTCGACGAGGGCGCCGACGGCGTGGTGGCGGTTCACCTGTCGCGGCAGCTCTCGGGCACGTGGGACGCGGCGCGGCTGGCCGCTCGCGAGGTCGACGCCGACCGGGTGCGGGTCGTCGACTCGCGCTCCGCCGCTATGGGGTTGGGCTTCTCGGTGCTGGCCGCGGCCGAGGTGGCGAACTCGGGTGCGGACCTGGACGAAGTCGTGCGCACCGCGACCGCCACCGCGGAGCGCACCACCACCCTGTTCTCGGTGCAGACGCTCGAGTATCTGCGGCGCGGTGGCCGGATCGGCACGGCAGCCGCCGTGCTGGGCACGGCGTTGGCCATCAAGCCGCTGCTGCACGTCCACGACGGGCGGATCGACGCGCTGGAGAAGGTGCGGACGACCACGCGGGCGATGTCCCGGCTGGTGGAGATCTCCTCGTCGGCGGCGGGTTCCGGGGCGGCGGCCATCGCGGTCCACCACCTGGCCGCGCCGGAGCGCGCGGAGCAGCTGGCGAGCCGGATCCGCGCGCACCTCGGCGCGGTGGCGGACTGCGTGGTCTCGGAGGTGGGCGCGGTGATCGGGGCGCACATCGGGCCTGGCGCGGTGGGGGTCGTGGTTCTCCCGAACGGGTGGCGTTCGGCCGACTGAGAACCTTTCGGTGGGCGGATTCCACACCATCGTGCTGAATCTTCGTCCACAGTGGTCCTGGTCGCGAAAAAAGGGGCTGCGCAACGGGATTCGCGTGATCTAACTTTGTCGTCATGTTCGACGCACGAGCTATCCGCGCCACAGGCGGGCCTGACGAAGCACTCGACCCGCGCAGCAGGCTGCAGGCCCTGCGCCGACACGCCGACCGCGACGACGCGGTGGAGCGTGCCGGTCCTGATTACTCCGCAACACCACCGGAACCGGTGCCGCGCACGCGCCGGTTCGCGGAGCGGTGGCTGCCCGAGTCCTTGCTGAGGTCCAGAGTGGACCCCGGCCGGACCGGTGTGCTCGCGATCGCCCTGCTGGCCGCCGTCCTGCTGCTCGGCATGGCCGCGATGGCGTGGACCTCCAGGTCCGCCGCCGAGCCGGCCCCGCCACCCGTCCTGCCCCCGCCGCCGCTCCCAGCGGCCACCACGTCCGCGCCCGAACTCGTGGTCAGCGTCGTCGGCCGGGTCAACCGCCCCGGCCTGGTCACGGTCGAGCCCGGCAGTCGGGTCGCCGACGCGGTCGAGGCGGCCGGTGGCGTGCTGCCGGACACCGACCTGACCGGGCTCAACCTCGCCCGCCGGCTGTCCGACGGCGAGCAGCTGCACGTCGCCGTGCCGGTGCCGCCGCAGGCCCAGTCCGGGCAGACCGGCGACGGCAAGGTCGACCTGAACACCGCAACGGAGGAGCAACTCGATGAACTCCCAGGCATCGGCGAGGTCACCGCCAAGCGGATCGTGCGGTGGCGCACCGAGCACGGCCGGTTCGACTCGGTGGAGCAGCTGCGGGAGGTCGGCGGGATCGGCAGGTCCCGCTTCGCCCGGCTGCGGGAGTTGGTGCGGGTGTGAGCACCGGGTTCGACCTCCGGCTGGCGCCGACCGCGGCTGCGGTCTGGGCGGTCACGTTGCTCGGCCTGCTGGCCGGGTGGGGCGTGGTGGCGCTGACGGCGGTGTGCGCGCTGCTGGCGGCCCCGGTGCTGTGGCCTGCCACGAGGCGCCGGGCCTGGGCGAGGGGAACGCTGGTGGTCCTCCTGCTGGCAGGCGTCGCCGCGGCCGGGATGGCAGTCCGGGGCCACCACGCCGAGCACCACCCGGTCCGGGAGGCGGCCCACCACGGCGAGCGGGTGACGGCACGGGTGACCCTGACCAGCGCACCAGTTCCGCTGCGCGGCGCGTCCTTCGGGGCGCGGCGAGCGCAGGACCGCGCTCTGGTCCGGGCCGAGCTGGAAACGGCTGACCTCATCGGGCGGCACGTGCGCGCGAGCGGTTCGGTGGTGCTGCTGGTGCCGACCGAGCAGTGGCGTGACCTCATAGCCGGGCAGCAGGTGACGGTGCGGGGCAAGGCTGCACCGCCGCGCTCGGGCGAGCTGACGATCGCTGCGCTGCAGGTGTTCGGGGCGCCCACCGAGGTCGGCCCACCGCCGGGCTGGCAGCGAGCTGCCGCGGACCTGCGCGACGGGCTGCGTCGCACGGCGGCCGCCGAGCTGGGCCCCGCTGCCGCAGGACTGCTGCCCGGCCTGGTCGTCGGTGACACCGGCGCGCTGCCGCCGGAGGTGGAGCAGGACTTCGACACCGCGGGCCTCACGCACCTCATGGCGGTTTCGGGGGCCAACTTGGCGATCGTGTGCGGTGCCGTGCTCGTCGTGCTGCACCTGGTCGGCGCGGGGCCGCTGCTGTCGGCGCTCGGGGCTGGCGCGGCGCTCGTCGGGTTCGTCGTCCTGGCGGGTCCGGAGCCGAGCGTGCTGCGCGCGGCGGCGATGGGCGCGATCACGCTGCTGGCGTTGGTGCTGGGCAGGCGGCGTTCCGCGCTGCCGGTGCTGTCGGCCAGCGTGATCGGCTTGCTGCTGCTGATGCCGGAGCTGGCCACGAGCCCGGGCTTCGCCCTGTCCGTCGCGGCGACGGCCGGGCTGGTCGTGCTGGCCCCGGCGTGGGCGGCAGCCTTGCGGAGCCGGGGTGTCCCGGTCGGCGTGGCGGAGGCCATCGCGGTCCCGCTGGCAGCGCACGTCGTGACCGCTCCGCTGATCGCGGCGCTGTCCGGCACGGTCAGCCTCGTCGCGGTACCCGCGAACCTGCTGGCCGGTCCGGTCGTCGCACCGGCGACCGTGTTCGGCGTGCTGGCAACGGTGGTCGCGCCGTTGTCCGGTTGGCTGGCGGGCGCGTTCTGCTGGCTGGCCGCGCCCGAGCTGGAGTGGCTGGTGCTGGTCGCCGACCGGGCAGCAGCGGTGCCCGGCGGGGCCTTCGACTGGCTGCCCGGGACCACCGGCGGACTGCTGCTGGCGGGGCTGGTCGCCGTTGGTCTGGTCGCGTTGCGCGGCAAGCGGTTCCGCGTCCTGGCGTCGGTGGGCCTGCTGCTCGCGGTGCTCGTGCTGGTGCCGGTGCGCAGCGCGGTGTCCGGCTGGCCCGCGCCCGGCTGGAGCATGGTCGTCTGCGACGTCGGCCAGGGGGACGGGCTCGTGCTCGCCACCGGGCGCCCGGGGGAAGCAGTGGTGGTTGACACCGGCCCCGACCTCCGGCGGGCGGCAGCGTGCCTGGACCGACTCGGAGTGCGCCGCGTCCCGCTGGTCGTGCTGACGCACCTGCACGCCGATCACGTCAGCGGGCTCACCGGGCTGCTGGGCGAGTTCGCGGTCGGTGCGGTGGCGGTGGGGCCGCTGCGGGAGCCGGAGTGGGCGATGCGGCAGGTGCTGCGGGACACCCGGGCGCACCGGGTGCCGGTCGTGCCGATGCAGTCCGGGCAGCGGGTGCGCTGGCCGGGCCTGGTGCTGGACGTGCTGGCACCGGATCCGGCGTCGACCCGGTCGCAGACGGCCGAGGACGCCAACGACGCCTCGATCGTGCTGCTGGCGACCACCCCGGCCGGGCGGCTGCTGCTCACCGGCGACATCGAGCTGCCCGCCCAGGGGCGCCTCATGGCCGCCGGGCTGGACCTGCGGGCCGACGTGCTCAAGGTCCCGCACCACGGATCCCGGTACACCACACCGAGATTGCTGAGCGCGGTGCGGCCGCGGACGGCGCTGATCAGCGTCGGCGACGGCAACAGCTACGGGCACCCCAGCCCGTTCGTGGTGGACCTGCTCACCCGCGGCGGCGCGGAAGTGCTGCGCACCGACCAGGAAGGAGACATCGCGATCCTGCCCGGCCCACGAGGTCCGCGGCACGTCTCACGCGGAGATCCGCTGCGCGCGGTGGACCGCTGAACTCCAGTCCCTTGTAGACGGTACGTGCGCGGTGCCGCGAGCAGCACCGCGCACGTCCGGGAAAGCGGGTTACAGGCCCAGGGCCTGGTTGACGGCCTCGGTCGTCGGAGCCACGGTGGCCTTCGGGCCGATCTGGTCCTGGACCGCGTCCAGCGTCTTCAGCCCGTCACCGGTGATCAGCAGGACGGTCTCGGCGTCCGGGTCGATCTTGCCGGTCTCGACGAGCTTCTTCGCGGTGGCCACGGTGACCCCACCGGCGGTCTCGGCGAAAATGCCCTCGGTGCGGGCCAGCAGCCGGATGCCCTCGCGGACCTCGTCGTCGGTGACGTCCTCGATGGCACCACCGGTCTTGCGCACGATGTCCAGCACGTACGGACCGTCGGCGGGCGCGCCGATGGCCAGCGAGCGGGCGATGGTGTCCGGCCGCACCGGCTGCACCACGTCCTGGTCGTTCTTGTACGCGGTGGACACCGGGGAGCAACCGGTGGCCTGCGCGCCGAAGATCCGCACCGGGCTCGGCTCCACCAGGCCGACCTCGCTGAGCTCGTTGAACCCCTTGTGAACCTTGGTCAGCTGCGAGCCGGAGGCGATCGGCACCACGATCTGCTCGGGGATGCGCCAGCCGAGCTGCTCGGCGACCTCGAAGGCCAGGGTCTTGGAACCCTCGGAGTAGTAGGGGCGGACGTTGACGTTGACGAACGCCCAGTCCTCGTGCTCCCCGGCCAGCTCGGTGGCCAGGCGGTTCACGTCGTCGTAGTTGCCGTCGACGGCGAGCAGCGAGCCGTCGTAGACCGCGCTCATCAGAATCTTGGCGCGCTCCAGGGTCTTCGGCACCAGCACCACCGAGTCCCACCCGGCGCGGGCGGCGGCCGCGGCGACCGCGTTGGCCAGGTTGCCGGTCGACGGGCAGGCCAGCACCTTGAACCCGAACTCGCGGGCGGCGGCCAGCGCGACCGCGACCACGCGGTCCTTGAAGGAGTGGGTCGGGTTCCCGGTGTCGTCCTTGATCCAGATCCGCTTGACGCCCAGCGCCTTGGCGAGGTTGTCGGCCCGGATCAGGCGGGTACAGCCGGGGTCGGTGTTCGGGTGCTCCTCGACGTTGGAGGGCACCGGCAGCAGCTGCTTGTAGCGCCAGATCGACCGGGGACCGGCTTCGATGTCCTCGCGGCGGATCCGGGGGAAGTCGTAGGCCACTTCCAGCGGCGAGAAGTCTTCGAGCGACACGAACTCGGGGGCCAGCGGCTGCCGGTGGCCCTCTTCCTTGGACACCAGTTCGACGGCGTTGCCGAGGTCGAAGGTCGTGTTCGTGCGCTGGGCAGCAGCGGTCATCGCGAGGTCCTCTCCTCATCTGTCCCGCGGACGGGTCGGAATTGGCACCGCTTTCGCCGGAGACCTCGCGCTGAACATCACGATTCACCGGGCGAACGGTTGCCGGGGCTTCATCGGGCCGTTCCCTCTGCCCCTCTGGATGAGCTATTCGGTTGTGCTCGCAACGCTAATGGATCGCGCCGCGTTCTGGCCAGGCCGATCCAGATGCCGGGATCGTCACGGGTGCGTGGGACCATGCCTGCATGAGTTCACCGGCCGTGGTCACCGATCCGCTGCACTTGGTCCTCGGCGACGAGGAACTGCTGGTGGAACGTGCGCTGTGGGCGGCCGTCGGAGCGGCCCGCGCGGCGGACCCGGAAGCGGAGCTGCGCCGGGTGAAGGTGAGCGAACTCACCCCTCCGGAGCTCGCCGAGATGCTCAGCCCGTCGCTGTTCGCGGAGGGCCGGGTGCTGGCCGTGGAGTCCGCGCAGGACGCGGGCAAGGAGATCGCCGAAGCCCTGCTCTCGCACGCCAAGCAGCCGGTCGACGGCGTGACGCTCGTGGTCGTGCACTCCGGTGGCGGGCGGTCCAAGCACGCGAAGGAGTTGCCCAACGCGCTGCGCAAGCTGGGCGCGCGCGTCACCGAGTGCAACAAGATCACCAAACCCGCCGAGCGGGAGTCGTTCGTCCGCGACGAGGTCCGCCGGGCGGGCGGCAAGGCGGACGCGGCGGCGGTGGCCGCGCTGATCGAGACCGTCGGTTCGGACCTGCGCGAGCTCTCCGCGGCAGCGACCCAGCTGGTCGCCGACACCGGGGGCAAGGTGGACGAGACCGCGGTGCGCCGCTACCACCGGGGCCGCGCCGAGGTCACCGGGTTCGCGGTGGCGGAGAAGGCGGTGACCGGGGACCGCGCGGCCGCCCTGGAGGCGCTGCGCTGGGCGGTGCAGCTCGGTGTGCCGCACGTGCTGATCGCCGATGCGCTGGCGGACTCGGTCCGCACCATCGGCCGGGTCGCCGCTGCCGGTGGTCGCAACGACCCGTTCCGGCTGGCCGGGGAGCTGGGCATGCCCGCGTGGAAGGTGAAGAAGGCGCTGGCGCAGTCCCGGGGCTGGAACCCCAGGAGCCTCGCCGCCGCGCTCCAGGCCGTCGCCGAGGTCAACGCCGGGGTCAAGGGCATGGCCGCCGACGCCACCTACGCGCTGGAGCGCACCGTCCTGCGCCTGGTCGAACTCCGCAACCAGCGCTCCTGAACGGCAAACGGCCCCTTCCCGCCGGGGAAGGGGCCGAAGACCAGGCCGAGCCTCAGAGCTCGTTGACGCGCTGAGCCAGCGCGGACTTCTTGTTGGCGGCCTGGTTGCGGTGGATCACGCCCTTGCTGGCGGCCTTGTCCAGCGCCTTGCTGGCGGCCCGCTGCAGCTCGATGGCCTTCTCCTTCTCGCCGGCGGCAGCGGCCTCGCGGAACTTGCGGATCGCGGTCTTCAGCGAGGACTTCACGGCCTTGTTGCGCTGCCGGTTCTTCTCGTTGGTCTTGATCCGCTTCATCTGGGACTTGATGTTGGCCACTGGTGCGCCTCTTCCTCGTCGTGACGAATCAGTCGTGCCGCGCTTGATCGGCCCTGCCCGGGGGCAGGTTTCCTCCACGGCGGAACGCCGCACGGCACGGTCGACCATGTTAACAGCCGCGACCTGGGCGGATGTCGGCCGGGCGAGCCGGGGCGAGAGCGATCACATCCGCCTCGGAACCGGCGCGGCAGGCCATAAGGTCGATCCTCGTGCTCGACGCCCTGAACTGGCCCGGTTTCGCCGATCTCACGCTCGCCGGTCTGCTGTTCCTCTGCGCGGCGGCGTTCCTCGCCGGGGCGGTCGACGCGATCGTTGGCGGTGGCGGCCTGATCCAGCTACCCGCCATGCTGCTGCTGATGCCCGGCGGCGAGGTGATCTACTCGTTGGCCACCAACAAGGTCGCGGCGATCGCGGGCACCTCGGCAGCGGCCCGCACCTACGCCAAGCGCACCCCGATCGACTGGCGCGCCGCGCTGCCGATGGCGGTGGTGGCGCTGCTGGGTTCGTTGGGTGGCGCGATGCTCGCCAACGCCCTGCCCTCGCACGTGCTCAACATCGTCGTGCTCGTCGCGCTGGTGGCCGTGGGTTTCTACACCTGGCGCAAGCCCGACCTCGGTTCGGTGGACGCACCGCGCTTCCAGCGCCGCGCGCAGCTGCTCGTGATGCTCGCGGGTGGCGCGGTGATCGGCTTCTGGGACGGCATCGCTGGCCCGGGCACCGGCTCGTTCCTGGTGTTCCTGCTGGTCGGCTTGGTCGGCTTCGCGTTCCTCACTGCTTCGGCCACGGCGAAGGTCGTCAACGTCGCGACCAACATCGGTGCGCTGATCTTCTTCATCCCGGCGGGCAAGGTGCTGTGGGGGCTGGGGATCTTGATGGCGTTGAGCAACATCGCGGGCAGCGTCCTGGGCGCGGTGGTCGCGGCCCGGCGTGGCTCGGGTTTCGTGCGTCGGGTCTTCCTCACCGTGGTCGTCGGCCTCGTGATCAGCCTGGGTTGGAAGCTCGCTGCGGGCGCCTGACGTGCCGCAGCCCACAAGATCCTTCAAACCGCGCGCCGGGGCGGCGTACCATCAGCGCTGGTTGTGCCTAGGGTTCCGCCCCAGCTCCGTCGCAGATCGCCACAACCAGGAGCGCGGGGGACTGGTCCGAGCGGCACCGGCGGTCGCGGAACGGAAGCGGTCGCACATCTGACGGGACAAAAGCCTGGAGGAACCCGGTTGCTGCGCGCCCGCGCGGCACGGAGGGTTCTTCATGAGCTTGGTCGCCGTGCTCCTCGTCGTCGCCGCCGCGTTCGCGCACGCGGGCTGGAACTTCTTCGCCAAGCGCGCCGGATCGGCTGGCCCCGGGTTCGTGTGGCTGACCGCGACCTGCTCGGCTGCTCTCTACCTGCCGGTGGCCGCCGGGGTGCTGCTCTGGCAGGGGGCTCCACCTCTGCGCAGTTGGGTGCTGGGGGTGCTGGTCAGCGCGGTCGTGCACCTGGCCTACTTCCTGATGTTGCAGCGCGGCTACGCCGTCGGTGACATGTCGGTGGTGTACCCGCTGGCCAGGGGCACCGGCCCGATGTTGGCGATGCTGATCGCGGTGCTGGTGCTGGGTGAGCGGCCGGGCTGGCTCGGGGCGGCGGGCGGCCTGCTGGTCATCGCGGGCGTGCTCGTGATCGGGCTGTCCGATGGGGTGCCCCGCTCCGGCGCGAGCTTGGCCGGGGTCGGTTTCGGCGTCCTGACCGGCTCGCTGATCGCGATCTACACGGTGTGGGACGCCTACGCGGTGACCGGCCTGGCGCTGTCCCCGCTGCTGTACGACTGGGCGAACAACCTCGCCAGGTCGGTCCTGCTGGCCCCGTACGCGGTTCGCCGCCGCGCCCAGATCGCCGCGGTCTGGTCCGAGCACCGGGCGTCCGTGCTGGCGGTGGCGCTGCTGTCGCCGCTGGCCTACATCCTGGTGCTGTTCGCGATGCAGCTCGCCCCGGTGAGCCTGGTGGCCCCCGCCCGGGAGCTGAGCATCGTGATCGCGGGCCTGCTGGCTTGGCGCTTCCTCGGTGAGTCCCAACCCGGCCGCCGCATGGCGGGCGCCCTCGTCGTCCTCACCGGGGTGGTCCTGCTCGGCCTCGCCTGACCGGCCCCGCGCTCGGGGACCCGCGAACTCCTGCGGCGGTGCGGTGCACTTCGGCAGGTACTCCCGGGCACTCGCACGGCGCGTGCCATCGGTGCCTGGGCGTGCGATGGCGGAGCCGGGCTTCTCCCGGATGACTCGTTGCGCAACAGCACGAGCACTGCGATGAGCTCGATGCCGAAGTGCAGCGCGCGCATGCGCATAGCCAGCCTGAGGTCGCCCCCGGCTTCGGGGGTGTCCTGGTGATCGCATGCGATGCCGAACCCACCACCTCGCGTGGCTGTGCTACTTCGGGCGGAGCGCGCTGCGAGGACCGGGTGACTCGGCAGTCTGGGGTGCGGGCCGGTAGGAATGGGGCATGGATGTCTTGGCCAGCCGGTTGATCCTCCGGCCCCGCGAGCGGGACCGGTCGGTGCGGTTCTACCGGGACGTGCTCGGACTGGCGATCGCTCGGGAGTTCCCCGGTGGCACGGTGTTCTTCCTCGGCCAGGGGTTCCTGGAGGTCTCCGGCAGCGGTGGGCCCGGCCCCAGCCCGGACCAGGTCCTGTGGGTGCAGGTGCGCGATGTCCGGGCCGAGTTCGCGCAGCTGCGCGAGCGGGGCGTCACCGTGCTGGCCGAGCCCGAGCGCAAGCCGTGGGGCCTGGACGAGGCCTGGATCGCCGACCCGGACGGCATGCGGATCGTGCTGGTGGAGATCCCGGACGACCATCCGCTGCGCATCGACGTCCGCAACCTCTGAGGTCCGCGGGGCACCGTGACCAGCTCTGTTCCGGCTCGCGCGGCCATGCGAGCCGGTCTCCTGCGGCCCCGCCGTCCGGGGCGGGGCCGCAGGGGAGAAGTGGCTACTGGATTTCGGCGATCAGCGCGTCGCGCTTGGCGTCGGGGAGGAACGATGCCCGGAACGAATCCGCGGCGAGCTGGCGCAGCACCGCGTCGTCGAGCTTGAGCGCGTCCTGCAGCGCGACGAAGTTCTCCCCGACGTACCCGCCGAAGTAGGACGGGTCGTCGGAGTTGATCGTCACCAGCAGCCCGGCGTCGAGCAGTCGCGGCAGCGGGTGCTGGGACAGCTCCGGCACGCAGCGCAGCCGGACGTTCGACAGCGGGCAGACCGTCAGCGGCGTGCGGTCGTCGGCGAGGCGCTTGAGCAGCGCGCTGTCCTCGACCGACCGGATGCCGTGGTCGACCCGCTCCACGCCGAGCACGTCGATGGCCTGCCAGACGTACTCCGGCGGCCCCTCCTCACCGGCGTGCGCGACCACGTGCAGACCCGCCTCGCGAGCACGGGCGAACACCGGCTCGAACACCTGCGGCGGGTGGCCCACCTCGGCGGAGTCCAGGCCGACCCCGTCGATCTGCTCCAGGTGCGGCTGCAGGCCCTCCCAGGTCTCCAAGGCCTCCTGCGGGCCGCGGTCGCGCAGGAAGCACGCGATCAACCGGGTGGAGATGCCGAAGCGCTCCTCGCTGTGCCGCAGCGACTCGGTCAGCCCGGCCACGACCGACGACAGCGGGACACCGCGGGAGGCGTGGGCCTGCGGGTCGAAGAAGATCTCCGCGTGCCGGACGCCCTGCTCGCGGGCCTTGGCCAGGTACGCGTCGGTGAGGTCGGTGAAGTCCTGGGCGGTGCGCAACACCGCCATCGCCAGGTAGTAGAGGTCGAGGAACGACTGCAGGTCGTCGAAGACGTACCGGCGGCGCAGGTCGTCCACGGTCTCGAAGGGCAGCGCCACCCCGTTGCGCCGGGCGAGGCTGAACACCAGCTCCGGTTCGATGGTGCCTTCGATGTGCAGGTGCAGCTCGGCCTTGGGCAGCGTCAAGCCCAACGACATCTCGTGATCCTCCAGAACTCTGGTCCGGTACCGGCCGCCCACCGTAACCACCGGTCATCCCGGGCGGACGGCGCGGGCTTGGACCTGCGTGGGGCCCCGGCCGCGCGGCTGCCACGCCCAGACCTGCACGTCGGTGAACCCGGCCGCCCGCACGTCCGCGTCGAGCCCGGCGCGGCCACCGGGCAGCCACTGGCTGTGCGTGGACAGCAGCAGGGTCCCGCCGGGGCGCAGCACGCGGCGCAGCTCGGCGAGCGCCGGGATTCGGTCTGGCCACAACTGCACGTTGTTGACGCTCATCACCACGTCGAACTCAGCATCCGGCTGGCCGGTCGACTCGGCGTCACCGCCCTGCACGGTCACGTTGTCGAGGCCGCTGCACCGGTGCGCCGCGGCGTGCCGCATCTGCTCCGAAGGCTCGACCGCGACCACCTGAGCGGCCTGTCCCGCAGCGGCCCGCAGCCCCACGCCGGGGCCGGGGCCGACCACCAGCACCCGCTCCGCGCCGGACAGCCGGGCCAGGCGCACGACCTGCTGCTCGGTCGCCGCGTTGCGGTGCGCCATCAGCCAGCCGCCCGCAGCACCCAGCAGACCGCGGGGGTGACCGAACGCACGGTCCAGGGCGAACTCCGGAAAACTGCTCATACATCCAGCTCAGCACCGTGCGCGCGGGGCCGGCATCGGGGATGACCCGGAGTTGGACATCGGGCACTGGGCGTGTCATGGGACCATGGGGTGAACCCCCGCACCAGCCGACATCCGCGAGGAACACTGAGTGAGCAGTTTCGCCGACACCACGTTCACGCCCCCGGAGCGGATCCGGAACTTCTGCATCATCGCGCACATCGACCACGGCAAGTCCACGCTGGCCGACCGCATGCTGCAGCTGACCGGCGTGCTGGAGGAACGCGCGTACCGCGCCCAGTACCTCGACCGGATGGACATCGAGCGGGAGCGCGGCATCACGATCAAGGCGCAGAACGTGCGCCTGCCGTGGACCGCGGACGGCGTCGACCACGTGCTGCACATGATCGACACGCCCGGTCACGTCGACTTCACCTACGAGGTCAGCCGCTCGCTGGCCGCGTGCGAGGGCGCGATCCTGCTGGTCGACGCCGCACAGGGCATCGAGGCGCAGACGCTCGCCAACCTGTACCTGGCGATGGAGCACGACCTGCAGATCATCCCGGTGCTCAACAAGATCGACCTGCCCGCCGCGGAGCCGGACAAGTACGCCGCGGAGCTGGCGCACATCATCGGCTGCGAGCCGGAGGACGTGCTGCGCGTGTCGGCCAAGACCGGTGAGGGTGTCGACGCGGTGCTCGACGCGGTCGTGCAGCAGGTCCCGGGGCCGCAGGGCGACGCCGACGCCCCGCCGCGCGCGATGATCTTCGACTCGGTCTACGACACCTACCGCGGCGTGGTCACCTACATCCGCGTGGTGGACGGCAAGATCACCCCGCGGCAGCGGATCCGGATGATGTCCACCGGCGCCACCCACGAGCTGCTGGAAGTCGGCATCATCTCGCCGGAGCCCAAGCCGTCGGCGGGCCTCGGCGTCGGCGAGGTCGGCTACCTGATCACCGGCGTGAAGGACGTCCGCCAGTCCAAGGTCGGTGACACGATCACCGCCGAGCGCAAGGGCGCCGAGGAGCCGCTGAGCGGGTACCGCGAGCCCAAACCGATGGTGTACTCCGGGCTCTACCCGGTGGACGGCAGCGACTACCCGCTGCTGCGCGAGGCGCTGGACAAGCTCCAGCTCAACGACGCCGCGCTGACCTACGAGCCGGAGACCTCCGGCGCGCTGGGCTTCGGCTTCCGCTGCGGGTTCCTCGGGCTGCTGCACCTGGAGATCACCCGCGACCGGCTGGAGCGCGAGTTCAACCTGAACCTGATCTCCACCGCGCCGAACGTGGTCTACGAGGTGGGCATGGAGGACGGCACCGAGCTGACCGTCACCAACCCCTCGGACTGGCCGGAGGGCAAGATCAAGAACGTCTTCGAACCGGTCGCTAAGTGCACCATCATCGCGCCGTCGGAGTTCGTGGGCACGATCATGGAGCTGTGCCAGAGCCGCCGCGGCCAGCTGTCCGGCATGGACTACCTGTCGGAGACCCGCGTCGAGCTGCGCTACACGCTGCCGCTGGCCGAGATCGTGTTCGACTTCTTCGACCAGCTCAAGTCCCGCACCCGCGGCTACGCCTCGATGGACTACGAGGAGTCGGGGATGCAGTCGTCGAACCTGGTCAAGGTCGACATCCTGCTGCAGGGCGAGCCGGTGGACGCCTTCAGCGCGATCGTGCACCGCGACGCCGCCTACACCTACGGCACGAAGATGGCCACGAAGCTGCGCGAGCTCATCCCGCGGCAGCAGTTCGAGGTGCCGATCCAGGCAGCGATCGGTTCGCGGATCATCGCCCGCGAGACGATCCGCGCGATCCGCAAGGATGTGCTCGCCAAGTGCTACGGCGGTGACATCAGCCGGAAGCGCAAGCTGCTGGAGAAGCAGAAGGAGGGCAAGAAGCGGATGAAGACCATCGGGCGGGTCGAGGTCCCGCAGGAGGCCTTCGTCGCCGCGCTGTCCACCGACGAGTCCAAGGACGACAAGGCCAAGGGCAAGAAGTAGCGCCCTCGCCCCGGTGCCTCCTTCCCCTTCTGGGGAGGGAGGCACTTCTCGTTGCTGGGGCTTGAGAGGTGATCCGTCGTGGATCGAGTCGGTCGCTGATCATGCGGGCGAGTGAGGGATCGAACCGGACGGGTGCGTTCGCGGGCGTGCGGTGGCACTGCGACCCAGACTCGGAGCGCACACCTCGAACCCCGAATGGAGACTGAGCAATGCGCTTGCGTTCGTTCGTGCTCGCGATGCTGGCGGCAGCGGGACTCGGCCTGCTGGGCGGAGGCGCGGCCCTCGCCGACGCGGTCCACGACGTAGTCGATGGCACCGTCGCCACGACCGACAGCGTCATCGACCCGGTTCGGAAGCTGGAAGTCACCGTGCTCGGCTGATCGGTCCACTGATCAGCGGCGAAGGCCCCGCACCGCAGCAGGTGCGGGGCCTTCTGTTGGGTCTCGGTGGGACTGGAGGAGGGCCAGGCGGCTGGCAGTCCGGTCGGTGTCGCGGCCGTCGGCCAACGTCCCGGCGATGTCGTGCTCGGCCACCACGTGCAGCGTGGTGTCCCTGTCGCACAGCACATCCACGAGGTTGGCGAATCGCTGCTGCGTCTCGGCGTCGCGGTCGGTCAGCTGCGGTACGCCGGTGACCACCCACGTGTCGAACCGCTCGGCGACCACGAGGTAGTCCTGTGCCGAGGTGGCCGTCGCGCACAGGTCCTCGAAGTCGAACCACACCAGGCCATCCCGCGCGGCCGCGGCGCACAGCGTCCGACCGTTCACCGGGAGCGCGGTGCGCTCGGCCGTGGTGGGGGAGTCGAGCCCTGCGGGAAGTGACGTCGACCAGGTTCCGCTCGCGAAGCCGGTGCCGCTGCGTTGGCCGGTGCGCCGGTAGTCCGGACCGCCGGGGAGCTCGACCACCTCCAGGCGTGCCTGGATGAGTTCGATCGCGGGCCGGAACACCTCGTGGAACAGCGGGTTCGGCAGCAGGTCGGCGGGACGGTAGTTCGAGGTGGTCACGAGCGTGATGCGACGCGCGTGCACGGCGTGCAGCAGGGTGGTGAACAGCCTCGCGTCGCCGGGGTCGTGCACGTGGAACTCGTCGAAGCACAGCAGCCGCAGTCCGCCGAGCAGTTCGGTGAACGCGGCGCCCACGGCGTCCACCTCGCCAGCCGACCGGTGTTGCGCGATGGCCCGGTGCAGTTGGGTGAGGAAGCCGTGGAAGTGCACGCGCAGCTTGCCCGGGGTGGGAGCTGCGGCGAAGAAGGTGTTCACCAGGAAGCTCTTGCCGCGCCCAACCGATCCGTGCAGGTACAGGCCGCGGGGCCGACGGGACCGCTTGGGTAGCGCGGTGCCCAGGTCGGCGAGCTTGTCGGCCACCAGCCGCTGCCCGGCGTCGAGCTCGAAACCGCGTAGCGAGGCGGCCAGGTCGAATTGTTCGCGCAGGTCACCGGACGTGCGGGTGCGGTTGGACAACGGTTGCTCCTCTACATGCACAGAGCCTCTATGGATGTAGAGTACGGGGAATGGGGAGGGCGAGTCATGGGTGAGCGGGACCGCCGCACGCGCATCGCCGACGCCGCGATCGAGCTCGTCGCTGAGCAGGGAGTCCGGGCGCTGACGCACCTGGCCGTCGACACGAGGCTGGGGCTGCCACGCGGTTCGACGTCGTACTACGTGCGCACCCGCCGAGCGCTGCTGGAAGTTGCGGTGAAGCGGTTGGCGGTGCGGGCGCGGGAGGACTTCGACGCCTTGGCCGGTGCGGAGCCCGCGCAGGCGCCGGACGTTCGAGCTGCCGCCGACCGCATCGCGGTGCACCTGGATCGCATGCTGGGGGAGCGGCGCAACGACACCATCGCGAGGTACGCGCTGGTCGCGGAGGTGGCCGCGACCGCCGACCTGCACGAACCGCTGGCGCGGGCGGCGTTCTCCGCGCAGCTGGCAGCGGGCCTGATGGTGTCCCTGCAGGCGCCCGACCCCGCTGCGGCTGGCGCTGATCTGGTCAGCCTGTGCGAGGGGTTGGTCTTCGACCGGGTGATCGGCAGCCGCTCCCTGGATGCGCCCGAGCCGGGGAGCCCGGCCAGCGTCGCGCAGCTCTCCCGTGCGGTCGAGGCCTTCCTGCGCGGCGTCCTGGCGTGAAACGACGCTGGAGGCGGCGCGGTTCCGCAGCGGGGCGCTACGAGCACCACCGCGTGCCGGAACACGCCCTTGCGCTACGACGACCGGTGGGTACCGCCAGCGCTCCCGGCTGCGAGAGGACCAGCGGCTGAGGCGACACCGACGTGGTTAGTTCTGGTGGGCCTCCACGAACGCGTAGACGTCGGCCTCGTCGACACCGGGGAAGGTGTCGGCGGGAAGCGCGGCCAGGACGTGCGAGTGGGCCCGCGCCGATGGCCACACCATGCCCTCCCAGCGGTTTGCCAGGTCCGCTGGCGGGCGCTGGCAGCACTCGCCGTTGGGGCACTTGGACTTCGAGTGGTTGTTGGTGTCCCGGCCGCGGAACCAGCGCGACTCGGCGTAGGGGACGCCCAGGGTGATCGCGAAGTCCCGGCCGCGGCTGGGGTCGACGTGCGCGACGCACCAGTGGGTCGCACCCGGCTTGTCGGTGTACTGGTAGTAGGTCGAGTACCGGTCGGGGGAGGCGAACACCTGGCGCCCGGCCCAGTACCGGCACATCCGCTGCCCCTCGATCGCGCCGGTCGGGTCGCTCGGGAAGACCAGGCCGTCGTTCTCGTAGGCCTTGTAGATGATGCCGGTCTCGTCGTTGCGCACGAAGTGGCAGACCAGGTCCAGGTACTGGGTGGCCAGATTGGTGAAGCGGTGCGCGGCCATCTCGTAGGACACCGAGAAGACGTCCCGCAGGTCCTCCACCGCGATGTCGCGCTCGGCCTTGGCGTCCTGCAGGAACGGCACCGCGGTCTGCTCGGGCACCAGCACCGCCGCGGCGAAGTAGTTCGCCTCGACGCGCTGCCGCAGGAAGTCCGCGAAGTCGCGGGGCTGGCTGTGGCCGAGGGTGAGGTGGCCGAGGGTCTGCAGCAGGATGGTGCGCGGGCTGTGCATGCCCAGCGACTCGCGGCGCAGGAAGATCCGGTGGTTCTTCAGGTCGGTGACCGAGCGGACCGAGCGCGGCAGGTCGGTGACGAACCGCAGGCCGAAGCCGAGGTGGGTGGCGATCGCCTGGATCTGCCCCTCCGACAGCGGTCCACCGTGGTAGCCAACCTTGTCCAGGATGCCCGCGGCCGCCTTCTCGATCTCCGGGAAGTAGTTGCCGTGCTCGCGCATCATCCGGCGCAGCTCGGCGTTGGCCTTGCGGGCCTCCTCCGGGGTGGCGACCTGCTTGGTCTCCCGGCGCTTGAGCTCCTCGTAGAGGGCGAGCACGTGCTCCAGCGCCTCGGTGGGCACGCGCTTGCCGACCTTCAGCGGGGGCACGCCCAGCCGCTGGTAGACCGGGTCGAGCTGCGCCTTCTCCACGGCGATCTCCAGCTCGGCGCGCCGGTTCGGCGGCTTCTTGGACAGCAGTTCGTCGACGGAGGTGCCGAGCGCCTCGGCCAGCCCGCGCAGCAGCGACAGCTTCGGCTCGCGGTGGCCGTTCTCCAGCAGCGACAGCTGCGACGGGGCACGACCGACCCGCTCGCCCAGCTCGACGAGGGTGAGCCCGGCGGCGCGGCGCAAGTGGCGCAGCCGCTGACCGAACACGAGAAGGTCGTGTTCCGTCGAAAAATTGCGGTCTTCTTCGCTGGCGAACTCCGTCATGGCGTTGATGCTAGCAGAAAAACGCGGAAAATTACCAAGGAAATCTGGTCGTGTTTCGCTGGTGCGGCGGCAAAACTGGTTCCCAACAGGCCGCAGGAGAGCCCGGAAGGGGAACAAGATGAGCATCCGCGAGCAGGCGAAGCAGGCCGCTGAGGAGCTGCAGCGCGACTGGGACACCAACCCGCGGTGGAAGGGCATCGAGCGCACCCACTCCGCTGAGACCGTCATCCGCCTCCGCGGTTCGGTGCGCGAGGAGCACACCCTCGCCCGCCAGGGCGCCGAGCGGCTGTGGAAGTTGCTGCACGAGACCGACTACGTCAACTCGCTGGGCGCGCTGACCGGCAACCAGGCGGTCCAGCAGGTCCGCGCCGGGCTGAAGGCCATCTACCTGTCCGGCTGGCAGGTCGCCGCGGACGCCAACCTGGCCGGGGAGACCTACCCGGACCAGAGCCTCTACCCGGCGAACTCGGTCCCCTCGGTCGTGCGCCGGATCAACAACGCCCTCAAGCGCGCCGACCAGATCAACTGGTCCGAGGCGCTCGACCCGGAGACGCCGGGCGTCGAGAACGAGGACATCCACTGGCTGGCGCCGATCGTCGCCGACGCCGAGGCCGGCTTCGGCGGGGTGCTCAACGCCTACGAGCTGATGAAGGGCATGATCGCCGCCGGTGCGGCGGGCGTGCACTGGGAGGACCAGCTGGCCTCCGAGAAGAAGTGCGGCCACCTGGGCGGCAAGGTGCTCATCCCCACCAGCCAGCACGTCAAGACGCTCAACGCCGCGCGCCTGGCCGCGGACGTCGCCGGGGTGCCGAGTCTGGTCATCGCCCGCACCGACGCGCAGGCCGCGACCCTGCTGACCAGCGACGTCGACGAGCGCGACCAGCAGTACACCACCGGTGAGCGCACCCCGGAGGGCTTCTACAAGGTCCGCAACGGCATCGAGCCGTGCATCACCCGCGCGCTGGCCTACGCGCCGCACGCCGACCTGATCTGGATGGAGACCTCCACCCCGGACCTGGAGGTGGCGCGCAAGTTCGCCGAGGCGGTCAAGGCGAAGTTCCCGGACCAGATGCTGGCCTACAACTGCTCGCCGTCGTTCAACTGGCGGAAGAACCTGGACGACGCGACGATCGCCAAGTTCCAGCGGGAGCTGGGCCACATGGGCTACAAGTTCCAGTTCATCACGCTGGCCGGCTTCCACGCGCTGAACTACGGCATGTTCGACCTGGCCAAGGGCTACGCGGCGGACGGCATGACCTCCTACGTGGACCTGCAGGAGCGGGAGTTCGCCGCCGAGGTCGACGGCTACACCGCGACCCGCCACCAGCGCGAGGCGGGCACCGGCTACTTCGACCTGATCAGCACCGCGGTGAGCCCGGACTCGTCGACCACGGCGCTGGCCGGTTCGACCGAGACCGCGCAGTTCCACTGACCGGTTCGAGACCGTGGTCGGCCCCGAGCCGACCACCCGAGACGCACCAGCGGCCCTGTGGCGGGGTGTCGGAAATATCGCGATGGTGCGAGTGGGCGGGAACCCAGGCGTCGGGTTCCCGCCCACTTCTCTTCGGTGGTGGTGGTTTTCGACTCGTTCAGGTGATCATCGGCGGTTGCTGTATCTGTTCGGCACCTTCGCTCCTCTTTATAAGCGGGACTCCGGAGGCACCGGGGTGCGCACGAGTGGAGGGAGCACGGGATGTCGATCGACCTTGGTGGCCGCCGGTTCACGGTCCAGGACCTGGAGGCGTTCCCGGAGGACGGGCGCCGGTACGAGCTCGTCGACGGGGAGCTGCTGGTGAGCCCGGCGGTGGGGTGGCCGCACCAGGAGGCGCTGGGCGCCCTGTTCGTCCGACTGCACCGGGCGAGCCCGCCGGAGTACCGGGTGCTCGCCGCGCCGTTCGCGGTGCGGCAGGACCTGCACACCGAGTTGCGGCCGGACCTCGTCGTGGCGCGCTACGCCGACCTGACCTTGCGGGACCTGCGGTCCGCGCCGGTGCTGGCGGTCGAGGTCGCGTCGCCGAGCAGCAGGCTGAACGACATCAGCCTGCGCAAGGCCGCGCACGCCAGGCTGGGCAGCCAGCACTTCTGGCTGGTAGACCCGGACCTGGAGGTGCCGTCGGTGACGGCGTGGGAGCTGGTCGGTGGCAGCGACTACCAGCGGGTGGCGCGGGTGGTCGGGGAGGAGCTGTTCGAACCGCAGCGACCATTCCCGGTCCGGTTCGCCCCGGCCGACCTGGTGGCCGGGTTGCGCCCCTGATGCGCGCCGGGGTCAGGGGCGGGCGGGTCGCCACATGCCGTAGACGGTGAGGCCGCCGGCGACCGGGAACTCGTGGATCACCCGGAAGCCGAACCGCTCGAAGTGCGCAACTCCAGCGTGCGTCGTGGTTTCCAGGTACACGGGCGTGTCGTGGGCGTCGGCGCGGGCGAGCCCGGACCTCAGCAGCGCGCTGGCGAGTCCGCCGCCGCGCGCTTGCGGCGCGGTGCCGAGGGCGAACAGGTGCCAGTGCGGTTCGTCCGGGCGGTGGCTGTCGGTGGCGTTGAACGCCTCGATCGCCCGCGCCGTGTCGCGGAGGTGCCACCGGAACAGCGAGAGCAGCGCGGGCAGGTGGGCGATGCGGCGGCCGAGCGCGGGTGCCTGACCGCCGGGCTGGTCCCACACCGCCGCGGCCTGCGGTTGTCCGCGCAGCACCGCGATGTCGGTGCGGTGCCCGAGGTGGTCGTGGTTGAGCAGGAGGGAGAAGAGCTTGCGCAGCCGGGGTTCCCGGTGCGCCTGATCAGGTAGCAGCGCGGCCATGCGGGGCTCGTCGCGGTAGGCGGTGCCGAGCAGCTCGGCGAGGATCGCGGTGTCTTCGCCGCTGGCGGTGCGGAGCACGAGGTCCTTGCGCGTGGTGGTCTGCATGGTTGTTGCCCTTCGGATCAGCGCCTCACCATCCGTTATGCCGAAGTGGGAGGAGGAATGCCGTTGAAAGAGTGCCGGATCACCTGCTGAGGTGTCGCGATCGCGAGCCCGTCGGGTGGCAGGGCGGGGTATGGGCCTCGGGGCGTGATCACCGAGCGACGGTTGCGGTGGCAGATCCACCTCCAGACCGCCCGGGAGACCATTGTGGACTTCGGGTGGGGCGGCGAGCCCAGCAGGGTCCGCACAGGCCAGGGTGGTCGTGTGTCCGACGTCTCCACGCGTGGGAATTGGTTGGTGCCGCGTGCCGGGCGCCACGTAGGTTCAGGTCATGGGGATCGTCGAGTCGGTGAACGTTGCGGTGGTGCGGACCGGGGAGTGGACCGGGCGGGTCGGCCGCAGCGGTATCGACAAGAAGCCGGTGGCCAGTCCGGTGCTGTTCGAGGCGGCCGGGGTGCGCGGGGACGCGGTGTGCGACCGCAAGCACCACGGCGCGTGGTACCAGGCGGCCTACGCCTTCGACCGCGAGGAGCTCGGGCACTGGTCGCAGGTGCTGGGCCGGGAACTGGTGCCGGGCAATGCGGGGGAGAACCTCACGCTGGTTGACGTCGACAGCAGCTCGGCGGTGATCGGTGAGCGCTGGCGCGTCGGTGGGGCGGTGCTCCGGGTGACAGGACCGCGCACGCCGTGCCGGGTCTTCGCCGGGTTCTGGGAGGTTCCGTCGCTGGTGAAGCAGTTCACCGCGCACGGCCGGACCGGTGCGTACCTGGCGGTGGAGGAGCCGGGGGAGATCACGGCGGGTGACACCGTCGAGGTGCTCTCCCGACCGGAGCACGGTGTGCGGGTCGCCGAGGTGTTCGCGGTGGCGATGAACCGGGCACCGGAGTTGGCCGAGCACGTCGAGCGCGGGCTGGCGGACCTGCCGGAGAAGTGGCGCGAGTCGCTGGCCGCCAAGGTGGCTAGCGCGCGCAGCGGCACTCGATGATGGCGTAGCCGTTGTCCAGCGGGGTGAAGTCCTCGACGGAGAGCCCGCCCGCGGCCGCGACCTGCTGGGTGCGCTCCAGGTCGCGCATCCGGCCGCCGACGTAGACCATCATCCGCAGGTCCATCTCGGTGAAGGTGGCCATCCGGTCCTTGTCGGGCAGCAGCTCCACGACCAGCACCCGGCCGTCAGGTTCCAGCGCCTGGCCGCAGTGCCGCAGGATCTGGGCGGCGTCCTCGTCGTCCCAGTCGCCGAGGACGTCGCAGATGACCACCGCGTCGGCGCGGACCGGCAGCGGTTCGAAGAAGCTCGCCGCCACCACCTCCGCTCGCTCCAGCACGCCCTGTTCCCGCAGGTAGTCGGTGGCGTTGCGGACCGGTCCGGGCAGGTCGACCAGGACACCGCGCAGCTGGGGGTGCTGCTGGAGGATCTCGGCGATCAGCACGCCCTTGCCGCCGCCGACGTCGGCGATCCGGTCGTAGCGCGACCAGTCGTGGGCGGCGGCGACCAGCGGGGCGATGCCCTGGTCCTTGGTCTCCACCAGCGCCTCGAAGGAGTTCGAGAGCTGCGCGTTGTGCGCCAGGTCCTCCCAGAAGGACCGGCCGAACGCGGCCGGGTAGGCCGGGTGGTGGCCCCGCACCTGCTCGATGAGCTCGACGAAGGCGAGGTCGGCGCGGCCGACCGCGCCGTCGAGGTCCAGCCAGGCGCGCGGTCCCTCGGGCAGGTCGCTGCGCAGCTCGTCGGAGGCCTCGTTGGGGCCGAAGACGTCGGGCTCGGGCTCGGTGAACATGCCGTGGTGCACCAGGAAGCGCAGCACCCGGCCCAGCGGGTCGGCCTCGGCGTGGCAGCGGTGCGCGATCTCGTCGAGCGGGAGCGGGCCGTCCTTGACCACGTCGGGCACTCGCAGGGTGGCTGCGGTCCGAACCGCGAACGGCGTGGCCAGGTCGGCCATCGCCCAGATGTCCGGTGATTCGGAGGACATGCGTTGCAGGGTAAGCCCGCAACGGCGGATCAGCGCGGCGCAGCGCGGTTGTGCTTTGTGGACTCCGGTGGTCAGCCGGGGAGGATCGCGACGATCCGCTCGGCGGTCTCCCGCATGTGGTCGCGCACGACCTCGCGCGCCCGGTCGGCGTCACCGGCCTCGATGGCCTCGACGATCGGGGTGTGCCGCTGCCAGTCCATGTTGCGCAGCGCCTGCTCGGGTCCGGAGCGGACGATGGTCGCCCGGGTCAGCCCGGACAGGTGTTGCCAGGACTGCACCAGCGTGTCGTTGCCGGTGAGCTCGCACAGCCGCCGGTGGAACGCCAGGTCGGCTTCGACCAGCTCGGACAGCGACTGGTCGGGGCCGCGTAGCCGGTCGACCGCGGTCCGCAGCTCCGCGACGGCGGTGGCGCGGTCCGGTGCCGCGCACAGCGTCTCCGCGGCGAGCGACTCCAGCGCGCCGCGGACGGCGAAGATGTCCCGGACCTCGGCCGGGGTGAGCGCGCGAACCAGCAGGCGACCGCGTTCGTCGGCGACGACCAGGCCCTCCTGGACCAGGTGGCGCAGGGCTTCCCGCAGCGTGCCGCGGGACACCGAGAGGGCTTCGCTGAGCTCGGTCTCGATCAGCCGGGTGCCCGGCGCGAGCTGACCGCTGCTGATGGCTTCGCGGAGCTTGTGCAGGCTCTGCTCGCGGAGCGTCTGCCGGTCGACTCCGGCCAGCGCGGGGACGTCGAGGGACACCGGGTCACGCCTTTCTGGTTCGTCGGACGCGCCCACTCTAATCCATCGGGGAACGGATGACGGTCGACTGTTGACAGTCGGCAGTGCTGCGGCGTTAACTGTGCGCATCCAGCGTCGGGAAGGGGTGTTGGCCTTGACGGGTCCGATCGCGGAGATCGGTTGTTCGACGATCTCGTTCCGGCACCGAGGACTGCCGGAGGCGTTGCGCGCGATCTCCGGGCTCGGGCTGCCCGGCATCGACCTCGGCGGCCTGCCGGGCGTCTGCGACCACATCCCGCACCCGCTCGACGGCCGCGCCGACGGCGTGGTGCGCGAGCTCGACCGGCACGAGCTGCGGACTTGGGCGATCAACGTGGACCCCGGGGCGATGAACGACCCGGCCCTCGACGATGCCGCCCTGGAAGCCGCCGGTGGCGAGCTGATCGCGCTGGCCGCCCGGCTCGACGCGGCGATCATCGTGCCCTGCGGCGCGCAGTCCCGCGAGCCGTTCGTCGACGAGGCGGTTGACCTCGACCGGCTGGCCCGCGGCCTGCGCGAGCTCGGCGACCTGGCTGCCGCCCGGGGTGTCCGGCTGCTGGTGGAGGGCCTGCACCACTTCCGCTTCTGCCACGACAGGGCACGCGCCGAGGCGCTGCTGGAGCGGGTGCCGGCCGAGTCGGCCGGGTTCGTCTTCGACGTCAGCCACGTCGTGGCGGGCGAGATCGACGAGGTCGCCTTCGTGCACGACTTCGCCGACCGCATCGAGCACGTCCACCTGCGCGACGCCGTGCCCGGGAACATCAACCTGAGCCTGGGGCGCGGCCGGGCGGACTTCGCCGGGGTCATCGCCGCCCTGCGCCAGCACGGCTACTCCGGCCGCTACGTGCTCGAGCTGGAGACGCACGACGTGGCGGAAGCCGACCGCGAAGCGGTCGCCGCGCGAGCCGTCGACCTCATCGCCCCGCACCTGGCCGCCTGACCCCGCACGCCCCCGAGAACGAGGAGAGACCCATGTCCGCCACCCGCACCGCCGTGATCACCGGCGCCGGTTCCGAACGCGGCATCGGCCGGGAGACCGCGCTGCACCTGGCCTCAGCCGGTTTCGCCGTCGCAGTGCTGGACATCGACGGTGCCGCCGCCGAGAGCACCGCGGAGCTGGTCGCCGAGCGCCACGGCGTCCCGGCGCTGGGCCTGGCCGCCGACGTCACCGACGCCGCGTCGGTCGACCGGGCCGTCGGGCTCCTGGAGGGCTCGGAGCTGCCCGCGGTCGGCGCGCTGGTGAACAACGCCGGGATCACCCGCCCGACCCGCTTCCTGGACATCGAGCAGGACGAGTGGGACCTGGTCTTCAAGGTCAACGTGACCGGCACCTACCTGGTCACCCGCCGCGTGCTGCCCGGCATGGTCGAGCGCGGGTACGGCCGGATCGTGAACCTCTCCTCGGTCAGCGCGGAGCGCGGTGGCGGGGTGTTCGGCGGCTCGCACTACTCGGCCGCCAAGGCGGCGGTGCTGGGGCTGACCCGGGCGCTGGCCCGCGAGGTCGGCCAGCACGGCGTGGTGGTGAACGCCGTCGCCCCGGGCCTGATCGACACCGACATCACCGGCGGCGCGCTGACCGGTGAGCGCAAGGAGGCGCTGATCGCCGACATCCCGGTGGGCCGCAACGGCCGCACCGAGGACGTCGCCGCCACCATCACCTTCCTGGCCGGGGAGCAGGTCGGCTACATCACCGGCGCCACCTTCGACATCAACGGCGGCTCGCACATCCAGTGAGATCCGGCGCGACCATCCGAAGTGGACCCATCGAGGAGTCATGACACGTCTGTTCAACGACCCGGCCGCCTTCACCGAGGACGCGATGGTGGGGTTCTGCGACCTCTACCCGCACTACGTCCGCGCGGTGCCCGGTGGTGTGGTCCGCTCCGCGCCGGGGCGGTCGGGCAAGGTCGCCGTGGTGGTGGGCGGCGGGTCCGGGCACTACCCGGCGTTCTGCGGCGTGGTCGGGCCGGGCTTCTGCGATGGGGCGGTGGTCGGCAACATCTTCACCTCGCCGTCCGCGCAGCTGGCCCACGACGTGGCGAAGGCGGCGGACCGCGGCGGCGGTGTGCTGTTCAGCTTCGGCAACTACGCCGGGGACACCATGAACTTCGGCGCCGCCCAGGAGCGGTTGCGGGCGGAGGGCATCGACTGCCGCACGGTGGTCGTCACCGATGACGTGGCCTCCGCTCCGAAGGGCGAGGAGTCCAAGCGGCGTGGCATCGCCGGGGACTTCGTGGTGTTCAAGCTCGCCTCCGCCGCGGCGGAGGAGGGCGCCTCGCTGGACGAGGTCGAGCGGGTCGCCCGCGCCGCCAACGACCGCACCCGCACGCTCGGCATCGCCTTCGACGGCTGCAGGATGCCCGGCCAGGACCACAAGTTGTTCACCGTCCCGGCCGGGAAGATGGGCCTGGGGCTGGGCATCCACGGCGAACCAGGTGTGTCCGATGTGGACATGCCGAGTGCGGCGGAGGTGGCCGACGCACTGGTCGACGGCGTGCTGGCGGAGGCCCCGGAGGGCGCGGGTCGGCGCGTGGGCGTGGTCCTCAACGGCTTGGGCGCGACAAAGCACGAGGAGCTGTTCGTGGTCTGGGCCCGGGTGGCCGAGCGATTGCGCGCGGCGGGGCTGGTGGCCGTCGAACCGGAGGTCGGGGAGCTGGTGACTAGCCTCGACATGGCGGGCATCTCGCTGACCCTGGTCTGGTTGGACGAGCAGCTGGAGTGCTACTGGTGCGCCTCGGCAGACACCCCCGCCTACCGCAAGCGCCCGCGACCGATCGAGGCGGTGCCCCACGCGATCGAGGACAGCCCGGCCGAAGCCGCGGCCGAACACCCTCCTGCGGCACCGCGATCCGCCGCGTGCGGCGGGACGATCGCTTCCGTGCTCGCCGAGGTCCGGCAGGCGATCGTCGCCGCCGAGGACGAACTCGGTCGCATCGACGCGGTGGCGGCCGACGGAGACCACGGCCGAGGCATGGTCAAGGGTGCGACGGCTGCTGTGGAAGCCGCTGCTGCCGCGTCCGCCGCCGGGGCCGGGGCGGAGTCGGTGCTCGCCGCGGCAGGGGACGCCTGGGCGGCGAAGGCCGGTGGCACGTCCGGAGTGCTGTGGGGCACCGGGTTGCGGGCCTTCGCGGCATGCCTCGGCAACGACCGCGAGCCCTCGGGCTCCGACATCGCCGCAGGAGTCGCGGCCTTCGCTGACGCCGTCCAGCGCACCGGTGGCGCCCAGGTCGGGGACAAGACGATGGTCGACGCGATCGTGCCCTTCGCCGAGGCCTTCGACGGGACCTGGCGCGCGGCCGCGCGGGTCGCTCGGCAGGCCGCGGTCGACACGGCGGCGCTCGCACCCAAGGTTGGCCGCGCCCGACCGCTGGCCGAACGCAGCATCGGCACCCCGGACGCCGGTGCGATCTCGTTCGCGCTGATCACCGAGACCATCGCACGCGTGCTGGAGGACTGATGGACAAGCCGTTCCGGATCGTGGTGGGTTCTGACGACGCGGGCCTGCAGTACAAGGACGCATTGAAGGCCGACCTGGCCGCCGAGCCGCGCGTCGAGTCCGTGGTGGACGTGGGGGTCAGCGGGGACGACAGGACGGCCTACCCGAGCATCGCCATCGCCGCGGCGGAGGAGGTCGCGCGCGGAGGAGCTGATCGCGCGCTGCTGGTCTGCGGGACCGGCCTGGGGGTGGCGATCAGCGCGAACAAGGTGGCGGGGATCCGCGCGGTCACCGCGCACGACGCCTTCTCCGTGGAGCGCTCGGTGCTGAGCAACAACGCGCAGGTGCTGTGCCTCGGGCAGCGCGTGATCGGCCTGGAGCTGGCACGTCGCCTGGTGCGGGAGTGGCTGGGGCACCGGTTCGACCCGAATTCGCCCTCTGCGGCGAAGGTCGCCGTGCTCAGCGAGTACGAGGGCTGCTGATCGTCCAGCGATCAACGCGGGATCACAGCCCCGGCACGCCTTCGCTGATCGCGCGCGGAGCGCCGGGGCTGCCCGCGGTGACGTCCCAGGTCCAGAACTCGACGACGTTGTGGTCCGGGTCGGCCACGTAGGCCGAGCGCGCGTTGCCCGGGCCGAACTCGACCTCGTCGACCTGCACGCCGAGGCCGCGCACCCGCTCGACCACTGCGTCGTACTCCTGGTCGCTCACCGACAGCGCGTAGTGCACGTGCACCCCACCGCGCGCTCGTGCGATGCCGAGGGCGGGCTTCCACAGGCCGATCCGGGAGCCCCCGGCCAGCACCCAGACCGCCTCCCGGTGCCGCCAGTGCGCGCCCTCCCACCGTTCGATGACGGGGAACCCGAGCACCTCGGTGTAGAACCGCTCGGCGGCGGCCAGGTCAGCCACCTCCAGGACCAGCTCGTTTACACCCGTGGTCATCGCTGTCCTCCTATATAGGGTTTTGCCTATGATCAACGTATAGGGAAGTGCCGATACGATGTCAGCGTGGGCACCGACGAGCTGACGCGAGCCGCCGCGCTGTTCCGGGCGATGGGGCACCCCATCCGCCTGGGCGTGCTCGAGCGCCTGCGGCAGGAGGGCGAGATCTGCGCGTGCGACTTCACCGAGCACTTCGGCGTCAGCCAGCCGACGATCTCCGGGCACCTGCGCACGCTCCGCGAGGCCAGGCTCGTGCGCACCCGCCGCGACGGCACCCAGATCTGCTACTCGCTGGCCCCGGACGCGCTGGAGTCGGTGTGCCGGGTCTCCGCGGCGCTCTGCGTGGCGGATTAGCCGAGTCCGCCCTGCGGTACCGTGGCCGAAAGCCCAGGAGGACGGTCCGCATGCACTTGGCCGAGATGGCCGCCCTGACCCGCCAGGACATCGTCGACGGTGTTGAACAGCAGATCGTCGCAGCGCTGATCGACGTCGACGGGCGGGTGCTGCTGCTGCGCCGCTGCGCGGGGGATACCCGCGGTGGCGAGTGGGAGTTCCCGGGCGGCAAGGTCGACCCCGGCGAAGACCTGAGCACCGCGCTGCACCGCGAGGTCCGCGAGGAGACCGGCCTCCGCGTCGCCGATGTCGCCGACTATCTGGGCGCCTTCGACTACACCTCGCAGAGCAGCGGTCGCTTCAACCGCCAGCACACCTGGTCGGTCCTCGTCGAAGCCGTCGAGGAGGTGCGGCTGACCGAGCACGACGCCCACACCTGGGTGGCGGAAGCCGACGAAGTCCCGCTCAGCTCCGAGCTCGCGGCGATCCTCGAGAAGCACTTCGGCAGCTGACCCGGCGCAGCGGCGTCAGCAGTCGCGCCAGGCCAGCGGGGACAGGGCAAGCGCTGCTTCGGCGATCCGCCGGGCGGTCGGGGTCTGGAGCCCGGCGCGGGCGGAGTCGATCCAGGCGTCGACCCGCTGGACACCGATCTCGCGGTACTCCACGGCCTGCAGCAGCATCTCCAGTCTGTCGGCGTCCTTGGCGCACCGCGCCTCGGGGCTCTGCCGCGACTCGTACTCGTCGACCGCGTCGCGGACCATGCCCCGGGACCGGTCGGGCAGGTCCGCGGTCTGGTCAGCGGTGATCTGCCGGGGCGCGGGCTTGGTGAGGTATCCGTTCGCGGTGTGCGGCAGGTCGCCGGTCCGCGTCTCCTGGCTGTCGTGCCAAAGCCCGAGCAGTGCAGCCCGGCCGGGGTCGGCGCCCTCCTCGGCGGCGAGGACCGCGGCCAGCTGCGCGACCCGCGCGCTGTGCTCGGCGACTGACTCGGGGTCGCGCACCCCCGCGTGCCACCAGCCCGCGCGGCGGATGCGCTTGAGCACCCCGAGCTCGTACCCGAAGGCGGCGAGCGCTGCGGCGTCGTCCGGCACGGTTGTCCTCCCACGTTCTCGGTGCTGCCCAGCTCAGGGTGGCCGCGACCAAGTTACTGGAACTGGCTGCCGGTCCCGTCGAACGCGCGGTGCGCCGGTACCCGGTCGAAGTGTGATGCTTGCCACCCTGTTGCGTGCGGTGGCTTTCCAGGAATGATTGGGGTACCAAAGGTTTGACTTCCGAGTAATTACCGGCCGGTACGGCGGAAGGTGCGTTGCGAGATGACCAACGAGCTGGAGCACTTCATCGGCGGCAAGCGCGTCGCGGGGACCTCGGGTTCCTTCGGCGACGTGTTCGACCCCAACACCGGGCGGGTGCAGGCCCGGGTGCCGCTGGCGTCGGCGGCGGAGGTCGAGGCGGCGGTCGACAACGCCGCCGAGGCGCAGCCCGCCTGGGCCGCGTTGAACCCGCAGAAGCGGGCGCGGGTGCTGATGCGGTTCCTGCAGCTGGTCAACGAGGAGATGGACTCGCTGGCCCAGCTGCTGGCCTCCGAGCACGGCAAGACCGTCCCCGACGCCAAGGGCGACATCCAGCGCGGCCTGGAGGTCGTGGAGTTCGCTGTCGGCATCCCGCACCTGCTCAAGGGCGAGTACAGCGAGAGCGTCGGCACCGGGATCGACGTGTACTCGCTGCGCCAGCCGCTGGGCGTGGTCGCCGGCATCACGCCGTTCAACTTCCCGGCGATGATCCCGCTGTGGAAGGCCGCGCCGGCCATCGCCTGCGGCAACGCCTTCGTGCTCAAGCCCTCCGAGCGGGACCCCTCGGTGCCGCTGCGGCTGGCCGAGCTGTTCATCGAGGCCGGGCTGCCGCCGGGGATCTTCAACGTGGTCAACGGCGACAAGACCGCGGTGGACGCGATCCTGACCGAGCCGCGCGTCCAGGCGGTCGGGTTCGTCGGCTCCTCGGCGATCGCCGAGTACATCTACAGCACCGCCGCAGCGCACGGGAAGCGCGCGCAGTGCTTCGGTGGCGCCAAGAACCACCTGATCGTGATGCCCGACGCGGACCTCGACCAGGCCGTCGACGCGCTCATCGGCGCGGGCTACGGCTCGGCGGGCGAGCGCTGCATGGCCATCTCGGTGGCCGTTCCGGTCGGCGAGGCCACCGCGAACGCGCTGGTGGAGAAGCTGGTCGAGCGGGTGGGCGAGCTCAAGATCGGCACCAGCTTCGACGCGGACGCCGACTTCGGTCCGCTGGTCACCGGGCAGGCCCGGCAGCGGGTGCTGGACCTGATCGGCGTGGGAGTCGAGGAGGGCGCGCAGCTGCTGGTCGACGGCCGCGACTTCCGGCTGGCCGGGCACGAGGACGGGTTCTTCCTCGGCGCCTCGCTGTTCGACCACGTCACCCCGGACATGCGGATCTACCGCGAGGAGATCTTCGGCCCGGTGCTGTCGGTGGTGCGCGCCGCGGACTACGACGAGGCGCTGCGGCTGCCCAGCGAGCACGAGTACGGCAACGGGGTGGCGATCTTCACCCGCGACGGGGACGCGGCCCGCGAGTTCGTCTCCCGCGTCAACACCGGCATGGTCGGGGTGAACGTGCCGATCCCGGTGCCGATCGCGTACCACACCTTCGGTGGTTGGAAGCGCTCCGGGTTCGGCGACCTGAACCAGCACGGCCCGGACTCGATCCGCTTCTACACCAAGACCAAGACGGTCACCTCGCGCTGGCCCTCCGGCCTGAAGGAAGGCGCCAGCTTCACCATCCCGACCATGCACTGACCGCCGGTGGCGGCGCCCTGGGTGGGCGCCGCCACCGGTGCAGCGCGGGACCGCAGAACGTGAAGGAGTGGACGTGTCCGTTGCAGCGGTAGCCGGCCCGGCGTCGCCGTTCGAGCTCACCGACGACCAGCGCGCGATCCGCGACGCCGCGCGGGAGTTCGCCGCCGAGCAGCTCGCCCCGCACGCCGTCGAGTGGGACCAGGACAAGCACTTCCCGGTGGACACGCTGCGGCTGGCCGGGGAGCTGGGCATGGGCGGGGTCTACGTCGACGAATCGGTCGGCGGCAGTGGCCTCAGCCGGTTCGACTCGGCGCTGGTCTTCGAGGCGCTGGCGGGCGGTGACCCGTCGATCGCCGCCTACATCTCGATCCACAACATGTGCGCGGGCATGATCGACCGCTTCGGCACCGACGCGCAGCGCGCGCGCTGGCTGCCGCAGCTGTGTTCCATGGAGCTCCTGGCCAGCTACTGCCTCACCGAGCCGGGCGCCGGGTCGGACGCGGCGGCGTTGCAGACCCGCGCGGTCCGCGACGGCGACGACTACCTGCTCACCGGGGTCAAGCAGTTCATCTCCGGCGGCGGCAGCTCGGACGTGTACGTGGTGATGGCCCGCACCGGCGAGCAGGGCGCGAAGGGCATCTCCACCTTCGTCGTCGAGGCCGGTGCGCCGGGGCTGTCGTTCGGCGCGAACGAGAAGAAGATGGGCTGGAACGCCCAGCCGACCAGGCAGGTGATCTTCGACGGCGTCCGGGTGCCCGCCGACCAGCGGCTCGGCGAGGAGGGCATCGGCTTCCGGATCGCGATGGCCGGGCTGGACGGCGGTCGGCTCAGCATCGGCGCGTGCTCGCTGGGTGGTGCGCAGGCCGCGCTCGACAAGAGCCTCGGCTACGTGCGGGAGCGCAGCGCGTTCGGGGTCAAGCTCAGCGAGTTCGAGGCGCTGCAGTTCAAGCTCGCCGACATGGCCACCGAGCTGGAAGCCGCTCGGCTGCTGCTGTGGCGGGCGGCCTCGGCGCTGGACGCCAAGGACCCGGCGGCCACCCGGTTGTGCGCGATGGCCAAGCGGCTGGCCACCGACACCGGTTTCGCGGTGGCCAACGAAGCACTTCAGATCCACGGTGGATACGGCTACCTTGCCGAGTACGGCTTGGAGAAGATCGTCCGCGACCTGCGGGTGCATCAGATCCTGGAAGGCACCAACGAAATCATGCGCCTGATCGTCTCCCGGAGCCTGCTCGCGGGGTGAGCCCCGCGGTCCGGAGGCACGATCGGCGCACCGGCGCGGTCCGGTGGTCCGCAACTCCCCTCGAGCCCGCGGGGCCGACGACTCGGGGAGTCGCGCAGGCCCGCGCGCACGAGACACAGGAGTCGCACTATGACGGAGCCCGAGGTCCTGGTCCGCGAACAGGGTTCGCTCGGACGGATCACGCTCAACCGGCCCAAGGCGCTCAACTCGCTGACCCTGGGCATGGTCCGGACGATGACCGAGGCCATCGACCAGTGGCGCACCGCCGAGCACATCAAGGCGGTCCTGATCGACGGTGCCGGCGAGCGCGGGCTGTGCGCGGGCGGGGACGTCCGGGCGCTGCACGACGCGGTCAAGGCCGGTGACGAGTCCCTGCCGATCGCCTTCTGGACCGAGGAGTACCGGCTCAACTCCGCGCTGGCGGGGTACCCGAAGCCGGTCGTCGGGATTATGGACGGCATCTGCATGGGCGGCGGGGTCGGCATCTCCGCGCACGGCTCGCACCGGGTGGTCACCGAACGCTCCAAGGTCGGCATGCCGGAGGTCGGCATCGGCTTCATCCCGGACGTCGGCGGCACCTACCTGCTGTCCCGCGCGCCCGGTGAGCTCGGCACCCACCTGGCGCTGACCGGCACCCCGATCGGCGGAGCGGACGCGGTGCACTGCGGCATCGCCGACCACTTCGTGAACAGCGCCAACCTGCCCGAGATGATCGACGCGCTGGCCGGGGGCCAGGTGGACCAGGTGTTGCGCAAGTTCGCCGAGCCCGTCCCGGAGGCGCCGCTGGCCGCGCAGCGGGAGTGGATCGACGCGGCGTACTCGGCCGACAGCGTCGAGGAGGTCCTGCGGCGGCTGCGCGAGCGGCCGGAGGCCGAGGCCGGTGCTGCCGCCGACGTGATCGAGCAGAAGTCGCCGACCTCGCTGAAGGTCACGCTCAGGGCGCTGCGCAGCGGCTACGCCTCCCTGGAGGAGGCGCTGGCGCAGGAGTACCGGCTGGCCATGGCCTGCGTGCGGATCGGTGACTTCGTCGAGGGGGTGCGGGCGACCCTGGTCGACAAGGACCGCAACCCGCGGTGGTCGCCCGCCACGCTGTCCGGGGTGGACGACGCGCGGGTGGCGGAGTTCTTCGCACCGGCCGCCGACGAGCCGGCGCTGTTCAGCTGATCCCCGACTCCGAAGTTCCAGCGCAGAAAGGTTGTGACAATGGCTGTCATCGGTTTCATCGGGCTGGGCCACATGGGCGGTCCGATGTCGGCGAACCTCGTCAAGGCCGGGCACACCGTGCAGGGCTACGACCTGGTCCCAGCTGCGCTGGAGGACGCGGCACGGCACGGCGTGAGCACCGTCGGGTCGGTGGCCGAGGCCGTCGCCGGTGCCGATGCGGTGATCACCATGCTGCCCAGCGGCAAGCACGTGCTGGAGTGCTACGACGAGGTGCTGGCCGCGGCCGCGCCCGGCGCGTTGCTCATCGACTCGTCCACTGTGGACGTGGCCGACGCGCGGACGGCGCACGAGCGGGCCTCGGCGGCCGGGTTCGGCTCGGTGGACGCACCGGTGTCCGGCGGCACGGCCGGTGCCGAGGCGGGCACGCTGACGTTCATGGTCGGCGGTTCCGAGGACGACTTCCACCGCGCCGAACCGCTGCTGGAGCCCATGGCGCGCAAGGTGATCCACTGCGGCGGGCCGGGCAACGGCCAGGTCACCAAGATGTGCAACAACCTCATCCTCGGTGCCTCGATGGTCGCGGTCAGCGAGGCCTTCGTGCTCGGTGAGCGGCTGGGGCTGTCGCACCAGGCGCTCTACGACGTGGCCTCGATCTCCACCGGCCAGTGCTGGGCGCTGACCACCAACTGCCCGGTGCCGGACCTGGTGGAGACCAGCCGGGCCAACCACGACTACGAGCCCGGCTTCGCCGCCGCGCTGATGCTCAAGGACCTGCGGTTGGCCACCTCGGCGGCCGAGCAGAGCGGCACCGACATCGCGATCGGCCGCCTGGCCACCGAGCTCTACCAGCGGTTCAACGAGGAGGGCGGCGGGAACCTGGACTTCGGCGCCATCATCAAGTCGGTCCGGGAGCACTCCGGCGACTGATCGAGACGAGCGTGGTTCGGGGTCGTGCAGCACCCCGGGCCGCGCTCGCTCACGACGTCAGCAGCGGTAGTGCGCTGACACCCATCGAATCCGGCGACGGCATGAACTCCGGCCGGGTCGTCGGGTCGGTGCGCAGCACCGGGAACCGGTCCAGCAGCAGGTTCAGCGCGACGCGGCCCTCCAGCCGGGCCAGCGGGGCGCCCAGGCAGAAGTGGATGCCGCGGCCGAAGCCCAGGTGCGGGTTCGGGTCGCGGGTGACGTCGAAGGTCATCGGGTCCGCCCACCGGCGCGGGTCCCGGTTCGCCGCCGCCAGCTGCACCGTGACGACCTGCCGCTCCGGGATCCGCTGGTCGGCGATCTCCACTTCGGCGGTGGTCGCCCGGTAGAGCGCGGTGAACGGGGTCGTGAACCGCACCGACTCCTCGATCGCGCCGGGCACCAGCGCGCGGTCGGCCCGGACCGCCGCCTGCTGCTCCGGGTGCGCGTCCAGGCAGAGCACCGTGTTGCCCAACAGCATCGTGGTGGTGATGTGCCCGGCGAGCAGCAGCAGGCTGGCGAAGTTGGCCAGCTGGGCGTCGGTGAGCCGCCTGCCGTCGACCTCCGCCTCGACCAGCTTGGTCAGCAGGTCCTCCCGAGGTCTGCGCCGCCGCTCGGCGGCGTGCGCCAGGAGGTACTCGCCCAGCTCCGCCGCCGGTTGGGCCTGTTCGGCCAGGTCTGCGCGCTGCTCCGCCAGGTCGTCCTCGGCCAGCGAGAGCGCGGACTGGTTGGCGAACAGCGCGCCCGCCCACTTCGTGAACAGCTCCCGGTCGCTGCTGGGCACCCCCAGCAGCTCGGCCACGACGATCACCGGTAGTGGGTAGGCGAGCCCGCTGACCAGGTCGAACCGCTCCAGTCCGGTGAGCTCGTCGAGCAGTTCGCCGGTGACCTCCGCGATCCGCGGTTCGAGGTCGGCCACCACCTTGCGCGTGAACGCGTGGCTGACCAGGCCGCGCAGCTCCCGGTGGCCCGGCGGGTCCAGTTGGATCAGGTTGCCGTCGGTGAGCGCCGGGTCCGGTTCCACTGGCAGCAGCGGCACGACGTTCGAGGAGAAGCGCTGCGGGTCGCCGAGGACCTGGACGGCCTCCGGATAGCCGGAGACGGCCCACAGCTGCCTCGACTCGTCGAACCGCACCGGGTGCTCCGGCTGCCGCCCGTGCATCCAGAACTGCTGGTGGTCGATGCCCCACTGCTCGGCGAGCGTCGTCATGGATTTTCCCCTCCTGCGGCGGGATGTTCGGGGTCGCGGCCCCTCGGTGGCACAACAATGGCACCACTGTGGTGCCATGGCAAGTCATTTTTGGTGCCGTGCCCGTTCGGCCGGTGCGATCGGGCCAGCGGTGGGGGTGCCGACGTGGTCTTCGCGAAACCGGCGAAACCCGGCGCGGTCCCGGAGGGCGGGGTGGCGCAGCGGCCCGCCGGGCCGGGCGTACCCTGGCGCCTTGTGTTGGAGTGGCTTGTCGAGTGGTACGACGGCGTCGAGCTGTGGCTCGTGCAGCTGCCCTACCCGTTGCAGGTGGCACTGGTCTTCGCCGTGCTGCTGCCGCTGTGCTGGGGCCTGGCCCGCGTGATCGATCGCGGCATCGACGGCCTGGGTGCGAAGCTGACCCGCGTGCGGGACGCCGAACCCCCGGTCGGCCGCCGCGACGGCGAACCGGCCCGGGGTCGGAAGGAGACGGCGTGACCTCGCGCAAGCGCATCTCGACGGCGCTGATCGGGCTCATCGCCCTGGTCGTCATCGGCTGGTTCGTCCGCGACTACGCCGCCACCGACCCCGCGCCCGCCGGCAGCCAGCCGGTCGCGGCCGTTCCCGGCGCCGAATCCGGCCTGCCGGTGGAGAAGCTGTCCACGCTCCCACCGGAGGTCGACAAGACCTGGCAGCTCATCCAGCGCAACGGACCGTTCCCCCACCCGGGCAAGGACGGCACCGTGTTCGGCAACCGGGAGGGCATCCTGCCCGACCAGGAGGCGGGCTACTACCACGAGTACACCGTGCCGACGCCGGGCTCCCGCGACCGCGGCGCCCGACGTCTGGTCACCGGTGACCGTTCTGAGCTTTACTACACCAGCGATCACTACGAGTCCTTCGTGGTTGTCGACACCACGGGTTGAGTGCGATGTTTGCGACTAAATGGGCCAGCAGGGTGCGGAAGGAGCAGCCGGTGAGCGAGGTGGAACACCCCTCCGCCGACATCACGGCGCGCGAGGCCGTCCGGGAAGCTGAGCAGCGCGGGGCGACCGCGCACGTCCTCGACGGTTCGGACCTGATCAGCAAGCGCACCGCGCTCGAGGGCATCGCGGCGGTCCTGAACTTCCCGGAGTGGACCGGCCGCAACCTGGACGCCCTCTACGACTGCCTGACCGACCTGTCCTGGCTGTCCGAGGGCGAGCACGTGCTGATCTGGTCGGGGTCCAAGTCCCTGGCCGAGCACGACCCCAAGGCGTTCAGCCGGATCAACGCGGTCCTGCGCGACGCGGCCGAGCACCCGATCTGCGGCCGCACCTTCACCTCGGTCCTGACCAAGGACTGATCGCTCGATCGGGAAACCGGGCCCGTCGTGGTACTGGCTGCTGTGCGGAACAGGAGGCAGTACGACTGTCGTGAGCAGTTGGGCGGACGAGCAGCACGGGCCGATGACCGTCGACGACCTGGAGCGACTACCCGATGACGGGTACCGCTACGAGCTGGTCGACGGGAGGCTTGACGTGTCTCCAGCGCCACTCAGCGGGCATCCGCTCATCGAGGCGGTGCTGGGTCGTCGACTCATTGCTGGACACGCCGAGGACGTTCGAGCTCCGTATGGGTGGCGGTGACTACCGCGTGGTGCAGGAGGCTGTTGGGAAAGACGCCTTCGCCACTGACTTCCCCTCCCCGTGACGATCACCCCGGACCTGCTGACGGCGGGCGCGGATGGGCCGTGGGACCTCAGTGGCGAAGGCGCCTGAGGCGTCAGGTCACTTGAGGGCGTCGGGCACCCAGGACGGCTTGCGCTTCTCGGCGAAGGCCCGCATGCCCTCCTGGCCCTCCTCGCCCGCGAAGTGCTCGGCGGAGAGCTCCAACATCTGCTCGAAGGCCTCGCCCATCGCCGCCGGGCGCTGGGCGGTCAGCATCTCCTTGGTCGCCGCCAGGGCCTTCGGGGCACCGAGGGCGAGCATGTCGGCGTAGCGCTTGACCTCCGCGTCCAGCTCGTCGGCGGGAACCGCGGAGTTGATCAGACCGATCTCGGCCGCGCGGCGGGCGTCGAAGGTCTCGCCGGTGAGGAACAGCTCGTGCGCCTGGCGGGCGGTCAGCCGGGGCAGCACGGTCACCGAGATCACCGCGGGCACCACGCCGATGCGCACCTCGGAGAAGGCGAAGGTGGCGGTGTCCACCGCGACGGCGATGTCGCAGGCCGCGATGATGCCCACCCCACCGGCGCGGGCCGGTCCGGCGAGCTTGGCCACGACCGGCTTGGGGCTGGTCCACAGCTGCTCCAGAATCGCCGGGAACTCCTGCACGCCCTGGTTCTCGGCGTCGGCCGAGCGCGACTCCTTGAGGTCCATCCCGGCGCAGAACACCGGGCCGGTGTGGTCCAGGACGATCACGCGCACCGCGTCGTCGGCGAGCGCGGTCGACAGGTGCGCCCGCAGCTCCCGGCGCAGCTGGGCGGAGAGGGCGTTGCGGTTGCGCGGCGAGTCCAGGGTGATCGTGGCGACCCCGTCGGCCACCGCCAAGTGCACGAGTTCATCCATGACAGGCACGTTAACCGCGCCCACCACGACCGGACCAGTGATCCACGTCCCACCGGGCACGGGTCCTGACCCGCGGCGGAGGCTCCCCGGCACCGGGCGATCTGCCGGGACGTCCCCACCCACCGCCGAGCCGAGCGCGATTCCGGTGAGATCGCGTGCGCGGGGGTCAGGTCGGGGGGTAGCGGTCGGCCCAGGCTGGGGGACGGGGGCCGAACTCCAGGACCGCGTCGTGGGCGAGGCGTTCGATCACCTCGTGCAGCTCCAGCTCCGACGTCCAGCGCTCCGGGATGCGCCGGGCACCGGCCACCGCGCCGACCAGGCTGCCGCAGACCGCTCCGGTGGTCGCGCTGTTGCCGGAGTGGTTGACCGACACCGGCAGCGCGGCGTCGAAGTCGCCGTCGCTGATCAGCGCCGCGTGCAGGCCGATGGCGAGGGATTCCGCCGCGGTCGAGCCGGTGCCCAGGCTGCGCTCCAGGTCGGTCGGCGGCACCCGGCCCTCGCGGGAGAGCCGGACCGCCGCGCTGATCCGGCGGGTGACCTCCTCGTGCCCGGAGTGCGGGGCGAGCTGGTCCAGCACCTCGTCCACGGCGGTGCCCAGCGGTTCACCGGCGAGCAACCGGGACACCAGGAAGGCCAGCGCGCCCGCGCTCAGCCGGGCCGTCGGGTGGCCGTGGGTCAGTGCCGCGGTGCGCATCCCGACGTCGAACACCTCGGCCGGGTCGCTGCTCCACAGCGCCGCCGGGACCGCGCGCATGATCGCGCTGCTGCCCGGGGAGTCGCTGCCCGGTTGCTCCGGAGTGCCCATCGGCTGCTGGCCCTTGGCGAAGGCGATCAGCGTGCGCATCATCGTCCGGCCCGGGTTGCGGGTCTGGAACAGGGCCCGCTGCTGCACCAGCCAGCCGTCCGGTGCCGGGGTGGTGGCCAGGAACTCGCCCGCCGCGCGCGGCCAGCTCAGGTGCTGGGTGTGCAGCCAGCGCTGGTAGGCGTGCTGGATGTGCCGGGTGGGGTCGGTGGTCCCGGTGGTGCGGCGGCTGATGTTGGCCCGGATGGTGCCCTCCAGCGAGAACAGCAGCAGCTGGGTGTCGCTGCCGAGGCGGCCGGAGGGGTGGCCAGCGGGGACGTAGTCGGTGAGGCCGTCCGCGCCATGCCGGGCCCGGATCTCGTCCCAGCTGTCCGCGGCCACCGGCATGCCGAGGGCTTCGCCGACCGCGCAGCCGAGCACCGCGCCCAGGAACCGGTCGCGGGACGCGGCCAGGCGGGGGACCGCGGTCAGCCCGGTCCGGTAGTCCGTCGTGGACGGTGCCGGTTCGGCGGTGTCGGTGGTCGGGTAGCGGCGCTCCCAGTCGTCGGACTCGTCCGGGTAGGGGCCGAACTCCGCCGCCGCGTCGGTGGCGATGCGCTCGACCAGAGCGGTGATCGGAAGTGCGTCGAGCAGGTCGGCGGGGATCGCCGTCGGGCCGTGCAGCGCGCCGAGCAGTTGCCCGCACAGCGCCGCCGAGCTGGGGGTGTGGGCGCTGGCGGCGCGGACGGCGGCGGCGAAGTCGTCCTCGCAGGCCACGGCCACGCGCATCGCGACCGCCAGGGCGGCCAGGCCGCTGCGACCGGGTTGCATCGCGTCGAGGTGGGCCGGTCCGGGGTGGGCTCCGGCCGGGCTGACTCGGCCGAGCCGCAGCGCGTGCGCGAAGGTGGTGCGGGCGGCTTGCCACCCCGAGACCCCTTGCTGCAGCGAGGTTTCCAGCGGGTTGCCGCGGAGCAGCCACAGCACCGCGGTGCCGAGGACGCTGGCCGGGCTGTGCCCGTTGACGTGCCCGTGGGTGAGCGCGGCGAGGTCACCACCGAGCGCGAACACGGTACCCGGATCTCCCGACCACAGCGCTGCGAGCGCGCCCAGCGGCACGGCGGTGGCGGCGTCGGAGCTGTTGATCGGCTGCTTCCGCGACCCGGCAGCGTGTCCGGTGGCGATCCGCGCCATCGCGGTGAGCATCGTCGGCTCGTCGGTGCGCGGGGAGTGCAGCAGCCGTTCCCGCACCAGCCAGCCGTTGGGGCGAGGGGTGTCCGCCCCGCAGTCCTGCCACGGGACCCCGCGGGTGTGCAGCCAGCGGCGCAGACCGCTGAGCGCGAAGCCGACCGGGTCGCCGTCGCCGGACGCGCGCGCCTGCGTGTGCGCGCGGATCAGGCCCTCCAACGCGAAGAGCAGGGCGCTGGTGCGCTGCCCGACTTCGCCGAGGGCGACGAACTCGCCGACCGCGCCGCCCAGCAGCATGCCGAGGACGCGGCCCGAGGCTTCGGGGATCGGGCCGTCGCGGTCGGCCAACCCGGTGGCCGGTACCGGTGGTGACTCCGCGCCGAGCCGGTGCTGCAGGGCCGCCGCCCACAGCGGTCGGGTGGCGGGCCGTTCCCGCCACCGCCGCCAGGTCTCCAGCAGCCGCTGTTCCACCGGGTCGCGGCGGTCCGCTGCGCGGGCCGCGCGCCAGGCGGCCAGCAGTGCTCGTTCGGAGTCGTCCAACCGGGATTCGTCCACGCGGGTTATCCGAGGTAGCGCTGTGCCCAGTCGGGCACCGGCTGGTCGGTGAAGATCTCGGTGTGCGCCCGGTGGTCGTCGGTGATCAGCTGTTCCAGGACTTCCCGCAGCTCCAGGTCGGCGAGCCAGTCGGCCGGGATCTGCTCGCTGCCGCGGGCGGCGCCGAGCAGGCTGCCGCAGATCGCCGCGGTGGCCGCCGTGTTGCCGGAGTGGGTGGCCGCCAGCGACACCGCGTCCGCGAACGAGTTCGGGTGCGCCAGCGCGGCGGCGACGCCGATGGCCAGCGCCTCCGGCGCGTGCCAGCCCAGGCCCAGCTCGGTGAAGCGGGTCGGCGAGACCTGCCCGCTGCCGGCGATCTCGACCGCCGAGCGCAGCCCCTGCGTGATGCCCTCCGCGACCTCCATCTGGTCCAGCTCGGCCAGCACCGCGTGCACCGCGTCGACCAGGGTCTGCCCGTTGTTGAGCGAGCACACCAGCCCGGCCAGCGCCCCGGCGGACAGGTAGCCGTCCGGGTGGCCGTGGGTGACCGCGGCGATCTCCGCGCCGTGGATGATCGCGTCCTGCGGGGAGGTGAACCCGAAGCCGACGACGGCGCCGCGCACCGTGGCCGCGGTCGTGCGCGCGGAGTTCGGCGGGGTGCTCGGGGTCGGGACCTCGCGGCGGTCGGAGAAGCGGGCCAGCGCGGTCAGCGTCGCCTCGTCCGGGAACCGCTGCGCCTGCAGGACCTCGGTCTCGGCGAGCACGCCGAGCTGGAAGACGCCGCTGCGCAGCTTCACGCCCTGGGTGTGCATCCAGTGCAGCAGGCTGCCGCGGATCATCGACGGCCGGTGCGCGCTGATCCCGCGCAGCACCGAGCGGATGCGGCTGCGGATGAGGCCGTCCAGGACGAACGCGGTCTGCTGCCCGTGCGAGGTGGCCGCCGCGCGCGTGCCGAACACCTCGGCCATCTCCCGCACGCCTTCCGGGTTCTCGCGCAGGATGGTGCTCAGGTCGGCGAACATCCACGGCGCGCCGAGCGCGTCGCCGACCGCGGTGCCCAGCACGCAGCCCGCCACCCGCTGCTCGCGGCCGAGCTGGACCTGGGTCTCGGCGACCAGCTCGGCCTCCTCCTCGGCTTCGGTGGCCTCGCCGATCAGCTGCGCCGCGCGTTCCGGGCCGAAGGCCTCGACGAGCAGCTTGTGCAGGTCCTGCGTGAGGTCCGAGGAATTGCCCTCCTCGTTGTCGCGGAACTTCCGCCAAGCGGCGAGCAGCCGCAGCTCCTCGTCGGAGAGCCCGTCGTCGGCGTCCTCGGCGGGCTGTTCGGCGACCGCTTCGACCGGGACGGGTTCGACCGCTTCGACCGCGACCGCCGCGGGTTCGGCTGCGACCGCGGCCGCCACGGGTTCGGGCGCGGGCTCGTCGGCGACCTCAAGCTGCTCCACGACCACCGGTTCGGCCACCTGCTCCGCGGGTTCGGGTTGCTCGGCGACGGCGGGCTCGGCCGAACCGATGGGGTAGCGCTCCAGCCATTCGGCGTCGCTCGGCGGGTTCGGGCCGAACTCCCGGATCGCGTCGGCGGCCAGCTGCTCGATGACCTCGCGCAGCTCCAGCTTGTCGCGCCAGGTCCGCGGGATGGCCTCCGCCGTCAGCGCCGCGCCCATGATGTTGCCGCAGATCGCCGCGGTCGAGTCGCTGTCGCCGGAGTGGTTGGCGGCCAGCACCACCGCGTCGGCGAACGACCGGGGGTGGGTCAGCGCCGCGCACACCGCGATCGCCAGCGCCTGCTCGCCGAACCAGCCCTCGCCGAGGGCCTCCTGGAGCCGCTCCGGGCTCGGGTCACCCGCGGCGGCGAGCTCGACCGCCGCGCGCAGCGCCGCCGCCGTCTCCTCGTTGCCGTCCCAAGTGGACAGTTCGGTGAGCGCGCCGTCCACCGCCTCCGGCAGCGACCGGCCGTCGAGCAGCTGCTGGACGATCACCGCCAGCGCACCGGCGGGCAGGTAGCCGCTCGGGTTGCCGTGGGTGAGGACCGCGGTCATCGCCCCGACCTGGAACACCTCGGTCGGGTCGGCCGACCACAGCGCGGCCGGGGCCGCCCGCATGACCCCACCGCAGCCCTTGGAGTCGTTGAGCCGGTTGGTGAAGGAGCCCTGCGGGTTGCCGTTGGCGTAGCCGTGCAGCGCCTGTATGCACGTGGTGCCGGGCGCGCGGCGGACGAACAGCCCCTTCTGTCGGATCAGCCAGCCGTCCGGCGGGGCGCTGGCCAGCGGGCCGCCCGCTTCCTTCCAGTCGAAGCCCTGGGTGTGCAGCCAGCGCTGGTAGGCGTGCTGGACCTGGGTGCCGGGTTCGTTCTCGCCGAACAGCCGCCGCCGGATGCTCGCCCGGATCAGGCCTTCCAGGGTGAACAGCGTCATCTGGGTCTCGTCGCTGACCGAACCGCCGGGCCGGTGCGCGTCGACGAAGTCGGTCAGCCCCGCCGGGCCGTACTTGCGGCGGATGTCCTTCAGCGAGTCGTCCTCGATCGGGTAGCCGAGGGCGTCCCCGGCCGCGCCGCCGAGCAAAAAGCCCAGGATCCGCTGGGCGCGCAGCTCCGCCGGGTCGACCTCGGTGCTCGCCTCCTCGGGAGCTTCGGTTTCCTCCGGCTCAGCGGCGGGTTCTTCGACGGCGTCGGTCGCGGGCTCGACCGGCGCCGGGGGCTCTTCGGCGACGGGTGCTGCGGGAGGTTCGTCGTCAGCGGGTACTTCCTCGGAGGGCGCCGGTTCCTCCGCCACCGGTGCCGGGGGCTCCTCGGCGTCCGGCGCTGCGGGCGGTTCTTCGGCGACCGGCGGCGGTTCCTCGGTGGCCTGGTCCGCCTGGGCTTCTTCGTGCGCCGGTTCCTCAGGGGCACTCGCGAGTGCTTCGGTGGCGGGCGGCTCCTCGTCGACCGCGGTCTCCTCGACCGGGGCTTGTCCGGCCGCAGGCGCAGGTGCCGTGGGCTTCGACCCGACCAGCGGGAGGGTGGAGGTGAAGTCCAGGTCGGAGACGTCCTTGGCCGCCGGGTAGCGCGCGGCCCAGGCGTCCCCGCTCGGGGGTGTGGGGCCGAACTCCAGCAGCGCGTCCTTCGCCAGCGCCTCCACGGTCTCGCGCTGCTTGAGGTCGCGCAGCCAGACGCCCGGCAGCGCGGGCGCGCCGTAGCGGGCGCCGACGATGTTGCCGCAGATCGCCGCGGTGGAGTCGCTGTCGCCGGAGTGGTTGACCGCGATCATCAGCGCAGCCGCGATGCTGTCGGTGCTCAGCGCCGCGCACACCGCGATCGCCAGGGCCTCGTGCCCGGCCCAGCCGCCGCCCAGCGTGTCCTTGAGCTGCTCGGGGGTCGGCCTGCCCTGCTGGGCGAGGTCCTCGGCGGCTTGCAGTGCGCGGTCGGTGTCCTCGTGGTCGGCGTAGCGCACCAGCAGTTCGCGGGCCTGGCGCACCGCTTCCTCCAGCGTCGCCTCCCGCAGCAGCTGGTGGACGATGACCGCGAGGACACCGGCGGGCAGGTAGCCGTTGGGCTGCGAGTAGGTCAGCGCCGCAGTGGCCGCGGCGAGCTCGAAGACCTGCTCGGGGTCCTCGGACCACAGCGCCACCGGGGCGGCGCGCACCACGCCACCGCAGTCGGGCGAGTCGTTGATCGGCCGCTCGAAGGTGCCGGGCGCCCCGACCGAGGCGAACTCGCGGAGCGCGGTGATGCAGCTGCTGTTCGGCGAGCGCACCGCGAACAGGTCGCGCTGCTCGATCAGCCAGCCGTTGGGCTTGGGGTGGCTGATGGCGTAGGGCCCGGCCGCCCGCATCCACGCGTAGCCCTGGGTGTGCAGCCAGCGCTGGTAGGCCAGCTGGATCGCGGACAGCGGGCTGTCCGCCCCGGACCGGACCGCGATGTGCCCGCGGATCAGGCCCTCCAGGGTGAACAGCGCCATCTGGGTGTCGTCGGTGAACTCGCCGGGCTGGTCGCCGGTGCGGTCGTACTCGGTGACGCCCATCGCGCCGAAGCGGCTGCGTATCTGGTCCACCGGGTAGAACTCGACCGGCGCGCCCAGCGCGTCCCCGATCGCCCCGGCCAGCACGGAGCCGAGGAAGCGGCGGCCGAACTCGGTCTCGGTCGGGTCGGTGGCGGGCGGCGGCGCGGGCTGCTCCGCCGGTGCGGCGCCGGTCTGCACCGGCGTGCCGGCCGGCGGGGACGGCGGCGCGACCACCGGGGTGCCGGTGGCGGGCGAGTGCACCGGGGCGCCGGGCTTCGGCGGCACCGCGGCGGCGGCCTTGACCAGGTCCTCGGCGGGCACCCGGGCCTTCACCGGGCTGGTCGGGTTCACCTGGATGTCGATGCCGGTCGGGTTGTGCGAGGCCAACTGGCGGCCGGTCATCCGCTGCCAGGTGCTCCAGTTGGGCGGCAGGAACCCCTCGGAGGTGAACACCTGCAGCTGCCGCCGCCCCGACTCGTGCTCCATGGTGAACAGGCCGCTGCCCTGCGGCTGCGCGAACAGGATCAGCTCGGCGTCGAGCATCGCGGTCAGCAGCGCGTGCCCCTGCGCGTACCCGGTGGTGGTCAGCTGCAGGGCGCGTTCGACGTCGTTGGTCGGCGCGGGCAGCCGCAGCGCGACCGGGGAGGGGCGGTAGTTCGGGTTGGGGGAGAAGTCGTCGGTGATCTCACCCTGCTCGTCGACCCGGTAGCCCCCGATGAAGCCCCACGGCGGCACCTCGGCGCTGGGGTCGGTGAAGATCGGGTCGACCACGTACAACCAGGTGTTGGGCTGCTTGGTGGCCTGTTCCCGCATCGCGGGGGTGATCACCGGTCGATTCGGCTGCTGCGTCGTGTTCATCTCGCGCTGTTGTCCCCGACTCCTCATCCAGCCCTGCATTGATCGCCCCCACACCACGGCGGTCACTCGTTAGCGCGGGTCCGGCGGGTCCGACGAACACAGGGAGCGGCCGGTTCCCCACCCAGACGCTGACATCAAACTCTCTCATGACCACATGGGGTGAAGTTTAGTGTTCGAGAGAACGACTCCCCGTCAACGGGTGATCAGCCCTCTTCGTCCGGTTCAGCGCTCAGGAGGACAGCGCGGCGGCCATCAGGCAGCCGGTGCAGGGCATCCCGACGGGGGCGTCCAGCGGTTCGGCCTCACCGGGGTGGATGTCGAACCCGCAGTAGGCGCTCAGCACGGCCGGGATGGCGCCGTCGGCGGGCAGCGGGAAAAAGTGGCAGCACCGGTCCCGCTCGCCGCGGGCGAACTCCGGGCGCACCCGCGCGATCAGGTGCGGTTGCGAGATCATGCGGCGCCCGCGCGGCGCCGCGAAGACGGGTCCGGCAGCGACCTGGGATGTCGGGGTGTTCCGGGTCGCTGCCGGTCATCGTGTACCCAGCTGGTGGACACGAGCGCCATCATGCCCCGGACGTTGCCCACCCGACCGCAGTTGTCGACTTTTGCTCACCCGCACGTCTTTTTGGCCCAACCGCACTCGTCTGCGGAGTGGTTCGGCTCGTCCACGTGCACCTGGGTGGCGGTACGGGCGCACCCCCGGCTTCCGCAGGTGCGGCATCCGCCGTGGTTCACAGTGCGGTGGGGAGGTGGTGCGGGGTGGTGGCGAGGGTTTGCGCGTAGCGGGTGAGGACGAGATCCGCCAGGTCCTCGTCGTCGGCCATCGGGGGTGCGACCAGCGGGTTGGTCGCGTGGTCGCGGGCCAGGGCTGTGATGCGGTCTGGGAGGAGGCCGGGGGCCAAGAACCAGGAGCCGACCGCGATGCGGCGGGCGCCGCGGGCTCGGAGCAGCTCGATGGCCGCCGGGACCGCGGGCTGCGCGGCTGCGGCGAAGGTCGCGACCGCGCCCGCCCACGACGTGCGCGCCTGCCAGCGCTCGGCGACGTCCGCGACGAGCTGGTTCGCCGGGGCGTGGGAGGAGCCAGCGCCTGCCAGCAGGACGCCGAGCTCCGGGTCCTCGGGGTCGGCCCCGGCTTCGACCAGGCGGCGCCAGGCCGCCGCATCCAGCCGCGGGTCGGGGCCGAGGACGTCGGACACGTGCACCCGGAAGCGCGGGTAGCGATGCTGGATCTCGGCCACGGCCGCCGGGACGTCCACGCGCGCGTGGAAGGCGCGGCCCAGCAGCAGCGGGACGACGACTGCGGTGTCGTGGCCGTCGCCGTGCACCGCGCTGAGCACGTCGCCCACGCGCGGTGCCGACAGGTCCAGGAACGCCACGCGCACGTCGAGGTCCGGGCGCTGCGCGCGCACCACGTCCAGCAGGGCGTGGATGGTCGCGGCCGAGCGCGGGTCGCGGCTGCCGTGGGCGACGGCCACCAGTGGTGCGGTCATCGTCATCCCGCGGCGAACGGCGCCAGTGGGACCCCGATCAGGCCAGCGGCCAGGGTGGTGCCGTCGGCGGGGTCGATCACCAGGAACGAGCCGGTGCGGCGGCTGGCCGCGTAGGTGTCCACCGGCAGCGGCTCCGCGGTCCGCAGCTGCACCCGGCCGATCTCGTTGAGCTGCAACGCGTCCGGACCATCCACACTGGACAGCTGCTGCTCGTCGAAGCGGGCCGACAGCTCGGTGACGATGGCGGGCGCGGTGCGCGTGCCGTGCTTGACCAGCACCTTCGCGCCCGCCTGCAGCGGCTTCTCGGTCAGCCAGCACACCGTGGCGTCGAGCTCGTCGGTCAGCTCCGGGGCGGCGTCCGCGGCGGCGATCAGGTCACCGCGCGAGATGTCCACGTCGTCGTCCAGCAGCAGGGTGATCGAGTGCCCCGCGGCCGCGCGCGGCTTGGCGCCGTTCGGGGTGTCCACCTTGGACACCCGGGTGCGCACCCCGGCGGGCAGCACCACGACCTCGTCGCCCTCGGTGACGACCCCGGCCGCCACCTGGCCCGCGTAACCCCGGTAGTCCGGGTGCTCCGCGGTGCGCGGTCGGATCACGTACTGCACCGGCAGCCGGAACGGCGCGTCGTGCGGGTCGGGCGCCACGGGTACGCGCTCCAGGTGCTCCAGCAGCGACGGGCCGTCGTACCACGGCGTGTTCGCCGAGCGCTCCACCACGTTGTCGCCGAGCAGGGCGGACACCGGGATGGTCACCACGGCGTCGTCGCGGTAGCCGAGCGCGCGGGCGTGCTCGGTGAACTCGGCGGCGGTGCGGGTGAACACCGCCTCGTCGAAGTCGACCATGTCGATCTTGTTGACCGCCAGCACCAGCTGCGGCACGCCCAGCAGCGCCAGCACGGCCGCGTGCCGCCGGGTCTGCTCGACCACGCCGTTGCGCGCGTCGACCAGCAGCACCGCCAGCTGCGCGGTGGACGCGCCGGTGACCGTGTTCCGGGTGTACTGCACGTGCCCCGGGGTGTCGGCCAGCACGAAGGAGCGCTTGGGCGTGGCGAAGTAGCGGTAGGCCACGTCGATGGTGATGCCCTGCTCGCGCTCCGCGCGCAGCCCGTCGACCAGCAGCGACAGGTCCGGGGTCGCCAGGCCGCGGTCGGCGCTGGCGCGGTGCACCGCGTCCAGCTGGTCGGCCAGCACCGACTTGGTGTCGTGCAGCAGCCGCCCGACCAGGGTGCTCTTGCCGTCGTCGACGGACCCGGCGGTGGCCAGCCGCAGCAGGTCGGTCTGCACCGGCAAGGTCACCTCGGTGCCGCTGTCGGGTGCGGTGCGGGTGGTGGTCTCGGTCATTCGGAAACCCATTCCTGGTCTTCGATGAGGACGTGGTCGGTGTGCCCGGCGGCACCGGTCAGAAGTAGCCCTCGCGCTTGCGGTCCTCCATCGCGGCTTCCGAGATCCGGTCGTCCGCGCGGGTGGCGCCGCGCTCGGTGAGGCGGCTGGCCGCGACCTCGGCGATCACGTCGTCCACCGTGTACGCCTCGGACTCCACCGCGCCGGTGCAGGAACCGTCGCCGACCGTGCGGTAGCGGACCGTCTTCAGCTCCGGGACCTCGCCGTCGCGCGGACCGCCCCACGGGCCGGAGGTCAGCCACATGCCGTCGCGCTGGAACACCTCGCGGCGGTGCGCGTAGTAGATGTCCGGCAGCTCGATCTTCTCCCGCTGGATGTAGCGCCAGATGTCCAGCTCGGTCCAGTTCGACAGCGGGAACACCCGCACGTGCTCGCCCGGCCGGTGCCTGCCGTTGTAGAGGTTCCACAGCTCGGGGCGCTGGCGGCGCGGGTCCCACTGGCCGAAGGCGTTGCGCAGGCTGAAGATCCGCTCCTTGGCGCGGGCCCGCTCCTCGTCGCGGCGACCGCCGCCGAACACCGCGTCGAACCGGTTCTCGCTGATCGCGTCCAGCAGCGGCGTGGTCTGCAGCGGATTGCGGGTGCCGTCCGGGCGCTCCTGCAGCCGCCCGTCGTCGATGTAGTCCTGCACCGAGGCCACCACCAGCCGCAGGTCGTGCCGCGCGGTGAGCTCGTCGCGGAAGGCCAGCACCTCCGGGAAGTTGTGCCCGGTGTCGACGTGCAGCAGCGGGAACGGCACCGGAGCGGGCCGGAACGCCTTGAGCGCCAGGTGCACCAGCACCGTGGAGTCCTTGCCGCCGGAGAACAGAATCACCGGTCGGTCGAACTCCCCGGCGACCTCGCGGAAGATGTGGATCGCCTCGGACTCCAGCGCGTCCAGGTTGTCCACCTGTGGCGGTGCGTCACCCGCCAGCTCGACCTCGGCATCGATTGCGGTCATGTCCCCTCCTGCGGTCTCGGGGGCTGCTGTGTCTGTGTCTTCGGAGCGGCGCAGCCGCTCGGCCCGCCTGCGCGAGTCAGGTCGAGCTCGGAAACATGCCGTTCAGCCGTGCAGGCCGCACTCGGTCTTGGAGCTGCCCGCCCAGCGGCCGCTGCGCGGGTCCGCGCCCGGCGCGGGCTTGGCCGTGCACGGCTGGCAGCCGATCGACGGGTAGCCGGCCGGGACCAGCGGGTTGACCAGCACGCCGTGCTCGTCGATGTAGCGCTGCAGGTCCTCGTCCGACCAGGCCGCCAGCGGGTTGACCTTGACGAGGCCGTTGCGGTCGTCCCAGGTGACGACCGGGGTGTTCGCGCGCGTCGGGGCCTCCACCCGCCGCACGCCGGTCACCCACGCCTCGTAGCGGGCCAGGGTGTTGCGCAGCGGCACCACCTTGCGCAGGAAGCAGCAGCGGTTCGGGTCCCGCTCGTGCAGGCGCGGTCCCTCGGCGGCGTCCTGCTCGGCGACCGTCTGCTCCGGGATCGCGTTGACGATGGACACGTCGTAGACCTGCGCCACCGCGTCGCGGGTGCCGATGGTCTCGGCGAAGTGGTAGCCCGTCTCCAGGAACAGGACGTCCACCCCCGGCCTGGCCTTGGCGGCCAGGTCGACCAGCACCGCGTCCTGCATGTTGGAGGCGACGATCAGCTCGTCGCCGAAGGTCTCCGCGGCCCAGCGCAGCGCCTCCTGCGCGCTGGCCTCGGCGAGCCGCGGCGCGGCCTCCTCGACCAGGGCGCGCAGCTCGTCGTCGCCGCGCCGGGTGCCGATCTTCGTGGTGGGGTCGGCGGTCATCGGTCTCCTCCCAGGGCCAGTCCGACCAGCCGCACCGCGAACACCCGCAGGCACGACTGGCACTTCCACGCCCCGGCCGGTTCGGCTTCGGGCGTCAGGTCCTCGTCGCCGCAGTACGGGCAGTAGAACGGCGTCGCCCGGCTCACTTGAGGTCGTCCTCGTCGGCGCGGGCCACCCACTGCGCGAAGCGCTCGCCGTCCGCGCGCTGCGCCAGGTAGCGGCGGACCAGGCGCTCCACGTAGTCGCCGAGCTCGGCGGAGGTGACCTTGTGGCCGCGGATCTTGCGGCCGAACCCGGCGTCCTGCCCGAGCCCGCCGCCCAGGTGCACCTGGAAGCCCTCCACCTGGTTGCCGTTGCCGTCCGGCACCATCTGGCCCTTCAGGCCGATGTCGGCGACCTGGGTGCGGGCGCAGGCGTTCGGGCAGCCGTTGAGGTTGATCGTCACCGGGTCGGCGATGTCGCCCTGGATGTCGGCCAGCCGCTGCTCCAGGTCGTGGACCAGGGCGATCGCCCGCTCCTTGGTCTCCACGATGGCCAGCTTGCAGAACTCGATGCCGGTGCAGGCGATCACGCTGCGCCGCCACGGCGACGGGTCGGCCTGCAGGCCCAGCTCGGCCAGGTCCGCGACCAGGCCGTCCACTTCGGACCCCGCCACGTCCAGCACGAGCAGGTTCTGTTCCACCGTGGTGCGCACCCGGCGGGAACCGACGCGCTCGGCGGCCTTGGCCACCTCCACCAGCGTCGACCCGCTGACCCGCCCGGCCGGGGACTTCACCCCGACGTAGAAGTTGCCGTCGACCTGCGGGTGCACCCCGATGTGGTCGCGCGCCCCGGTCGGCGTCTCCGGCGCGGGGCCGTCGACCAGCGCCCGCCCCAGGTACTCGTCCTCCAGCACCTGTCGGAACTTCTCCGGACCCCAGTCGTTGACCAGGAACTTCAACCGGGCCCGGTGCCGCAGCCGCCGGTAGCCGTAGTCGCGGAAGACCTGCACCACCGCCTGCCACACCTCGGCGACCTCGCCCAGCGGCACCCAGGCGCCCAGCCGCACGGCCAGCTTCGGGTTGGTGGACAGGCCACCGCCGACCCACAGGTCGAACCCGGGGCCGTGCTCCGGGTGCACCACGCCGACCAGCGAGATGTCGTTGATCTCCGGCACGGTGTCCCAGCGCGGCGAACCGCTGATCGCGGACTTGAACTTGCGCGGCAGGTTGGACAGCGACCGGTCGCCGATGAACTTCTCGGCGATCTCGTCGATGGCCGGGGTGGCGTCGATGATCTCGTCGGCGGCGATCCCGGCCACCGGTGAACCCAGCACCACGCGCGGGCAGTCCCCGCAGGCCTCGGTGGTGGACAGCCCGACGCCCTCCAGCTTCTGCCAGATCGTCGGCATGTCCTCCACCCGCACCCAGTGCAGCTGGATGTTCTGCCGGTCGGTGATGTCGGCGGTGTCGCGGGCGTAGGTCTGCGAGACCTCACCGACGGTGCGCAGCTGCTCGGTGGTCAGCGCCCCGCCGTCGACGCGGACCCGCAGCATGAAGTAGCGGTCGTCGAGCTCCTCCGGCTCGATGGTGCCGGTGCGCGCCCCCGGGATGCCCGGTGCGCGCTGGGTGTACAGGCCCCACCAGCGGAACCGGCCGCGCAGGTCCGCCGGGTCGATCGAGTCGAAGCCGCCGTGGGCGTAGATCGTCTCGATGCGCTGCCGGACGTTGAGCGGGTTGTCGTCCTTCTTGGACCGCTCGTTGGCGTTGAGCGGCTCGCGGTAGCCGAGCGCCCACTGGCCCTCGCCGCGCGTCTTGCGCTTGCGGGCGGGGCGGGTGGCAGCTTCCGTCGGGGGGACCATGTCCGACCTCCGGGATTCAGGCGCGGCGGCGCCGCGTGTCATCCCCGTCGGTGACGGATCGCACTGCCGGCGCCCCCAGCGCCGACTGGACAGTGCAGCAGCGCGGGATCAGTCGATGGCGCGGCAGAGCGCGCTGGAAACCCGCCGCAGGTCCACGTAGCGGCGGGCAACCAGCAGAAGCCTCGGCAATGTTGCGCCCACGTGAAGGAGCGTGCCACGCGCCCACCAGCCGGTCCAGGCCCATCCGAATGGTGAGACAGTGGTGCTGTGCCTGCTCAGCTGCCCACTGGCGAACCCGCCCCGGCCGACGGAACCCTGCCGCCCGAGGCCCTGACCGGACTCGGTTCCCGACCGTTCGGCGTGTACGTCCACGTGCCGTTCTGCGCCACCCGCTGCGGGTACTGCGACTTCAACACCTACACCGCCGACGAGCTGGGCTCCTCGGCGAGCTTCCGCAGCTGGCTGGACGGCCTGCGGGCCGAGCTGGAGCTGGGCGCGCGGGTGCTGGGCGCGGGCGGTGCGCCGGTGCCGCGGGCGGAGACGGTGTTCGTCGGCGGGGGCACCCCGTCGCTGCTCGGCGCGGAGCGGCTGGGGGAGGTGCTGGCGGTGGTCCGCAGCACCTTCGGGCTGGCGGATGCGGCGGAGGTCACCACCGAGTCCAACCCGGAGTCGACGTCGCCGGAGTTCTTCGCCGCGATCCGCGAATCCGGTTACAACCGCGTTTCGCTCGGCATGCAGTCGGCCGCCGAGCACGTGCTGCGGGTGCTGGAGCGGCGGCACACGCCGGGCCGCGCGGTGGCCGCCGCCCGCGAGGCGCGTGCAGCCGGGTTCGAGCACGTCAACCTGGACCTGATCTACGGCACGCCGGGGGAGGCCGACGACGACCTGCGCCGCTCGCTGGACGCGGTGCTGAGCACCGGCGTCGACCACGTCTCGGCCTACGCGCTGATCGTGGAGGACGGCACGGCGATGGCCCGCAAGGTCCGCCGCGGCGAGCTGCCGATGCCCGACGACGACGTGCTCGCCGACCGCTACGAGCTCATCGACCGGACGCTCGCCGAGGTGGGCCTGCGCTGGTACGAGGTGTCCAACTGGGCCCGCGACGACGCGGCGGCCTGCCAACACAACCTGGGCTACTGGCAGGGCGGCGACTGGTGGGGCGCTGGACCGGGCGCGCACAGCCACGTCGGCGGGGTCCGCTGGTGGAACGTCAAGCACCCGGCCCGCTACGCGGCGCTGCTCGCCGAGGGCAACTCCCCGGCGGCGGGCCGGGAGCGCCTGAGCACCGAGGACCAGCGCATCGAGCGGATCATGCTGGAACTCCGGGTGGCGCGGGGCCTCCCGGTGGCGGCCCTCGACGAGTCCGGGGTGCTGGCGGCCAAGCAGGCGGTGTCCGACGGGCTCCTCGATCGCGACGCCCTCACCGCGGGCCGCTGCGTGCTCACCGACCGGGGCCGGTTGCTCGCCGACGGGGTGGTTCAGCGCCTCATCGCGTGAGGGCGCGGGGCGTCCAGGTCCAGGACGCGGGCGTGCAGGACCGTGCGCTGGTGGAGGGCCGCGCGGAGGGCCCGGTGCAGGCCGTCCTCCAGGAACAGCTCGCCGCGCCAGCCGACCACGTGCGGGAACAGGTCGCCGAAAAAGGTCGAGTCCGGGCTCAGCAACCGGTCCAGGTGCAGGACCTTGGTCGTGGTGACCAGCTCCTCCATCCGCACCGGCCGCGGCGGCACCGCGGCCCAGTCCCGCAGGGACATCCGCAGCTCCGGGTACGGCCGGCCCTCGCGGACGTCCTTGAAGATCACGTGCTGGTCACCTCCTGGCGAGCGGTGCCCGTCGGTGGCGGACCGCTGGCCGGTCGGCCACCGGCAGGCTACCCGTGCCCACCTGCGGCGCTCGGTCTCGGGCGGGGAACACCGTAAACTCGGTGGTGGTACCCGGGCGCGGCCCGGGCGCATCAGGCTGGGCAGGTGCTGCGGACGCAGGAGGAGGTGGCGCGGGTGAACGCGGATGAACGCCGGTTCGAAGTCCTGCGGGCGATCGTCGCGGATTACGTGTCGACGAAGGAGCCGGTCGGCTCCAAGGCACTCGTCGACCGCCACAACCTGGGTGTGTCCAGCGCCACGGTCCGCAACGACATGGCAGCGCTCGAGGAGGAGGGCTTCATCGTCCAACCGCACACCAGCGCTGGGCGGGTGCCCACCGACAAGGGCTACCGGATGTTCGTCGACCGGTTGCACGACATCAAGCCGCTGACCACCGCCGAGCGCCGCGCCATCCACACCTTCCTGGAGGGCGCGCTGGACCTCGACGACGTGATGCGGCGCAGCGTCCGGCTGCTGGCGCAGCTCACCCAGCAGGTCGCCGTCGTGCAGTACCCGACGCTGACCCGCTCGACCGTCCGGCACGTCGAGGTCGTCACCATCACCCCGGCCCGCCTGATGCTGGTGCTGATCACCAACACCGGGCGCGTCGACCAGCGGATGGTCGACCTGGGCGACGTCATCACCGACGACGACGTGGCGCGGCTGCGCAACGTGCTCAACGCCGCGATGGCCGAGAAGCGGCTGGCCGAGGCCTCCGCGGCGGTGGCCGAGCTGCCCGAGCAGGCCCCCGCGGAGCTGCGCGACGCGCTGATCCGGGTGTGCAGCGTGCTCATCGACTCGCTGGTGGAGCACCCGGAGGAGCGGATGGTGCTCGGCGGCACCCCCAACCTCACCAACAACGTGGCCGACTTCCCCAACTCGCTGCGCCAGGTCATGGAGGCGCTCGAGGAGCAGGTGGTGGTGCTCAAGCTGCTCGCCGCCTCCCGCGACTCCAGCACCGTGCGGGTCAGCATCGGCATGGAGAACGAGGCCAAGGAGATGCAGACGACCTCGGTGATTTCGACCGGATACGGTTCTGATGGCATGGTGCTGGGAGGACTCGGTGTCGTCGGACCCACCCGGATGGACTATCCGGGCACGATGGCGGCGGTGCGGGCGGTCGCCCGGTACGTGGGTGAGATCCTGGTCGGTCGGTGACGCTTCACCAGCCGGACCGGCATGTACTCGTTGATCGAGCAGAGGAAGTACGGAGAAGGTGGCCAGGGACTACTACGCGACTCTCGGCGTGTCCAGGGACGCGACGCCCGAGCAGATCAAGCGGGCTTACCGCAAGCTCGCGAGGGAATTGCACCCGGACGTCAACCCCGACGAGGCCGCGCAGGAGCGGTTCCGCGAGGTGACCACCGCCTACGAGGTGCTGTCCGACCCGAAGAAGCGGCAGGTCGTCGACCTCGGCGGTGATCCGCTGGGCAACGGCGGCGGCGGAGGCGGCGGGATGGGCGACCCGTTCGCCGGTTTCGGCGGGCTCGGCGACATCATGGACGCCTTCTTCGGCGGTGGTGCCGGTGGCGGCGGCCGCGGCCCGCGCAGCCGGGTCCAGCCGGGCTCCGACGCGCTGCTGCGCCTCGAGCTCACGCTGGAGGAGTGCGCCAGCGGAGTCAACCGGGACATCACCGTCGACACGGCGGTGCTCTGCGACTCCTGCGACGGCGGTGGCTCGAAGGCCGGCAGCGCGCCCTCGACCTGCGACACCTGCGGTGGCCGCGGCGAGGTGCAGTCGGTGCAGCGCTCGTTCCTCGGGCAGGTCATGACCTCCCGCCCGTGCCCGGTGTGCCGCGGCTTCGGCGAGGTCATCACCGACCCGTGCCAGCAGTGCAACGGCGACGGGCGGGTCCGCGCGCGGCGCACCATCACGGTCAAGATCCCGGCCGGGGTCGGCGACGGGATGCGCGTCCGGCTGGCCGGTGAGGGCGAGGTCGGGCCCGGTGGCGGTCCGGCGGGCGACCTGTTCGTCGAGGTCGAGGAGCTGCCGCACGAGCGGTTCACCCGCGACGGCGCGGACCTGCACTGCACCGTCGAGGTGCCGATGACCGCGGCCGCGCTGGGCACGGTTCTGACGCTGGAGACCCTCGACGGTGGGCAGGAGGAGCTCGCCGTCGAACCAGGCACCCAGCCCGGCACTGAGCACGTGCTCACCGGACGCGGCCTGCCGAAGCTGCGCTCCAACGGCAAGGTCAGCGGGCACGGCGACCTGCACGTGCACCTGGACGTCGTGGTGCCGACCCGGCTCGACGACGCGCAGGCGGACCTGCTGCGCCAGCTCGCCGCGCTGCGCGGCGAGGAGCAGCCCGAGCCGACCGTGACCGCCAACGGCAACGGCAGCAGGCACGGGCTGTTCTCCCGGTTCCGGTCCTTCGGGCACCGCTGAGAACTCCCCGCGAGCGGCCCCCCGCGGGGGGCCGCTCCCCGGACTGAGGCAGGAACGTGTCGGAATCCTCGTTGCCGGTGTTCGCTGTCGAGCAGCTGCCCGCCGTCGGGCCGACCACGCTGGACGGCCCGGAGGGCAAGCACGCGGCCACCGTCCGCCGCCTCCGGGCGGGCGAGCACCTGCTGCTGTCCGACCGCGCGGGCGGCTTGGCGCGCTGCGAGGTGGTGGCCGCGGCCAAAGACTCCCTGCAGCTCGCGGTCACCGAGACCTGGCGCGAACCGCAGCCCGCGCTGCGGGTGCGGCTCGCGCAGGCCCTGGTGAAGGGTGATCGCGGCGAGCTGGCGGTGGAACTGGCCACCGAGGCAGGTGTCGACGCGGTCGCGCCGTGGCGGGCCGCCCGCTGCGTGGCGAAGTGGGACGACGGCCCGCGCGGCGCGAAAGCGCTGGCGCGGTGGCGAAGCACCGCGGAGCAGGCGGCGAAGCAGGCGCGGCGGGCGTGGACACCGGAGGTGTCCGAGCCGGTGAGCACCAAGCAGCTGGCCGCGCTGGTCGGCAGCGCCGACGCGGCGTTGGTGCTGCACGAGTCGGCGACCGAACCGCTGGCCTCCGTCGACCTGCCGGAGTCGGGCGAGCTGGTGCTGGTGGTCGGCCCGGAGGGCGGCATCACCCGCGAGGAGCTCGCGGCCCTGACCGAGGCGGGCGCGCACGTGGTGCGCCTGGGGCCCACGGTGCTCCGCGCCTCCACCGCTGCCGCCGTTGCCCTGGGCGCCCTCGGCGTCCGCACCGACCGCTGGGGCTGATCTCCGCGATTCCAATGGAGATCAGGTGTCCGATTTCCATTGAGGTTCGAATTCGCCGGAACCTGGGTACCGCATCGTGGAAGAAGCAGGGTGTCGATTGGTCCACCCGGCGGTGGTGGTCTTGTTCGCCTGGTGACGGTCCGCTAAGAAGATCAAAAACTTCTTCCGTTCTCGTAGCGCGAATGGTTGACGGAGCGCTACGCTCGGTGGTGAAAGATGAACATCGCGGCTTGGCCGCGACCGGTGCCGCACGGGGCATCGGACCCCAGCACTCGCCGGACACCTCCCCCCTCGGTCCGGCGAGAGCTGCGCCGCAGGCGGGAACACCCCCAGACCCGGTTGCGGCGCAGCGTGCCGGGTGGGCCGCACCACTCCGGGCCGCGCGGGCACCCCTTAGTCTTCCGGCATGAGCGACATGGATTCCCTGTTCCTGCGGATCATCGCGCGCGAGGTGCCCGCCGACATCGTGCGGGAGAACGACCGGGTCATCGCCATCCGCGACATCAACCCGCAGGCCCCCACGCACGTGCTGGTGATCCCGAAGGAGCGCTACCGCAACGCCGCGGAACTGGCCGCCGCCGACCCGGGGCTGCTCGCCGAGCTGTTCACCGTGGCGCGCGAGATCGCCGAGGCGGAGGGCGTCGAGGAGTCCGGCTACCGGCTGCTGTTCAACACCAACGCCGACGCCGGGCAGACGATCTTCCACGTCCACCTACACCTGCTGGGCGGCGAACCGCTCGGCGGCCTGACCGGCGGCCCGCTCGAGGGCTGACCGACCCACCCGGCGGCGGTGCGGTCGCGAGGCCGCACCGCCGGGGTGTTGCGTGATCCACGTCCTCGGAGCCGCGGTGATGGCGGCAATCTGATTGCCGCGTGGACTACCATCGGAGCCAGGTAGAACTGACCGAACGACCCGCGCGGAACGCGCAGAAAGCAGGCCCGAACACACGTGGCCGGTATTGCAGCGGGTGGCGCTGCCGCCCAGTCCGGAGAACCCCACCAGACGGCAACAGCCCAGACCGCGACGGCGCAGTCCAGGGTGACCGTTCCCGACGACGTCGTGCTGACGTTGGTCGGGTCCCGCGACGAGAACCTGCGGGTCGTGGAGGACCTGCTCAGCGCCGACGTCCACGTTCGGGGCAACGAGGTGACGCTGTCCGGCGACCCCGCCGAGGTGGCCTTCGCCGAGCGGGTCTTCGCCGAGCTCATCGCGCTCATCGGCAAGGGCAGCCCGCTGACCCCGGACATCGTCCGGCGCAGCGTCGGGATGCTCTCCGCGGACCACGACGAGTCCCCCGCCGACGTGCTCAGCCTGGACATCGTGTCGCGACGGGGCCGGACCATCCGCCCCAAGACGCTGAACCAGAAGCGCTACGTCGACGCCATCGACCACCACACCGTCGTCTTCGGCATCGGCCCGGCCGGCACCGGCAAGACCTACCTGGCGATGGCCAAGGCGGTGCAGGCGCTGCAGGCCAAGCGGGTCAACCGGATCATCCTCACCCGCCCCGCGGTCGAGGCCGGGGAACGGCTCGGCTTCCTGCCGGGCACGCTCTACGAGAAGATCGACCCCTACCTGCGGCCGCTGTACGACGCGCTGCACGACATGGTCGACCCGGAGTCGGTGCCGCGGCTGACCCAGGCGGGCACCATCGAGATCGCACCGCTGGCCTACATGCGCGGCCGCACCCTCAACGACGCGTTCATCATCCTCGACGAGGCGCAGAACACCACGCCCGAGCAGATGAAGATGTTTCTGACCCGGCTGGGCTTCGGCTCCAAGATCGTGGTCACCGGGGACGTCACCCAGATCGACCTGCCCGGCGGCCAGCGCAGCGGGCTGAAGGTGGTGCAGGAGATCCTCGGCGAGGTCGAGGACGTGCACTTCGCCCAGCTGGACAGCCACGACGTGGTGCGGCACCGGCTGGTCACCGACATCGTGAACGCGTACGACCGCTGGCACGCACTGGAAGACGCCGAGCAGCACGACCGGTCCGGTCGGCGCAACGGGCAGCGACGAGGACGAGCATGAGCATCGAGATCGCCAACGAATCCGGCGTCGCAGTGCCCGAGGCGACCATCGTCTCGGTCGCCCGGTTCGCCCTGGACAAGATGAGCGTCAGCCAGCTCGCCGAGCTGTCCATCGTGCTGGTGGAGCTCGACGTGATGGCCGACCTGCACGAGCGGTGGATGGACCTGCCCGGCCCCACCGACGTGATGTCCTTCCCGATGGACGAGTACGACTCGGCCCGCCGACCCGACTCGGCCGGGGCCGGCCCGGCACTGCTGGGCGACATCGTGCTCTGCCCGGCCTTCGCCCGCGACCAGGCTCGCAAGGCCGGGCACAGCCTGCTCGACGAGCTGCACCTGCTCACCGTGCACGGCGTGCTGCACCTCCTCGGCTACGACCACGCCGAGCCGGAGGAGGAGCGCGAGATGTTCGGGCTGCAGAACCGCATCCTGGCCGAGTTCCGCGAGGCCCGCGCCGAAGCTGAGCGCGCGGAAGCGCAGCGCAGCGCCGACGACCGGGTGCTCGGCGCGGTCGGCCTGGACGAGTCGGAGCCGCAGAGCGGTCCGACGCCTGCCGACTGAGGGAGCTGGCGTTGGAATTCTCCGATTCCACCGCGTTCCTGGTCACGGCAGTGCTGCTGGTGCTGGCCGCCGGGGTGTTCGCCGCTTCCGAGGCGGCTGTCACGGTGGCCTCCCGCGCCCGCGTGGACGAGCTGGTGCGCGAGGGCCGCGGCGGGGCCAAGCAGTTCGCGCTGCTGCTCGCCGACCGGCCGCGGCACGTCAACCTGCTCCTGCTGCTGCGGCTGGCCTGCGAGCTGGGTGCCACGGTGCTGGTCACGGTGGTCGCGCTGCGGCTGGCCGACTCCGAAGCCTGGGCCGTGGTGATCGCCGGGCTGATCATGCTGGTGGCCTCGTACGTGCTGGTCGGCGTCGGGCCGCGCACCCTCGGCCGGCAGCACCCCTACGGCATCGGGCTGAAGGTGGCCGCGCCGGTGCGCGTGCTGGCCCGGCTGCTCAACCCGCTGACCAGGCTGCTGATCCTGATCGGCAACATGATCACCCCCGGCAAGGGGTTCCGCGAGGGGCCGTTCTCCACCGAGGTGGAGCTGCGCGAGCTGGTGGACCTGGCCGGGGAGCGCGGGGTGGTCGCCGCCGGGGAGCGGGAGATGATCCACTCGGTCTTCGAGCTCGGCGACACCTTGGCCCGCGAGGTCATGGTGCCGCGCACCGAGATCATCTGGATCGAGCAGACCAAGTCCGCCCGGCAGGCGCTGGCGCTGTGCCTGCGCTCCGGGTTCTCCCGGGTGCCGGTGATCGGCGAGAGCGTCGACGACGTCGTCGGCGTGGTGACCGTCAAGGACCTCACCCGCGCGGTGCTGACCGCGCGCGACGAGGCCGGTCCGCCGGTGTCCGGGCTGATGCGCCCGGCCAGCTTCGTGCCCGACACCAAGCGGGTGGACGAGCTGCTCCGCGAGATGCAGCTGTCCCGCAGCCACCTGGCCATCGCCGTCGACGAGTACGGCGGCACCGCCGGGCTGCTGACCATCGAGGACATCATCGAGGAGATCGTCGGCGAGATCACCGACGAGTCCGACCTGGAGGAGCACCGGCCGATCGAGAAGCTCGACGACGGCACGGTCCGGGTCAGCTCGCGGCTGCCGGTGGAGGACCTCGGTGAGCTGTTCGGCGTCGAGCTGGACGACTCCGACGTGGAGACGGTCGGCGGCCTGCTGGCGCAGCGCCTCGGCCGGGTTCCGCTGCCGGGGGCCGAAGCCGAGATCGCCGGGCTGAAGGTGCGTGCCGAGGGCGGCAAGGACCACCGCGGCCGGATCCGCATCAACGCGCTGCTGGTCCGCCCGGTCAACACCGACCAAGCACCGCTGAGCGGTGCTGACCAGGAGGGAAGCAACACCCGTGGCTGAGCAGGAAGCGGCGGCGCCGCAGCAGATCGACCCGGAGGACGCCAAGATCGTCACGCTCGCGAGGTCGGCCCGCGCCCGCACCGGCGCCGCCGAGGGCGCGGCGGTGCGCGACACCGACGGCCGGACCTACGCGGCGACCACGGTCGCCCTCCCGTCACTGCGCCTCACGGCGCTGCAGGCGGCGGTGGCCGCGGCGGTCTCCAGCGGGGCGGAGGGCTTGGAAGCAGCGGCGGTCGTCACCGACGCCAGGACCGTCGACGCCGACTCCGCGGCGGCAGTCCGCGACCTCACCGCCAAGGCCCCGATCCTGCGCGCCGACGCCCGCGGCGAAGTCGCCGAAGTCCTCAACCCCTGACCCGTCACCCCGTCCGCGCCGATCGCAGTTTCAATTGAAACTGCGCATCCCAGCCACCGGGTTTCGCAGTTTCAATTGAAACTGCGGTCCTCCGGAAGGCCGGACGTCCGGCCCGCCGGACGGGGTGCGGTTCCCCGGGGGAAGCCGTGGCGCTGGTTGCCGCCCGGGGCCGTGGACCCCGGGCGGTACGGGTGCGGGCCTGGCCGTCACAATGGGTCGGTGACCAGCTCTGATGTGCACCGCTCCGGATTCGCCTGCTTCGTCGGCCGCCCCAACGCCGGGAAGTCGACGCTGACGAACCGCCTGGTCGGCTCCAAGGTGGCGATCACCTCCAGCAAGCCGCAGACCACCAGGCACGCCATCCGCGGCATCGTGCACCGCCCGGACGCGCAGCTGATCATCGTGGACACCCCCGGTCTGCACCGCCCGCGCACCCTGCTCGGCAAGCGGCTCAACGACCTGGTCTACGAGACGTGGTCCGAGGTGGACGTGGTCGGGTTCTGCGTGCCCGCCGACCAGAAGGTGGGCCCGGGCGACAAGTTCATCGCCGAGCAGCTGAAGAAGGTGGCCCGCCGCACCCCGGTGCTGGGCATCGTCACCAAGACCGACCTGGTGCCCAAGGAGCAGGTCGCCCAGCAGCTACTGGACCTGCAGCAGGTGATGGACTTCGCCGACCTCGTCCCGGTGTCGGCCGTGGACTCCTTCCAGGTCGACGTGCTCTCCGACCTGCTGGTGCAGCAGCTCCCGGAGGGACCGCAGCTGTACCCGGACGGCGAGTTGACCGACGAGCCGGAGACCACCCTCATCGCCGAGCTGATCCGCGAGGCGGCGCTGGAGGGCGTGCGCGACGAGCTGCCGCACTCGCTGGCGGTGACCATCGAGGAGATGATCCCCCGCGAGGACCGCGACGACCTGATCGACGTGCACGCCGTGGTCTACGTCGAGCGCCAGAGCCAGAAGTCGATCGTCATCGGCAAGGGCGGGGAGCGGCTGCGCGCGGTCGGTACCCAGGCCCGCAAGCACATCCAGGCCCTGCTGGGCAGCAAGATCTACCTCGACCTGCACGTCAAGGTGGCCAAGGACTGGCAGCGCGACCCGCGGCAGCTGCGCAAGCTGGGCTTCTGACCCACCGGGTGGGCGGTCCGCGCCGCCCACCCGGGTGGTGATCAGTTGGCGCCGAGCAGCGGCACCGCGAATCCGGTGATCAGGAACGGCAGGGCCAGGACGAGCACCAGCAGCCCGATGACGCAGTAGCCGACCACCAGACCGGCCACCGCCATGCCCGCGCCGCGAGTGCCGTCGCGCTTGATCTGCCCCTGCGCGACGTGCCCGAAGATCACCCCGAGGATGCCGAGCACGAAGCCGATCCACGCGCACACGGTGACGATGCCGACCAGCGAGAGCACCATCGAGGTGATGGCCATCCCGTTGTTCGGCGGGAGGGCCGGGGTCGTCGCGACCACCGGGATGTAGCCGGGCTGCCCGTAGGGCTGCTGGTACGGCTGCTGCGGGAATCCACCGCTGTTCGGGTTGTAGGGGTCGTGCGGGGGCGTGGTCAACTTCGGTTCTCCGTCCACATGCATGGGAAGTGCATCTGATCTTGGCAAATCGGGTGCCGGTCCCGCTGCCGAATTGGCTATCCTCGTTCGACGTGCGATCAGCCAGGACGCGTTCCCCGCTGCGGTTGCGGTGGACCGCGAGCGCAGTCGCCGCGACCGCGGCGCTCGGGCTCCTGTTGGGCAGCGGGGTCCTCGCGGTCGAGTGCCCGGTCAGGGCGGCTTTCGGCGTCGACTGCCCGGGGTGCGGCGGGAGCCGGGTGATCGCGGACCTGGCGCGTGGTGACCTGGTGGCTGCCGTGGACCACAACGCCTTCGCCGTCCTCGTCCTGGTTCCGCTGGCGCTCGTGCTGCTGGTCGCCGGGGCGAGGCTGGAGCTGGGGAAGGCCCGGCGGATGTGGCCGCCAGGGCGGTGGGGGAAGGTCGTAGCCGTGGCGCTGGGGGCCTCGGTGATCGCCTGGACCGTGCTGCGGAACCTGCCCTTCCCACCCTTCGAGGCGCTGCGCGCCTAGTTGAACGACTCCTGGAGTGCCGCGCCCAGCACGCCGGTGGCCGCCAGGATGACGAACGTCAGGATCAGCGCCCACAACGCGAACACCGACCAGCCGACGATGATGCCGGTCAGCGCCATGCTGCGGTTGGAGAAGGCCTGCGGGTTCTGGTTGATCTCTCGCATCGAGACGTGCCCGAGGATCGCTCCGACCGGTCCGACGAGCAGCGCGCCGTAGCACGTCAGGATCGCCGCGAGCGAGACGACCATCGAGGCGATCGCCATGCCGTTGTTGCGCGGCGGTGGCGGGTAGCCGGGAACCTGGTACGGGTTGTAGGGGTCGTACGGGTAGGTCATCCGTTCCTCTCAGCGGCTGCGGTTCGCACCTTGGGGCGTCCCGGGGGCGAACCGGATCCCTCGGAACCTCCGCCGCACCCGCCAGGCGTCCGGGCGCCAGGTGCGACGATGTGGGGGTGAGCCTCTACCGGGATACCGCGGTCGTGCTGCGGGTGCAGAAGCTGGGTGAGGCGGATCGGATCATAACCCTGCTGACCCGCCGCTACGGCAAGGTGCGCGCGGTGGCCAAGGGGGTGCGCCGGACCACTTCCCGGTTCGGGGCCCGCGTCGAGCCGTTCTGCCACGTCGACGTGCAGCTCTACACCGGCCGCACGCTCGACGTGATCACCCAGGTGCAGACCCTGGACGCCTTCGGCCTGCACATCGTCGACGACTACCAGCGCTACACCGCGGCCTGCGCGGTGCTGGAGACCGTCGACCGGCTGGCCGCCGAGGAGGGCGAGCCGGTGCTGCGGCTCTACCTGCTGGCCATCGGCGCGCTCCGCGCGCTGTCCGGCCGGGAGCGGGACTCCTCGCAGGTGCTCGACGCGTTCCTGCTGCGCGCGATGTCGTTCGCCGGGTGGGCCCCGGCGCTGTCCGAGTGCGCGCGGTGCGGCGAGTCCGGCCCGCACGCCGCGTTCAACGTGCAGGCCGGTGGGGCGGTGTGCGCGCGGTGCCGCCCGGCCGGTTCGGTGCGCCCGTCCACGCGCACGCTGCCTCTGATGGAGGCGTTGCTGCACGGCGACTGGTCGGCGGCCGAGCGGGCGGAGCCGCCAGTCCACCGCGAGGCCAGCGGGCTGATCGCCGCGCACCTGCAGTGGCACATGGAGCGGCAGTTGCGCTCGTTGCCGCTGGTCGAGCGGACCGTGCCGGAGCTGATCCGGGAGCGGGCGTCCGAAGCCGCGCTGGTCGGCACCGCCGAGGACGGGCGCTGAACGGTTGGTCGACGCGTGCGGGGACAATGAGCACCGCACGCAGTCGGAGGAGGAGTGGCCAGATATGTTGCGACGCCGTGGGCGGGGCAAGGACGACCCGACCGTTCGGGCACCGGCCCCGCACGCCTCGGGGGAGAAGCCACCGGCGCTGCCGTCCGAGTTCGTGCCCAACCACGTCGCGGTCGTGATGGACGGCAACGGGCGGTGGGCCAACGAGCGCGGCCTGCCCCGCATCGAGGGGCACAAGCGCGGTGAGGCCGTGGTGCTGGAGCTGGCCCGCGGGGCGATCGAGCTCGGCGTCAAGTGGTTGTCGCTGTACGCCTTCTCCACCGAGAACTGGAAGCGCAGCCCGGACGAGGTGCGGTTCCTGATGGGCTTCAACCGCGACGTGATCGCGCGCCGCGTGGACGAGCTCGACGAGATGGGCGTGCGGGTGCGCTGGGCCGGGCGCAAGCCGAAGCTGTGGCGCAGCGTGGTCAACCAGCTGCAGTCCGCCGAGGTGCGCACGCAGAACAACGAAGTCATGAACCTGACCATGTGCGTCAACTACGGTGGTCGGGCCGAGATCGGCGACGCGGCGCGGGAGATCGCGCGGCTGGCGGCGGCGGGGAAGATCAACCCGGACAAGGTCGACGAGCGCACCATCGCGAAGTACCTGTACCAGCCGGAGATGCCGGACGTGGACCTGTTCATCAGGCCCTCCGGTGAGCGGCGGACGTCGAACTTCATGCTCTGGCAGTCCGCCTACGCGGAGTTCGTCTTCCAGGACACCCTGTTCCCCGACGTGGACCGGCGGCACCTGTGGCGGGCGTGCGAGGAGTACGCGCGCCGGGACCGGCGGTTCGGCGGGGCTGTAGATCGGGCGGCGGCGGACGCCGAACCCGCCCAGGAGGGCAACTGATGACGCAGGAGGCGGCGACCACGGCGCGGTTGATGACCGCGGCCAAGGAAGCGCTCGAGACCTACCACGACGTGCACGTCGACGACGACGGCGCGCTGACCTTCCGACATTCCGAGGTGCCGTGCGCGGTGCAGGCGATGCAGTTGGCCGAGGGGCTGACCGTGCTGAGCCTGACCTGCGTGGTCGCCTGGGACCTCCCGGCGACGGACGAGCTCGCGCAGTCGGTCGCGGAGCGGGCCGGGCAGGGGCTGTTCGGCACGCTGGGTGTGGTCCGCACCGAGCGCGGGATGGACGTGACGCTGCGCTACGCCTTCCCGGCGGAGGGCATGGCCCCGGCCCCGCTGGGCACGCTGCTGATGCTCGTGGTGGCCACGGCGTCCCAGCTGCGCTCGGAGCTCCTCGCCGAACCCGAGGGCACCACCTCCTGACCCCGGCCCTCCCCCCTGGGTGCGCCGCGGTTCCAGTGGAAAACGCACGTCCGTTTCCACCGCGCTGATCTCAGTGAGGCGCCCCCGCCGCACCACCGGCGTGTCGGGCACCTGACACGCCGGAGACCCGCAGTTTCAATTGAAACTGCGCCTGTCCCTGCTCATCTGACGACACGCCGCTTCGCGCCCGGGGTGGCGGGGCACCTCGTGCCGAGTCAGTCGGCGGAAGGTGCCCTTTACCAGCGCTCGTGATCGGCGCTGGGGTCGGTGGGCACGGCTCCCGCGCTCACCCGTAGTTACAGTTTCAGTTGAAACTGTAACTACGGGTGACTCGCCTGGTTTCGGTGAGACCTCCTCTGGAAATCGCGGGGGACGCCCCAGCCGGGGGATGCGCCGGTGTGTCGGCACCGGAGGTCCGCAACCTCGGAACCTCGGTTGACCAGGGTCGATCCGACCACGTGCAGTGTCGAGACCACTTCTTAGCGCACTAGTGCGAACGATTATCAGTTCGAACTGGCACCATGTCCGGGTGACCGAGATCGCCGATCCGCCGCGCACGCGGCGCCTCAAGATCACCTCGATGGAGGTGCTCTGCGTCCTGCTCGTGCTCGCTGCGGTGTTCCAGTCGCAGCTGACCGCGCTGCTGGACGTCCCCGCGCTGCGCACCGGATCGACCGTGTTCGTCGCGGTGTGCGTGCAGGCCATGCCGTTCCTGGTGCTCGGAGTGCTGGTCAGCGGGCTGATCGCGGCATTCGTCCCGCCGGGCGCGCTGCGCCGGGCGCTGCCCGCCAACGCCTCGGCGGCGGTGCCGGTCGCCGGCGCCGCTGGTCTCGCGCTGCCCGGGTGCGAATGCGCGTCGGTGCCGGTGGCGCGCCGGTTGGTGCAGCAGGGCGTCGCACCCGCCGCCGCGCTGGCATTCCTGCTGGCCGCACCGGCGATCAACCCGGTCGTCCTGGTGTCCACCGCGGTCGCCTTCCCCGGCGAGCCCCGCATGGTGCTGGCCAGGTTCCTCGGCTCGCTGCTGACGGCCTGCGCGATGGGCTGGCTGTGGGCCAGGCTGGGCAGGACCGAGTGGCTCGCCGAGCGCGCGCTGCGCCGAGTCGAAGCGCGGCAGGGCGGGAGCCGCTGGGTCGTGTTCGCCGAATCCGCGCGGCACGACCTGGTGGAGGCCGGTGGCTTCCTGGTGCTCGGTGGCCTGACCTCCGCGGTGTTCAACGTCCTCGTGCCCACCGAGTGGCTGGAGTCGCTGGGTGGTCAGCTCGTGCTCGGGGTGCTGGTGATGGCCGTGCTCGCCGTGGTGCTGGCGCTGTGCAGCGAGGCCGATGCGTTCGTGGTGGCCTCGATGCCGGGGCTGCCGCTGCTCCCCAAGCTGGTGTTCCTCGTGGTGGGCCCGGCGGTGGACCTGAAGCTGGTCGCCCTGCAGTCGGGGGCGTTCGGGCGCGGGTTCGCGGCCCGCTTCGCCCCGGCGACGTTCGTGGTCGCGATCGCCTGCGCCGTCGGGGTCGGCGCCGTGCTGCTGGGAGGTTCGTGATGCGCCGGGAGACCCAGAACCTGCTGTTGCTGCTGCTCGGCGGCGCACTGCTCAAGATCGCGCTCGGCGGCAGCTACCTGCGCTACGTCAAGCCGACGCTGTTCCCGTGGCTGCTGCTGTCCGGGCTGGTCGTGGTCGGGCTCGCGGTGTTCGCCATCATCCGCGACGTCCGCGCGAGCGGCGCCCGGCACCACGACCACGACTCGCGCAGCCCGTGGCTGTTGCTGCTGCCCGTGTTCGCGATCTTCCTGGTGGCCCCGCCAGCCCTGGGCTCGGACTCGGTCACCCGGGACCGCGCCGCGGCCCCGCAGGCCCCGGAGGAGGCGTTGTTCCCGGAACTGCCCCCGGAGCGGGCGCCGCTGCTGAGCACCTCGGAGTTCCTCACCCGCGTGATCTGGGACGACAGCGGTGCGCTCAACGGCCGAGCGGTCCGCCTCCAGGGCTTCGTCGTGCACCCGGCACCGGGGACCACGCAGCTCGCGCGCATGCGCATCACCTGCTGCGCGGCCGACGCGGCACCCGTGAAGATCGACCTCGCCGGTGCGCCACAGCTCTCCGACCTCCCAGCCGACACCTGGATCGAGGTGACGGCCCGGCTGCGCCCGGGCACGGCCACGGAGGCCAACGACTACGTCCCGGCGGTGGACGTCCTGGACCTCCGCCCCATCCCGGCTCCGCAGGACACCTACGAGTACTGAACCGTCAGTCCGCGCAGTCTGGACAGGTGCCGATGATCTCGACGGTGTGGCTGACGTTGGTGAAGCCGTGCTCCTGGCCGATGCGCTCCGCCCAGTTCTCCACCGGCGGGTCGGCAACCTCGACGGTGCGGCCGCAGTGGCGGCACACCAGGTGGTGGTGGTGATGGCTGGAGCACCGCCGGTACACCGCTTCGCCCGACGGGTTGCGCAGCACGTCGACCTCGCCCGCGTCGGCCAAGGTCTGCAGGGTGCGGTACACCGTGGTCAGGCCGATGCCCTCGCCCTGCCGCCGCAGCTCCTCGTGCAGCTCCTGGGCCGAGCGGAAGTCGTCGACCTGGTCGAGCAGCTTCGACACCGCCGCCCGCTGCTTGGTGGCCCGCAGTCCCGGTACCCCGACCGCGGGGCCTTCACCGGTGGTCACGCTGTCTCCGTCTCCTGTCCGCCGTCGGGTCCGGTGGAGCGCGCCGCGGCCCCGCGCGCCCGGGCAGCGGAGGTCTCCTCCGCGTGCGCGGCGGCGTCCACCACGATGTGCGCCAGGTGCTCGTCGACGAGCCGGTAGACGACCTCGCGACCGTGCCGCTCGCCGTGCACCACCCCGGCCGACTTCAGCACCCGGAGGTGCTGGCTGATCAGCGGCTGGGCGACGCCGAGGGCGTCGACCAGCTCGTGCACGCAGCGCTCGGAGGTTCGCAGCTGCAGGACGATCGCGATCCGCACCGGGGCGGCCAGGGCCCGCAGCAGCTCGCCCGCCTCCACCAGGACCTGCTGGTCCCGCAGCGGAGCCGGGCGCGCCGCCCGGTCCGGGGAGTGCACGTGGTCCTCGGGGCGGTCCAGGCCGGGCCGCGCGGTCGGCTGGGCCGGCTCGGCATCCGGGCTGATCGCGGGCATCGCTTCCTCTCCGAGGCGTCGGGGCGCGGGGCCGTCGAACTGCGGTGCCATGGCGCAGTGACGCTCCACGCACCCATCCTACGGGTAACCCCCGGAAGGACGATCGCGAAGACACCACGGCCCGGGCGAACGCGCGCCGCGCCGCGATCGGTACGCTGGGAAACTCCAGCCCGACCAGCTGGTTCGACTTGATCCAGCGAACGATTTCCGGAGTTAACGTGCCCGCCGACCAGATCGACACGATCGTCAATCTCTGCAAGCGCCGTGGTTTCGTCTACCCGTCCGGTGAGATCTACGGCGGTACCCGGTCGGCCTGGGACTACGGTCCGCTCGGCGTCGAGCTCAAGGACAACATCAAGCGCCAGTGGTGGAAGTCGATGGTGCAGGGCCGCGACGACGTCGTGGGCCTGGACTCGTCGGTGATCCTGCCCCGCCCGGTCTGGGAGGCCTCCGGGCACGTCACCGCGTTCCACGACCCGCTGGTGGAGTGCACGTCCTGCCACCACCGCTTCCGCGCCGACCAGCTCGCCGAGGAGTACTCCGAGCGCACCGGCAAGGAGGTCGCCGAGGACGACCTGTCCGACGTCCCGTGCCCGAACTGCGGCACCCGCGGCCAGTTCACCGAGCCGCGCGAGTTCAACATGATGCTCAAGACCTTCCTGGGGCCGGTCGAGAGCGAGGAGGGGATGCACTACCTGCGCCCCGAGACCGCGCAGGGCATCTTCGTCAACTTCGCCAACGTGATGACCACGGCGCGCAAGAAGCCGCCGTTCGGCATCGGCCAGATCGGCAAGTCGTTCCGCAACGAGATCACCCCGGGCAACTTCATCTTCCGGACCCGCGAGTTCGAGCAGATGGAGATGGAGTTCTTCGTCGAGCCGGGCGAGGACGAGCAGTGGCACCAGTACTGGATCGACCAGCGCATGGCCTGGTACACCGAGCTGGGCATCAGCAGCGACAACCTGCGGGAGTACGAGCACCCGAAGGAGAAGCTGTCGCACTACTCCAAGCGCACCGTGGACATCGAGTACCGGTTCCGCTTCGGTGGCCAGGAGTGGGGTGAGCTCGAGGGCATCGCCAACCGCACCGACTTCGACCTGACCACCCACTCCAACCACTCCGGGGTGGACCTGTCGTACTTCGACCAGGCCAGCAACTCCCGCTTCCGGCCGTACGTGATCGAGCCGGCGGCGGGTGTGGGCCGTCCGATGATGGCGTTCCTGATCGACGCCTACCACGAGGACGAGGCGCCCAACGCCAAGGGCGGGGTGGACAAGCGCGTGGTGCTGAAGCTGGACCGCAGGCTGGCGCCGGTGAAGGTGGCGGTGCTGCCGCTGTCCCGCAACGCCGAGCTGTCGCCGAAGGCTCGCGACATCGCCGCGACGCTGCGCCGCAACTGGAACGTCGACTTCGACGACGCCGGTGCGATCGGCCGCCGCTACCGCCGCCAGGACGAGGTCGGCACCCCGTTCTGCGTGACGGTCGACTTCGACACGCTGTCCGACCACGCGGTGACGGTTCGCGAGCGCGACACCATGAGCCAGGAGCGGGTGGCGATCGACAAGTTGGAGGAGTACCTCGCGGTCCGCCTGATCGGCTGCTGAGGCTCCAGCCCGCTCGGGGAGTCCCGAGCGGGATTCGCCCGGGCCCGCCCAGCGGGCTCGGGCCCGGTTCTGCGAGGTTGTGCCAGCGTGAGTCCCCACCGCGCCGCCCACCGGCCCCGGTCCGGGCGGGTGCTGACCCGGGTCGTGGCCGGTGCGCTGCTGGTGGCGCTGCTGGTCGTCGGCGGCACCGCGTTCCGGGTGTGGCAGGTGGCGCGGGCCGATGACCGGCGCCCGGTCGACATCGCGGTCGTGCTCGGCGCGGCGCAGTACCACGGCAAGCCCTCCGACGTGCTGGAAGCGCGGCTCAACCAGGCGTTGAAGCTGTACCGGGCGGGGTTGGTGGAGTACGTCGTCACCGTCGGCGGGCGGCAGTCCGGCGACGCCTTCACCGAAGCCCAGGCGGGCAAGAAGTGGCTGGGCGAGAACGGGGTGCCCGCCGAACGCGTCGTCGAGGTCGACGTCGGCGAGGACACCCTGGGCAGCATGCAGGCGGTGGCGGACCTGGCCGCGGACCGCGGCTGGGACAGCGCGCTGATCGTGAGCGACCCGTGGCACTCGCTGCGGGCCCGGACGATGGCCAACGACTTCGGGCTGGAGTCCTGGACCTCGCCCGCCCGCTCTGGCCCGGTGGTGCAGACCCGCGAGTTCCAGTTCAAGTACATCGCCCGCGAGACCGCCGCCCTGCTGTACTACCGGCTGACCCACGCCCCGGCCGAGCTCACCGGCGACGGCCTGGGCTGAGTCGGGACGCCCACCCGGTGGGCACCTGCGCGAAACGCCTGCGGGCTGCCTCGACGTGGCGGGTTCCGGCCGTAGTCTGAAGCGCGATGGAGATCCCCGGCTACCACGCGCACGACCTGCAGCGGCTGCTCCCCGAGCAGCCGAAGACCGCCGTGCCGGAGGGCGCCCGCTCGGACGACCGCTCGCCGTTCGCGCGCGACCGCGCACGCGTGCTGCACTCGGCGGCGCTGCGGCGGCTGGCGGGCAAGACGCAGGTGGTCGGCCCGGAGGAGGGCGACGTGCCGCGCACCCGGTTGACGCACTCGCTGGAGGTCGCGCAGATCGGGCGGGGCATCGCCGCGGCGCTGGGCGCCGACCCGGACCTCGTCGACACCGCCGGGCTCGCGCACGACATCGGCCACCCGCCCTTCGGGCACAACGGTGAGCGCGCCCTCAACGACCTGGCCGCGGCCTGCGGCGGGTTCGAGGGCAACGCCCAGACCCTGCGGATCCTCACCCGGCTGGAACCGAAGTTGGCGGATTCCGGTGAGGTCGGCCGCGGGCTGAACCTGACGCGGGCCTGCCTGGACGCGGCCACCAAGTACCCGTGGCCGAAGCTTTCCGGCGAGGCCAAGTTCGGGGTGTACCCGGACGACGTGGCGGTCTTCGACTGGTTCCGGCAGGGCGCGCCGCCGCAGCGCCGCTGCCTGGAGGCCCAGGTGATGGACTGGGCCGACGACGTGGCGTACTCGGTGCACGACGTCGAGGACGGGGTGCTGTCCGGGCGGATCTCGCTGCGCTCGCTGACCAGCGCCGACGAGCGCGCGGAGATCGTCCGGATGGCGGCGAAGCACTTCTGCGGGGATGGTGTCGGCGACGTCGCGGGGCTGCTGGAGCACGCCGCGGCGGAGCTGGTGCGGTGGCCGGTGGTGGCGTCGGTGCTGGACTACGACGGCACCTTCACCGCGCAGGTGGCGCTCAAGCGGCTCACCAGCGAGCTGGTCGGGCGCTTCGTGGCCGCTGCGGTGACCGGCACGCTGGAGCGGTTCGGGCCGGGGCCGCTCACCCGGTACCGCGCTGACCTGGTCGTTCCCGAGCCGGTGGTGGCCGAGGTCGCGGTGCTCAAGGCGGTCGCGCTGCGGTACGTGATGAGCGATCCGCTGCGGTTGCGCATGCAGGAGCGGCAGCGGGTGGTGCTGGCGGAGCTGGTGGGTGCGCTGGCGGAGCGGGCCCCGGAGTCGCTGGACCCGGCGATGGCGGCGGTGTGGCGGCGGGCTGGGGACGATGCCGCGCGGTTGCGCGTGGTGCTGGACCAGGTGGCGTCGCTGACCGACGCGCAGGCGGTGCGGTGGCATCGAAAGCATGTACGGAACGTGGCGAAATCCGTGTGACGTTCATCCGAAAGGGGCGAGTTGATCTGGGATTCTCCGCGATGCTTACGCAGAGTGTTGGCCGGCGGGTCCCGACCGCCGGTGGCACCCGACCCCCGAAGGACGCCAGTGGCCCGGTCCCCGAAACCGCCGGGTCGCGAGGAGACACCCCGATGCGCAACCGGCACTACATCCAGAAGCTCGTCGTCGGCGGCGAGCCGTACGTCAACACCGACAACCTGGCCGACTGGGTCAACGACCTGCACTGGCAGGACCCCGCCGCCCAGCGCGCGGCCAGCTACATCGCCCAGGAGCTCCGCCTGATGGGCCTCTCCGACATCGAGGAGTCCCTCCGCTGACCGAGCCTGGCGCGTCGGGCCCCGACACGCCGACGCCCGTGGCCACTTCTCGCAACTTCCAGGGAGATCAGACGTCCGATTTCCACTGGGATCGCGCGGAGGGGACGGCAGTGCCCGGACGTCGAGGCCGTGGTCACCGGCCCGGTGACCACGAACGACGTGCCGCGTCGTGGTGGATGCTCCCAGACCACAGTTTCAATTGAAACTGTGGTTCGGCGACGGTCGAGCTGCCCGGTTGGCTGGCAGACTCGGGATCAGCCCGGAGCCAGCCGACGCGGAAACGGAGCCCAGCGGCCGTGAGCGAACACCTCGACTTCAGCCTGTCCCTGCACCGGCAGCTCGCCCCGGCGCCGGACGAGCAGTTCTGCTGGTCGCCGTACTCGGTGTCCAGTGCCCTCGGTCTGGCCGCCAGCGCGACCGGCGGCCAGACCCGCGACGAGCTGGTCACAGCCCTGCGGGCGGAGCCCTCCGCGCTGCTCGACGTGCTCGGCAACGCCGCTGAGCTGGCCGCGGGCGGTGCGGCTGAACCACCAGTGCTGGCGGTGGCCAACACGCTGTGGGCGCACGAGGACCTGCACGTCGAGGAGTCCTACGTGCGCGCGCTCAAGGACTGGCCGGGCAGCGAGGTGCGCAACGCCCCGTTCCGCACCGACCCGGAGAAGTCCCGGCAGCTGATCAACTCCGATGTGGCGGAGACGACCCGGGAGCTGATCCCGGAGCTGCTGCCCGCCGGGTCGGTGCGCCCGGACACGGTCGCCGCGCTGGTCAACGCCCTGTACCTGAAGGTCTCCTGGGGCGAGGCGTTCGACGAGAAGGCCACCACCGCGCGCCCCTTCCACACCCCGGCGGGCCCCCGCGAGGTGCCGACGATGCACGTCACGCGGCGCTTCGGCTACGCCGCGGCGGAGGGCTGGCAGGTGGTCAGCCTGCCCGCGGCCGGGGGCGTCGAGGCGGTGGTGCTGCTCCCGGACGACGGCCTCGAGCAGGCCGAGCCAGACCTCGACGCGGCACGCCTGAGCAGGCTGCTGGGCGCGGTGGAGCAGCAGCGCGTGGAGCTGTTCCTGCCGAAGTTCGACGTCACCGGTGATGCCGAGCTGACCGGACCGCTGGGCGCCCTCGGCGTCCGCGACCTGTTCACCCCGGCCGCGGACTTCTCCCCGCTGACCGACCGGTCGCTGCGGGTCTCGGCGGTGCTGCACCAGTCGGTGCTCGAGGTCGACGAGAAGGGCCTGGAAGGCGCGGCCGCGACGGCGGTGATGATGCGGCTGACCGCGATCGTCCGCGAACCCGACCCGGTCCGGGTGCAGGTGGACCGCCCCTTCCTGTTCCTGGTCCGCCACCAGGCAACCGGGGCCCTCTACTTTCTCGCCCGGATCACCGACCCGAGCTGACCCACCAGGGCAGGCGGGTGAGCTTGTCCGGGTTGACCACGTCGAACAGCGTCGCCAGCTGGCCGTCGCGGACCGCCAGGGTGAACACGCGCGGCGCGACCTCGGCGGAGCCGGGCAGGTAGACACCGAGGTCGCCGTTGACCCGCACCATGCGGAGGTCGGCCAGCAGCCCGTCGTCGTACTTCTGCACGAGCCCGACGAGGAACCGCGCCACCTTGTCCACGCCCACCACCGGGCGCCGGGCGGTGCGGGCCTTGCCACCGCTGTCGCCGAACACGACGGCCGACGGGTGCAGCGCGCGGGTGATCGCGTTGAGGTCTTTCGACGCCACCGCTGCGAGGAACTCCTCCACCACCTGCTGCTGCTCGGGCAGCGGCACCCGCGGCGGCGGGTCGGCCTCGGCCATCGCCCGCCGCCCCCGCGAGGCGTGCTGCCGGGCGGCGACCACGCTGCAGCCGAGCACCTCGGCGATCTCGGCGAACGGCACGTCGAAGCCGTCGTGCAGGACGAAGGCCAGCCGCTGGTCGGGCGGCAGTTCGTGCAGCACGCGCATGGCGGCCATCCGCAGGTCGTCCTGACCGGCCACGATGTCGCCCGGGTCGTCGTCGATCGAGGTCACCAGGGGTTCCGGCAGCCACGGGCCGACGTACTGCTCGCGCTGCACCGCCGCCGAGCGCATCCGGTCCAGGCACAACCGGCTCACCACGGTGGTCAGCCACGCCCCGAGGTCGCGGATGCCCGCTCGGTCGGCCGACGACAGTCGTAGCCAGGCGTCCTGGACAGCGTCCTCCGCATCGGTGATCCGACCGGTGAGCCGGTAGCCGAGACCGATCAACCGGTTGCGGTGCTGGTCGAATTCCGCGGCGAGCGCGGTGCTGCTGGCGGTCACGCCGCTGATTCTGCCCCACGGCGCGCGGCGCCCCGCGCGGAACGGAGCCACCCGGACGTGGCGGATCACGTGGCCCCTAGACTGGGCCACGTGGCAGGCAGGATCCGGGAGAGCGACATCGCCGAGGTGCGCGATCGCAACCGGATCGACGACGTGGTCGGCGATTACGTCGCCCTGCGCAACGCCGGGGGTGGTGCGCAGAAGGGCCTGTGCCCGTTCCACGACGAGAAGACCCCGTCGTTCAACGTGCGCCCCAGCCACGGCACCTTCCACTGCTTCGGCTGCGGCGAGGGCGGCGATGTCATCGCCTTCCTGATGAAGATCGAGCACCTCGGCTTCGTGGAGTCGGTCGAGCGGCTGGCCGACCGGGTCGGCATCCAGCTGCAGTACGAGGGCGGTACCCCGGGGCCGAAGCGCGATCGCGGCACGCGGGCGCGGATGGTCGAGGCGCACCGCATCGCCGCCGAGTTCTACGCCGAGCAGCTGCGCTCACCGGAGGCGCTGAAGGCCCGCGAGTACCTGTCGGAGCGCGGTTTCGACGAGGCGGCGGCCCTGCGGTTCGGGTGCGGCTTCGCGCCCGCGGGCTGGGACAAGCTGACGAAGCTGTTGCTGGGCAAGGGTTTCGAGCTCGACGAGCTGATCAAGGGCGGGTTGTCCAAGGAGGGCCGCCACGGCCCGATGGACCGGTTCCACCGGCGGCTGCTGTGGCCGCTGAAGGACCTCGGCGGTGACGTGGTCGGGTTCGGCGCGCGCCGGTTGTTCGACGACGACCCGATCCAGGCCAAGTACGTCAACACCTCGGCGACGCCGATCTTCAACAAGTCGCAGGTGCTGTTCGGCATCGACCTGGCCAAGCGGGAGATCGCCAAGCGCCGCCAGGCGGTGGTGGTCGAGGGCTACACCGACGTGATGGCGATGCACCTGGCCGGGGTGCCGACCGCGGTGGCCTCCTGCGGCACGGCCTTCGGCGACGAGCACATCTCGGTGCTGCGCCGGTTGATGATGGACGACGACGTGTTCCGCGGCGAGGTCATCTTCACCTTCGACGGTGACGAGGCGGGGCAGAAGGCGGCGCTGAAGGCCTTCGAGGGCGAGCAGCAGTTCGCCGGGCAGACCTACGTCGCGATCACCCCGGACGGCATGGACCCGTGCGAGCTGCGCGAGGCCAAGGGCGACGCGGCGGTGCGCGACCTGGTGGCCCGGCGGCGGCCGCTGTTCGAGTTCGCCATCCGCAGCCTGCTGACCGAGTACGACCTGGACTCGGTCGACGGCCGGGTGCAGGCGCTGAAGCGGACCGTGCCGCTGGTGGCGCAGATCAAGGACCCGGCCAGCCGGGACGGCTACGCGGCCCGCCTCGCCTGGTGGGCGGGGTGGAACGACGAGAACCAGGTGGTGCGCCGGGTCCGGCAGAGCTCGGGCACCCCGCAGCGCACCAAGCGCCGCCCGCAGCGTGACAAGGCGCAGCAGTCGCTCGGCATGGACATCGACCTGCCCAAGCGCCCGCAGCGGCACGACCCGCGGTGGGTGGAGCGCGAGCTGCTGAAGGCGGCGCTGCAGGAGCCCGCGCTGGCCGGGCCGATGTACGACGCCCTGCCGGAGGAGGCGTTCACCGAACCGGTCTACGCCGAGCTGCACCGGGCGATGCTCGCGGCGGGCGGGTGCACCTCCGGCCTGGGTGGGGCGGCGCTGGTGGACGCGGTGTCGCAGCAGTGCGAGAACCAGGTCACGCGGGGGCTGCTCACCGAACTGGCGGTGGAGAAGCTGGAGTCGCGGACCGAGGAGGGCCCGCGCTACATCTCCGGGCTGGTCGTCCGGCTGCAGGAGCGCCTGGTCAGCAGGCAGATCGCGGACATCAAGTCGAAGGTCCAGCGGATGTCGCCGCTGGAGGACGCCGAGGAGTACAACGCGCTGTTCGGCGACATGATCGCGCTGGAGGGCTACCGGAAGGCCCTGCTGGAGCAGCTGATGGGGACGATGTGATCACCTGGCTGCGGAGCCTGGCCGCCCGCTTGAGCGGCACGGCCGAGCTGCCCGCCGACTTCGCCGGGGAGCTCGCCGCGGAGGAGCACGTGCTGGCGGTGGCCAGGACCGCCGAGGGTGCGCTGGTCGCCACCCACCTGGGCCTGTGGCTCCCGGAGGGGCGCCGCGTCGGCTGGCACCTGCTGAGCAAGGCCACCTGGAAGGACGGCGTGCTCACCGTGATCGAGGCGGAGGAGGCCGGTGCGGCGGGTGGTGCGGTGCTGCTGCGCGACCTGCCGGGGCGCCGGTTGCAGCTGACCGATCCCAGGCGGCTGCCGGACGTCGTGCACGAGCGCGTGAACCAGTCGATCCGCTCCCGCCACCACCGCGACCTGCCCGGCGGGGGAGCGTGGTTCGTGCAGCGCAAGGTGCCCGGCCGGGACGGGATCGTGCTCCAGGTGCGGCCGAACCAGGGCGCGGACGAGGCGGCGGTCGCGGAGTTCGCCGCCACCGTTGCCGAGCAGCTGCAGCGGGCGAAGGAGCGCTGACGCTCGACAACTGCGCACCCCAGGAATACAGTACGAGCGTACTGCTTGGGAGGTGTGGCATGTGGGACCCGCAGGAGTACCTGTCCTTCAGCGAGCAGCGGGACCGCCCGGCCCACGACCTGCTGGCCCGGGTCGGAGCTGAGCGGGCGCGCCGCGTGGTCGACCTCGGCTGCGGCGCGGGCAACCTGACCTCGCTGCTCACCGACCGCTGGCCGGAGGCACAGGTCGAAGCCACCGACTCGTCCCCGGAGATGGTCGAAGCGGCGCGAGCCCGCGGGGTCCCCGCCCGCCTCCAGGACGTCCGCGACTGGAAACCGTTGCCGGACACCGATGTCGTGCTGTGCAACGCGGTCCTGCAGTGGGTGCCCGAGCACGTGGACCTGCTGCGGCGCTGGCTGCCGGAACTGCCGGCGGGCGGGTGGTTCGCCTTCCAGGTCCCGGGCAACTTCGAATCCCCGTCCTACGTGGCGATCCGCGAACTGCTCGCCGAACCGCGCTGGCGCGACCGGGCGGGAGTCCTGCGCACGGATGCGGTGCTCACCCCGCTCGGTTACGCCGACGCCCTGGCCGACCTCGGCGTCGCGGTCGACGCCTGGGAGACGACCTACGTCCACGCCCTGCGCGGCCCGGACCCGGTCCTGGAATGGGTGACGGGAACGGCGCTCCGCCCGGTCCGCGCAGTTCTGGACGACGACGAGTGGGCGGAGTTCCGCGCGCAACTGGCACCCCGTCTGAGAGCGGCCTACCCGCAGCGCCCCGATGGTGTGACCTGGTTCCCGTTCCGCCGCCTCTTCGTGGTTGCACACCGGATATGACCTGCGAAAACACTTCGTGGATCAATGAAAGGGGGCCCCTGTGGGAGGCCTGTGGGGGATGCGCTAGAGTAGTCCCTGTCAGCGAGACGAGCTGATGGAACAAGAGAACATTCCTCCGTAGCTCAATTGGCAGAGCATTCGGCTGTTAACCGAAGGGTTACTGGTTCGAGTCCAGTCGGAGGAGCGCAAAGCCCAGGTCAATGACCTGGGCTTCTTGTCGTAGGGCGGTCCCAGTCAGGAATGCCTGGTCACGGATGAGGCACCGTTGGGTTGAGGGCCCTCCTGGCGTCGGTGGTGTTCCCTGGTCTTCTCCGCTGTGGATCACGAGGCAGACGCGGCCGCACGCACCGGGACCTTCGCCGCGATCTCGCGACGCTACTTTGGCGGAGGTGGAGGAGGTGTTGCGGCAGGCGGACTGGGCCCGCTTCGACGCTGAGCGGGACCTGGTTCGGTTGCGGGATTCCTTGCGTGCCCTGGAAGCTCGGGAAGGGGTGACCGGCGCCCACCGGTTGGCCACCGAGAAGCTGCGCGAGCGCGGCGCCCTGCTGCGGCATCCGGACGTGCACCGGGCGGATCTGTGCGATTGCGGTGGGGGCAGCGCGGGAACGTTCCACGCTTGGCGCTGGTGGACGGGCTAGGCGAGCACGACTGCGGTGTGCGCGTCCACGACGGGACGACGCAGCGCTACGACGTGCCTGCGCGGCTCAAACCTCGCCAACACGACCAGGCCGACTGCTTCTCGTGGGATTGGGCGCCGGACGGGATCCGAGCGGCCTGCCTGACTTCCGACGACCAGGTCGAAATCTGGTCGCTGTCTTGGATCCCCCGCCCACCTTCGCCCTCGATGACACGCACTGGGCAGCTGCCTTCCCGGAAGGTGTCGTCCTCGCCGACCACCACACCGGTGGACTCGACGACCTGGTGGCCTTCTCCATCGACCACCGGTATGCCTGGCCGTTCCGCTGGGGTGAGGTGCTGGTGGTCCCGGACGTGGCTGCCGCGCACCCCCACCTCGCGCCCAACACGCAGAAGATCTTGAAGCCGCTGCTGGGCAGGAGTCCGGTGGCCGCTGACGGCACGGCTCCAGATGTGCAGGGGGTCGACGCGCGGGTGAACGAGGTCCGCGACTGCCACGGTGCGGGCGGCATGACAGGATCGCGGGCATGAGCGACACCAGTAGGCCCGAGGTCTACTTCGACATCTCGATCGACAGCAAGCCGGTGGGCCGCATGGTCTTCAGCTTGTACACCGACATCGTGCCCGAGACCGCCGAGAACTTCCGCGCCCTGGCGACGGGAGAGAAGGGATTCGGTTACGCCGACTCCTTCTTCCACCGCGTCATCCCCGGGTTCATGGCGCAGGGCGGCGACTTCACCAGGGGCGACGGCACCGGCGGCAAGAGCATCTACGGTGAGAAGTTCAAGGACGAGAACTTCACCGCCAAGCACACCAAGCGCGGACTGCTGTCCATGGCGAACGCGGGCCCGAACACCAACGGCTCCCAGTTCTTCGTCACCTTCACCGAAACCGGCTTCCTGGACGGCAAGCACGTCGTCTTCGGCGAGCTGACCGACGGCTTCCCCGTCCTGGACGCGATCGAGGCGAACAAGACCGGGCGCAACGACAAGCCGGTGAAGCCGGTCCGCATCGACGCCAGCGGCCAGCTCTGACAAGTCCCCAAGACCCCGGATCACGCGTTCGGGTCACCACGAAGCCCAGGTCAACGACCTGGGCTTCTCCCTTTGGCGGGACAGGTCCGCAGAACGTGGCGCGCTGACGCCTGGTGTCGACATCCAGTCTTTCGCCCGGTCGACCCAAGGAGTCCAGCGACGCGGCCCAGGGTTGGGCCTGGGGCACGCCGTTGCGGTTGGCCTGGTCATCCCGCGGCTTCGGTGCCGGTGCGGCGGCGGGCTGCTTCGTCGAGCAGTTGGCCGACTGTTCGGCGGGGTGGGGCGGTGTGGGAGGTGTCGTCGCGGAAGCGGCGCTGGAGTTCTGCTCGCACCCCGGCGGTTTCGCCTTGGACGACTCGGGTGAGCAGCCGGTCCTTGTCCGCTTCGGGGAGGCCGGTCACCCAGTTGGCGAGGGCGGAGGGGGCCTGGGTGGTCTCCTCGACCGGTGGGCTCGTCTGGGCCGCGGTGGCCAGGAGGTCTTCGTCGAGGTGGAGGAAGTCGGCCAGGGCTTGTTGCGCAGCCGTGAGCGTGCCCAGGCCGGGCGGGACCGGGGGTTCGAGGTTGTTGTCGGCGTCGCGGTCGAAGGCGTACTCGTCGCGTTCCCAGACGCCGTAGGCCGCCAGCCAGGCTAGGTAGAGCGGTCGGAGGTCCCCGGTGGCGAGTTCGGCCCGCACCCCGAGGAGTTCCTCCAGCAGCGATTCGGCCTCGTCGTCGGCGGCGAACTCGCCGGTGAGGTCGTCGCTGACGAAGTCCAGCACCACGAACTCGTCGTAGACCCAGGAACTGACCCCGCCGACCAGGTAGTCCTCGACGACGTCGGGGTCGAGCAGGTCGCACGGCAGGCGGAACATGACCTCGTGGGTGCCCCAGTTGGTCACGTGCAGGTGCGCGTCGTAGTAGTTGTTCATCAGCAGGACGGGATCACCGCGGAAGTCGCCCCAGTGGTACACGTTGACGAACCGGGTGTCGGTGATCGTCGCCCTGGTGGACACCTCCCGGACCTCGGCCTGCTCCTCGTCGTCCAGCGGCCGGTCGATCGCCAGGAACTCGTAGTACTGGTACTCGCTCACCAGGAGAACCTAGCCTGGCGCCCGGGATCGTGGGCGGCGCGTCCTGGACCAGCCGACGGCCGGGCCCGCTCGGGGCGCGGCCGTCGCTGCGGTCGGTCGTCCAGGTGGTGGGTGACGAGGCTCGTCGTGGCTTCCCGGGCCCCCTGTGCCTGGACGTGGAGGTCGCGGCCTTCCTGGTGGGGAACCACACCGAGCGGTTCCGAGGGCACCTGCGCGGTGCTCGCCGAGCTCCTGCCGCCAGGTGTGGTGGCGGGGCGCTGGCCAGGGCCGATGAGGCGCTGCTGTGGCACGTCAAGACCTGGAACCGCCGCCGCCCGGTCGTCCTCCCGGCCGCTGCCGAGCGGATCACTGCGGACCTGGAGCGGCTGGCGAACGCGGTTGCGCCGTTGTCATGACGCGCTCCAGTACCGCTCGGCCAGCCCGGTGGGGCCCGCGCGGCGATCCCGTCGCTGAGCCGGTTCTGTCCGGCGGCAGGTCATGGCTGCGAGCAGAGAGCCGTGTCCAGGGCTTGTTCGATGTGCTGTGCCGCAGGAAGTTCCGTGATGGCTCCGGTGGCGGCGATCGTGGCCGCACGTCCGTCTTCCGTCACGGCGTTGCGGGTGGTGTAACCCGGCGCGTCGCCGCCGTGGGTCCAGGCGGTGCCGCCGCAGCTCAGCCGGAAGGTGGCGATGCCGAGCCCGTAGGTGGCGCCGCCGGTAGCGTCGAAGTTCGGCGCCTCGACGGTGGTCTTCATCTGTTCGAGCTGTTCCGGCTTGAGCAGTTCGCCGTCGAGCAGCGCGGTGAGGAAGCGGTTGAGGTCCCGGGGGGTGCCGACCAGTTGTCCGGAAGCCCACGCCATTGACGGATCCATCACGGTGACGTCTGCCTGGGCACCGCTGGAATCGGGGAAGTACCCGTGCGGGTGCTCGCCGCGGATGACCTGTTCGCCGATGGCGGGCCAGTAGGTTTCGGACAGCGCAAGCGGCTTGATGATCCGCTTGGTGATCACCTCCCCGACGGGGCGGCCGGTGACCTTCTGGATGAGCAGTCCCGCGACGATGTAGTTCGGGTTGCTGTAGGCCCAACCCTCTCCGGGTGGGAACAGGGCTTTCTTGGCCAGGGCGACGTCGAGCAGTTCCTGCGGCTCGAAATAGGTGTGTTGCACCTCGGAGTAGTTCGCCGCGAGCTCCACGTCGTTGTCACCGAGCCCGCTGGTGTGTTGGAGGACCTGCCGCACGGTGATCTCCCGGCCGTCGATGCCGTCGCCGCGCAGCAGGTTGGGCAGGTAGTCCTCGATGGGAGCGTCGAGTTCGACCTCGCCCTCGCCGACCAGTTGCAGCACGACGGTGGCGACGAACATCTTGGTGTTGCTGGCTATGCGCACCTGCCCGTTGACCGGCACCGGCTCCCCCGTGGCGACATCGCCCACGCCCGCGGTGTAGTCGCGCACCTGCCCGTCGCGTTCGGTTACGGCGGCGAGCACGCCGGGGAAGCCGTCCTCGTGGACCAACCGGTCCAAACTCGCCTGGACCGCGTCAGAGCGGTGCGGTGCCGTGCTTTCGACGGCGAATCCTCCCCCGCCGAAGGGGAAGTCCTCGTCTTCGCAGGCGCTGAGCCCGATGATCAGCACGGGTATGCACGCGCCCAGCGCGGCTGTCCGGCGCCTGGGGCGGCGCGATCCATCTCGGTGGTTGAGCACGGAATCCCCTTCATCGAGCGGTGAACCGCCAGCATGCCGGGGCGGTGGTGGTCGTTCGATCCCGTGTACGGGAAAGCGCGAGTGCAGCTAGCGCTACCCTCCACCCGGATGCGCATCCCACCCTCGGCGCTTGCGCCGCCGCGGGTTCGCAGATCGGGCCATCGGGACTGGGTTCCAGGCGAAGACAGTCCGTCCGGCGTGCATCGGGCATGCAATCGGCAACACCGACCCCGCAGCTCGACGGCGTCTGGCATGCCCGGAGGGAGGCCGCCACCCGCACCGCCACGCAACGAGGCTGGCAACCTCATTGAAGAATGCTGCGTGGAAACAGTGCTCAGGACGACGAAGCCGCCGCTGTTGTGCGCAGCGGCGGCTTCGTACTGGCAGCCCGGATCAGTGCACTGGCTTGGATTCAGCAGAGGACATTTCCAGGGATTCTGCGTGGAAGTGGGTTCCGCGCCAGTTCCGCCAGTAGTGCATCAACCGCTGCGCCGAGGTCAGGCTCGGCTCGGCGAAGGTGCGGTCCATATCGGCGAGGTAGTTGGCGGAGTATCCAATCATCGCCTCGCCGAAGGCGTCCTTGGAGCCGAAGTAGTGGTTGAAGGACCCCTTGGGCACGCCGACCGCGCGGAGGATTTCATCGATGCCTACTGGGGAGAACCCCTTGCGGACCAGGATGCGCTGAGCGGCGTCGAGGATCCCGCGGCGGGTGTCGTCATCGGGGATGGCTGGCATGGCTTCCACCCGGTCCCCGAACAGACCAGACATCTGCCAGGGTTCGCGTGGGGCGGCCACCGTGCGGCACCGGGGTCACTGGCCGAGGAAGTCCAGGAGGACCTCGTTGACCTCGGCCGTGTGAGTGGTGAGCAGTCCGTGCGGTGCACCCTCGATCTCGACGTACCGGGCGCTGGGCAGGGCCTTGGCGAATCGGCGTCCGGTGGCGTCGATGGGCAGGGTGCGGTCGGCGGTGCCGTGCACGATCAGGGCGGGGACGTCGATGCGGGGGATGTCGGCGCGGAAGTCGGTGGGCCAGGTCAGGGGTGCTGCGGCGGAGGCGATCGGGCCGGCGCCTGCCGCGGTGTTCCAAGCGTTGCGGACGGCTTCCTCGCTCACCCGGGTGCCGAGGTTCTCGTCGAGGTTGAAGAAGTCGCGGTAGAAGCTGGTGAAGAAGGCGTAGCGGTCCTTCTTCACGTCCTCGGAGATGCTCTGGAAGAAGGAGAGCGGAGCCGCGCCGTCGGGGTTGTCATCGGTGATGGCCAGGAATGGCTCCAGGGATGCCAGGAAGGCGGCCTTGGCGATCCGCCCGGAGCCGTAGGTGGACAGGTAGCGCGCGACCTCCCCGGTTCCCATCGAGAAACCGACCAGGACCGCGTCGCGCAGTTCCAGGGTCTCCACGACGGTGTTCAGATCGGCCGCGAAGGTGTCGTAGTCGTAACCGGTGGCCGGCTGGCTGGACCCGCCGAAGCCGCGCCGGTCGTAGGTGATGACCCGGTGGCCAGCGTCCAGCAGGGCCGGCAGCTGCCCCTCCCAGGAGTTGCCGTCCAGCGGGTAGCCGTGGATCAACACGACCGGCTGTCCAGCGCCCTTGTCCTCGTAGTGCAGCTCGATGTCCGCACTGTTCTCGATGCCGACCTTGATGCGTCCCATGATGCTCGCCCTCTCCGGGAGTCCGGTGCGTGCTGCTTTCCCCACTGCCGCAGGTCGGCAGGGCTACGTCACTCGATCTGGGGGTACGCGCGGGTGCGCCGACCGGTGGGAGCCGGTCGGCGCACCCGGGGACCGCTGCGTCAGTCGTTGAACGCGCCCGAGGCGGCGTCGCCACCGATGCCGGCGCCGCCGTTGCCCGCGGAGGCGTTGCCGCCGTCACCGCTGGACAGCAGGCTGATGCCGCTCAGGACGTTGACGCCGACGCCACCGTTGCCACCGTAACCGTCGCCGCCCTGGGCGTACGAGCCCGCGTTGTCGCCCCCGTGGCCACCCGCGAACGCGGGGGACCCGATGGCCAGAGCGGCGGCGCAGGCAGCGGTGACACCGATAAGACGAAGCGTAGTGCGCATGTGCTTGAACTCCCATCCGTTGTTCATGCCGGGTCGGCGGCTGTCCGGGATTTCCGGGACCTGGGGGGTGCGCGCCGATCGGCAAGATGTACGGTGCATCGGTTCAGGGCGGTGCGCCTTCGCAGCCACACCATAGGGAATGGTGCTCCACTCGTGCGGATGACTGGGCTGCTCATTTCCAGTGGAAGTGCGGGAAGATCGCGACGCCCGCTGTGAAAAACGATTCGCGGCAAGGGTTTTCGCGACACCGGACCCCGCCGAACTGGTTTCAGGTTCCACGTCGGCTGGGGCGGTGCACCTTCGTTCCGCCCTGCCCCGGCGCTGCGGGCGATCGGCGGTGCTGAATCGATCGACACCCGTCGGAACCGGCGATCGGCTCTGGTGTCCCCGCAGGTGGAAGGCTCGCCGCTCGGGTGGCGGAGGTTCGCCGGGCAGAGCCACCTCCGCCGGGCGGCCAGTGGATTCCGCCGTTCGCCCACGCGGCGGCAGGCGGACCGGAACACTGGGCCGCATGTTCAAGAAGTTGTTGGCCGCCGTCGGAGTGGGTGGCGCTGAGGTGGACACCGTGCTGGACACGCCGGGGGTGCAGCCCGGCGGGGTCGTGCGCGGGACCGTTCGGCTGCGGGGCGGGGAGGTCCAGCAGCCCTTGGACGGCGTGTTCGTCGAGTTCGTCACGCGTGTCGAGGAGGAGGCCCCGGACCGCCTGCCACGTGACCACGACGAGCGCCGCATGCGCCAGCGGCAGTACCCCGGCGGGAAGCGGGAGGAGCTGCGCGGCTTCGGGCGGACCGACGTCCAGCGCGGCGTCGTCCTGCAGCCCGGGCAGGTCGTGGAGATCCCGTTCCAGGCCCCGGTGCCGTTCGAGACGCCCATCACGCACTACAAGCACGGCCCGCTGCCGGGCATGTTCGTCGCGGTGCGCACCCAGCTGGAGATCAAGGGGTCGTTCGACTCGACCGACACCGACCCGATCGGGATCGGGGCGCTGCCCGCGCAGCACGTGCTGCTGGAGGCGGTGGAGTCGCTCGGGTTCCGGCTGCACCACGCCGACGTGGAGATGGGCCGGTTCCGCCGGACCCGGCAGCAGCTGCCGTTCCACCAGGAGATCGAGTTCGCCGGATCACCGCGGTACGGGCAGCTCAAGGAGCTCGAGGTGTCGTTCTTCGCCGGCCCGGACGGGATGGACGTGGTCCTGGAGGCGAACCGGCGGGTGCTGGTGATCGGCGACCGCGACGTCAAGGACGTCCTGCACGTCGACTACGCGACCCTGGACCAGGTGGACTGGCCCGCCGAACTGCACCAGCGGCTGGAGCGCCTCGGCGCGGGCTGGGTGTGAGGGTCGTGAGTGCGTAACAGTGTTCCGACGCTCGCCGGTTGGGAACTGGGCCAGCGCTTGAAGGAAGCCAGAGAACACCT